>CALLUQ010000068.1 GCA_938010565.1 uncultured Flavobacteriales bacterium
CCGGATTTCTCAAAACCGTTCGGGTTCGTACCCTTTTATCCACGGCTGAAAAAGGGTTGGCAACTGCCATCCGGATGGGGCTGGATTATGCACTTGAACAAGGGTATGCCGGTGTGATTACGATGGATGGAAACGGAAAAGATGGTGTTGAAGCGATTCCCGATTTTATTGGCCAATTGGAACAAGGTTACGATCTGGTACAAGGCAGCCGCTACCTTACGGGAGGTTCACACAAAAACACACCGGCGGGCCGGTACCTGGGAATGCGATTCATCGTGATGCCTTTTACTTATTGGGTTACCCGCCATAAGTTTACAGATGTAACCAACGGGTTCAGGGGGTTGAGTTCTCGCTACCTGAAAGACGATCGGGTGCAACCGTTCCGGTTTGTTTTTCAACGATTTAATTTGCAGTTATACCTGGTTTTCCGGGCCCCTCAAATCAAAATGAAAATCAAAGAAATTCCGGTAAAACGGCACTATCCCGACCACGGCGAGTTGCCTACCAAAATGACCACCATCAGATCTAAAATGTTGTTTGTATGGGAGATGATAAAAACCGGGTGGGGCAGCTATAACCCTTGATCGCTCGTTATGGGATCTTATCGCGGTGAAAGCGGAAAACGGTTGCATTTTCCAATTGCACGTCTCCGGCGATGTAAAGCGATTCGACTGCTTCCGGGTATTTGGCATTCAGTGCAACGATAAACTTATAGGTTAAAACCGAAATGGCTTTCCCGTCTAACCGCAATTGGTCCAGGATCATGTAATCCATTTTTTTTTCTTTCACAACAGCCGCCACCTGCACCGGATCCATACAGGATATCCGGACAAAACTGTTCAGAAATTCTTCCGGCCCTGTCATATAAGGAAAAGCTACTGTGGCAATGTTTTGTTTTACCGTTTCCATTTCATCGGGCTCAAAGGCATAGATCTGATAGGAAACATTGGCGGGGAATTTTTTTGTGCGGGCTCCGTAGCCGAACATTATTCCTTTTAATTCCCGGAGGTAATATTCATGAAACCTGGGGTGTACCTCCCGTGATTTTACGATCAGGTATGCTTTTCCGGGCGAAAACATTTCACGAACCGATACGGCAGGCACTTTGTACAAGCCCATGTATTCCTTTCCCGTATGCAAAAAAGCCATCGAAGGTTTGCGTACGGCTACTATTGCTTTGCGGGGTAAATTTTGCGCAGCATAAGAACAAGCATCCAGGTAATTTTTTCTCCAGGCTTCCAACCCAAAAGTAGCATCTCCTTTTAAGCTGGCCCTTAAAACCGGAGCGTTTGCTTTTGCTTTCAGCAGCATTCCTGTGGCAGATAAAACAACCAGCAAGGCCCCGGCTCCCCAAACGGCCACTTTGTTTTGTTTTACGGGCAGTATGGCGAGCAACTCTTTTAGGCCATAAAGTAAAAAAAGTACGATCAGAGGGAAAAAGGGTATAATGAGGCGATCGCTATCCCAATAGGATTGCAGAAGGAAAAAGGTTATTCCACAGGTCATTATCAGGTAAAGGCCTGTAAATACCAAGGCTTTATTTTTCCGGAAGGCAAACAGAAAAGAAGCCGCAAAAAGCAAATAAAGCAGCAATGTGATTACGGGCCGAATGGTGGTGGCTTCTGCATTTCTGAAGCCTGATATACGCGGCAGATGTTTCGAAAGATAAAGGTTGGAGTTGTCTGCAAACCGCATGAAAAACCCGGTAAAGGATTCTTTCCCCTGACTTTGATCGTAAGGATCGGTCCAGGTAAACAGAGAGGCCTGGCTCCCAAACTGAACCACCGGGGTTTCCAACACCATACCCGTAATCAGCTTAAACCCTCCATACAGAAGCAGGAAAGCCAACAGGGTACGTCCGGCGTTTCGCCATTGGCGGAAAAGCAAAAAATAAGCGATGACAGCAAAGAGTGCAGCAAAGCCAATGCTCCGGGTTAAGCCAAGGGCCAGCAAAAGCGCCCCCAATCCCAGGTATTTGAAAATCCGTTTTTGACGGTTGTTCTCTTTTTTCCGTGTGGCAATGCCGGGCTGTAGCGGGTTCTTTTTTGCTATGAAACGATCGGTGAAATACCAAAAAAAGGCCATCTGAAGCAGCATAAAAAAAGCCTCTGAATAGGTTTGGCTCCCGTAGTAATGCACAAAGCTGTTTAGCGCTACAACCATAAGCACCGGCCACAAAACGGCCGGCTCCACGCTTTTTCGGAAAGTGCGGTAAAAAAAGAAGAAATGTCCTGCCAGAAAAAGCATGGAACATGTTTTTAAAAGGCCGATCTTAATTCCACCCATGCCAACGATCAGCGCAAGCACCATGGGGTAAAGCGGCCCCTGAAACCCCGGATATTGCCCCTTTTGTATAAGGTTCCATGCACGGGTAATGTAAACGGAATCGTCTCCGCCATGGCTCATGCGTAAATCGAACAGCAAAAAACCGCATAATGTGGAGAGCAGCAATAAACCCCAGAACAGTTGCCGTTGGTAAGTATCAAAAAAGCGCTCCATAAGGTTTCTTCAAACGGATGGATGTTACCGGAATGGATGGGTGGCCTAAGATAGCGAAATTGGCAAAGGAGAAACAATTTGCAGGGAGCGATCTTATGGCCGATACAAGTGAAATGCCGGAGTACGCGATCTCATAGAATTCACGTTTTGAGGCCTTTGCGGATGCATTTGTATTGTTACGCCTGTTGGATGAGTTGAACCCAACGGAAACATCAGAGGAAAGGAAAAGACGTGATGCGCTACGAAAAGAATGCTTCTTGGATGACTTTCTACACGACCCCGACTACCTATTTTGATTAGTCGGTTTCGTCCTCATCTTTCTTCTTGCGCTTCTTTATTAGGCTTGGGATTGCCTTTGACTGGTGCTTTCCAGTAGATCGTTGAAGCTACCTTTCATTTTGAGGGTTTTTTCTTTGTCTTTGGTCACTTTTTCTTTTGGTCGATTTTCTTCAACTCACGATTAGTCTTTTTCAAATTCTTTTTGACATCAGGTAGGCCTTCCTTCTACGGGAAGATTTTCAGGGAATTTACCAGTATTTTGTTTTACAACATTTCGTATTTCTTTTCCTACCTCCTTGTGAGTTTTTTCAAGTTGGTTTTGACCTTTGACATTTTTGCTTTTGATACGTTCTTCAGTCATCGTAATACGGAAAAGATTAGCCGCTAATTCAGCCCTTCCCATGTGGTCGAAAAGTTTGGTTTTGTCAATTGAATGCATTTTAGCTAACTGCCAATTTCCCATATTATACAGCCCCATGTAACCCGCATTTTGAAATCTCGCATAGTCCGTAATTCCTGCATTTTTCGCGGCATTTGTTAGAGCTTTGTTTCCCTCTTTAATGTCATCCCTAATAATAAGCCGCTCAATCTGGTCAGATTCCTGGATCATGACCTCAAAGGTTCGGGTCATGGTGGCAAAGTATGCTTGTGCCTTTGCAACCTCCGGCTTCTTTGAATCCGCATTCATCACAACCATGTAACAAGCGAATCTTGAGAGTTTGAAATCCACAATCTTTGCATCCTCTCGATCATGTGCAATAACATTGTCATGATATGAGACATCAATCGCCATCATTGCCTTAATGGCTCTGTCAATAACCTTTCTGAATGACTTATAGGATTCGTAACCAAGCATTTGGGATAGGTCTGATGCCCACCAAAACGGTATTCCATTATCATTTCTGAAGTCTTCAAACGTAGGTTCGCCTTCTTGATTTTGTATTTGATCCGTCATTGATGAAAACCTTTGTCCAAAGGTATTAAACGGTATTGTCATTTCCATGTGTGTATAGTATTTAGTTTTGTTTGATTAGTTCTGCGTAGGTCAGTCTACGCCCTGATGCCTGTGAAATTGCATGATCGAACCGTTCTTCTTCCGCCAGTTCACGAGTGTTATAACGGTACGCAAATTCATCACAATACCGCTCCAAATGTTTTTCTGAACAGTGGTGGTAGATACCTATCAACCCACGCTTGAAGATGCTCCAAAAGTTTTCGATGCCATTAGTGGAAACCAAATCGCGTACGTATTCCTTTCCTCCGTGGTTGATGGTTTGATGGTCGAATATTTCACCAAGGTCGATATATCCCTTGCGTTCGTCCGTGTATGCGGTGCTGCCCTCTACAACAGCATTTCGCATGATGGGTTGTAGGGTTTCGCGTTTGGTGCCCTTCACTAGCTGCAAACGGAGTTCCCCGCTACGCTCCAACAATCCAAGTACAGGCGTTTTTGTGAGGGTAGAACGACCCTGTGTTCCTTTGGTGTGCTTTGATGCGCGTTTGTTCTTTTCCTTGCCGCCTACAAAGGTTTCATCAATTTCCACTTCACCGGAAAGTAATTCGGGTGCGTTTTCCTTTAGCATATCGCGTACTCTTTGAAGGATGAACCATGCAGGTTTTTGAGTAACACCCAAATCCTTTGCCAATTGGTGAGATGAAATACCCTTTTTGTGTGAGGTGATAAGATAGATTCCAATGAACCATTTACGTAATGGTATTTTGGTGTTCTCGAAGATGGTTCCAACAGTCACGGAAAAACGCTTCTTGCATTCCTTCTGAGCGCATTTGCAGGTTTTGCCGTCTTTGAATGTGTACACTTTTTCATGTCCGCAATGTGGGCAAATAGGTTCACCGTCTTCCCAACGGAGATTGGCTAAATAAAGGCGGCATTTTGCCTCATCTGAAAAGTACGTGGTGAGTTGTACAAGGTTGCTGAATCCTGTTATCATTTTGTGGCTTTTCGAGTATTTTAAGATACGTAAAAAGCCCTTATTTTGCAAGGGTTTCAGGGTGTTTTTCGCGTGAAAATCACTACTTTTAGACGGACAAAATTCGAATGGTCGCCTACCTGTTTTGGTCAAAGTGGTATATCATCGCCTTGTTTGATGGCACTCTTTCTCAGCAACAACCTCCACCGTCATAAAAATAAGTAGCATCCGAAAGATAAATATCGGGCCGGTTCAGGTTTTGGAGTGCGGCGGCTGTTTTATCGCAAACTGCCTGGGGTTGGTTGTACAAAAGCGTATGTCCTTTCGCATCATCAAAATACTCCTGATCGCCATGGTAAATGGCTGTTTTCCCCGTAAAAATGCAAGGGCCATCTTGTGGCATGGGATCTTTAATGGCGCATACTTCAACGCTTTCGATGTAGATCGGCACATCGGTGGCATAGTGCTTCGGATCGAGGATACGGTAAGGCCTACGGGCCCGCACTTCAACGGTTCCAAACCCTATTTCCGTAATGATATCGAGATAATTTTGCAGCGGCAGGGAGCCCGACAAACACAAAGCACGCAGGCGCTCATCGTTGCGCAAGGTTTCCGGCATTTCCTGTTCGCAGGTAGGATCCGAAAGTACCAGGCGGCCATGTGGTTTTAGCACCCTGTACATCTCGGCAAGTGCTTGTTTCAGGTCGTCTGTTTTAAAAATGTTGAACAGGCAGTTTTGTGCCGCTACATCCACCGATTCGTCTTCCACTGGTAAATCGAGGGCATTTCCTTTTCTGAGGTCAACAAATTCTGATTTAAACCAGGGGTTCTTTTGTTCTGCTTCGATAAAATTATTTCGGCTGGCTTCCAACATTTCATCGACCACATCTACACCAATTACACCATTTTTCCGGCGGCTGAAATAGGCAAATTGCAGCAGTTCCATGCCTCCGCCAACCCCCACGTACAAAATGCGCGGATCGTTCACCAGATCTCTAGGGTTTACGGTGCTTCCGCATCCGTAATTCATTTCCAACATGGTGGCAGGAATGTCCAGTCCTGGCAACTGCCAAACGGGTGTGGTGGTGCAGCACAATCCTACATCGGGTGTTAGTGCTGCATCTTTGTAAAGATCTACGGTTGCTTCTAAATAAGTATGGCTCATGGTTGCGGGTTCTTCTCTTGTTTAAAGTGCTTCGATCAAACGAGTAAATAATTTTGTTAATCCTACCTCCGCTTTCCCTGCAACGGCTATGATTTCTTCTATATTAACGGGTTCCAGATGGTCCGGATCGCATGTATCGGTTAACACCGAAACGGCTGAACAGGGCAACTCCATATGGTTGGCCACAATGACTTCGGGAACGGTACTCATGCCTACTGCATCGGCACCGATCCGGTGTAAAAAACGGTATTCGGCACGTGTTTCGAGGTTGGGGCCCATTACAGATGCATACACCCCGTTTTCGTGCAAACGGATGCCTTCTTGCTGTGCCAAAGAGGTGAGTTTTTGATTGATCTTTTTGTCATAAGGCCGACTCATATCCGGAAAACGGGGCCCCAGTTCATCGTCGTTTTTACCCCGTAGGGGGTTGTCCGGCAAAAGGTTGATGTGATCATCGATCAGCATTAAATCGCCTTTCCGGTACGATTTATTCAAAGCACCGGCAGCATTGGATAGTAATAAGTATTGGATGCCCAATTGTTTCAATACCCGTATCGGAAACGTAATTTCCTGCATGGAATAGCCTTCGTAATAATGAAAGCGTCCGTTCATGGCCACTACTTTTTTATCTGCAAGGGTGCCATAAATCAATTTTCCGGAATGGAACTCTACTGTGGCAATGGGAAAATGGGGAATTTCCGTGTAGGGTATTTCCAGTTCTGTTTCTATTTCGTTTACCAGGCCGCCCAGGCCCGTACCCAATACTACTCCTGCTTCCGGTGCAGTTACTCCTTTGCTTTGCAAGAATTGGGTGGTTTCTTTTATTTTTTCTGTCATCGCAGTTTTTTTGGGTGCAAAAGTACGGTTTTATGCATTGAACAGATCGGTTTTTTCCAGATCGGAAAGGTGATCAATATCGCGCAAAGCGGGCAACAAGGTATACTTTTTACCCAGTTGCACGATGCTTTGAATGGTATCGGGCAAAACAGATTGGGTACTCCATGTTTTGTTGCGAAAAAGTTCCGGATGCAATTGTTTCATTCCGATCAGATAATAGCCTCCGTCGAATGCCGGACCAATCACCACGTCGTTTTCTTCCAGTGCTTCAAATGCATGGTTCAACCGCTCGCTATCCAGGTCGTAACAATCGCTGCCAATGATGACGACTTTATGGTACCTGAGGCAGGCTTCCGAAAAAGCAGATTCCATGCGTTCTCCCAAACCGCCCTGATGCTGTACTCCTTTTTGAAATCGGTTATCATCAAACACATCTCCCCGAACGGTTTCGGTGGAATAAAACACTTTGCAATCTGCTTCAGCCGCTGCCGAAACAGCCGCTGTATGTGCCATTAGTTGATGATATACTTCCAGTGCTTTTTGGTTTCCGATGGATTTTGCCAGCCTTGTTTTTACGGTTCCCGGAATGGGATTTCTGACAAAAATCATGAGCAAACGATCTTTTTTTTCCGACATCTGTTAGGGATAAATTTTTTCTCCTTTTACAAGCCATTTTCCCCATTTGGAATTAAAGGCATGTACTTCGGAGGTGGGTTCTTCGTTTTTTTTGTAAACCGGATAGCCGTGGTTTACCCAGTCAAAAATACCTCCTTTTAAGTTGTATACTTTGTCAAACCCTTCACGGATCAGTTGTGCTCCTATTTTTTCGCTTCTGTAGCCTACCGAACAGTACACAATGATGGGGTGATCTTTGGGCAACTTTTTAAACCAAAAGGGGTGAAAGGCCTCGTAACCGGCACAAATGGCTCCTTTAAGGTGGCTTACTTCGTATTCTTTAGCGGTACGTGCATCGATCAATAGGGGGTGGTTTTGGGTTAAAAGATGGGCCACTTCATGCACCGAAAGAGTTGGAACGGTGTGATCGATAACGGCATTGCTCATGGTTTCAAAATCGCTGTAGTGGTGGCATGCCAACAGCAGGCCAAATGGCAGTAAACCTGAAACGAAGCGAAACAAGGCAGGCATAGATCAGACTACTGTTCCCTGGCAACTGCTCCCTGCACCGGCTGTACACCCGAAGCAATGTTGTGAAACGAGGATGTCGCGCTGGTTCAAAAGGTCAAAATTGAACTCGCTAATGTGTTGCCCGCCGGCTTTGCGGTCTACTTTCATATCGAGCATTTGGTTAAAATCGCAATCGTACATATAGCCATCCCAACCAATGGAAATGGTGTTGCGGCACATGACGCCTTTTACGGCTGCCGGATTAAATGCATTTACCAGTTTGTGCATGTAATCTTCGTAATTATCGCTGGCTATGAGGTATTCGAGGAAACGGGAAACCGGAATATTGGTGATGGTAAACAGGCGGTTAAAAGCGATGCCAAAGTCGCGTTCCAGGTTGGTTTTGAACTCGTTTTCGAGCGAAGTTTGATCGGGGGGTAAAAAGGCTCCGGTGGGGTTGTATACCAAATCCAGTTCCAGTCCTGTTCCCGGTTTTCCATACCCTGTGGCGTTTAGTTCCTGCAACGCTTTTACCGAAGCATCAAAAACGCCATCGCCCCGCTGGCTATCGGTTTTACCTGCTTTGTAATAGGGCAACGAAGAAACCACATGTACACCATGTTCGGCAAAAAACGGAGGCATATCGTAATATTTCTTGTTGGCCCTCAGAATGGTGAGGTTGGAGCGGACAATAATTTCCTCTACTCCCGCAGCTTTAGCCTGTGCAACAAACCATCTGAAATCCGGATTCATTTCGGGTGCCCCTCCTGTTAAATCGAGCGTGTGTACATCTCCCTGCCGGATCACATCGAGGCATTGTTGCATGGTTTGGCGTGTCATGATCTCTTTACGGTCGGGGCCGGCATCTACATGGCAATGTTTGCACACCTGGTTGCACATATAGCCCACATTTACTTGAAAGATCTCAATTGCGGTTGGTTTTAAGGGAAAATGGCCAACGGATTCGATTTTTTCCCTAAACGTAGGCAGTTCGCCGGTAGAAAAGGGTTCGCCATTGAGGATTTTTATCTGAGAAGTGGTCTCGGCCAATTCGTGTGCTCTTTTTTTTAAGGATCGGATCATGGGTTTATCATTCGGGCTTACATGCTCAATTTTTTGGTTTTGTTCATCATCTGTACTCCATGTACCAATGCTGCTCCGCCTTTGATCGCTGCCGCTACATGTACGGCTTCCATCATTTGGGCCTCATCGGCTCCTTTTTCAAGGCAACCCACCGTATATGCATCGATGCAGTAGGGGCATTGCACGGCATGAGATACAGCCAGTGCGATCAGTCCTTTTTCGCGTGGCGTTAAGGCTCCGGCCTGAAATACGGTTTCATACCAATCAAAAAACTTATCGGCCAATGGAGAACCATCGGATTCAAATTCTCCTATTTTGCCAAATTTTTTTAAGTCTTTCGAATCATAATAATCACTCATAACCGCTTTGTTTATTCGTTTAATTTCCAGTTGTAATTCAGGTAGCTGATGTTGGCATCGGCATCCAGTTTATTTTCGAGGTATGGGTTGATAAAATCCTGCAGATCCGTACTGTCGCTCACAAAATCATCTTTGTACCAGTTAAAAATTTGCGATAATGCTGCTTTGTTTCCCTCTATCTTGTTGTGTCGGGTATCATGTAAAAAAAGACGTGTCATCATTTCCAGCTGGTTTTCGAGCAACGCAGCGGCATAGGCTTGGTTGAGCAAACGCGGACAAGAGAATGAGGCACAGTTTACCGCAAAATGGATGCGGGCATCTTTGTAGGTTTTACGCAGTTCCCGGTGTTCAATATCATTCAGAGAATACGTATGGCCGGCCAGGTGTATCCATGCTTTGTCCCACGCTTTGCCTTCGTCAATTTTTGTAATGCTTTCGATCGGATAGTGATCTGTAATTAACCGGATGGTAAATGCATTATACGCATTGATCCAATAGGCCATGGCCTCTTCGCGTACCCAACTGCTATCCGGAGATTCAGCGGCCAGAGCATCCAGGTATGCCTGAAAGTTGGGATCGTTTTTAAAACCCGGGTAATTTACTTTGCCTTCTTCGGTTACGTATAATTGCAGGAGGGTATGGAAGAGGGAATGGTCAAACACAGGGGCTGTTGCCGCAGGGGTAGCAAGGGAGGTTTTTCCGGGTGAACTCCGGTCAACATTTTCCGGAACCGGAGCAGGCACCTCGTTTCTGCAACCTGTAATCGTAAAAACCAGCATCAAACTTAAAGGTCCGGCAAGAAAAACATTTTTTAAATGCATGAAATCTCAGATTTTGCGTTGAAATTAGATCAATCCGTATGAACAAATTGTCCATTCAATGACAATTAAGCGTGCCAAGTTATAAATCCGGAAGCAAAATCCCTTTACCGGAAGGGTAAAATGTGTGGCGATCATCTTCTTTTTTCACCTTGTGCATGCGTCGGTCCGTTCCAGGTACCGGGGGCAAAAAATGAGCCGTGGTTATTTCCCATCTTGTTTTCCGGTTGATAACCGTTATGAGCCATTGCGAACCGCAGGGAGCAGCCGATGCACATTTTTTTGGTTTTGATCCGATCTGGGTATGCTTTTTGTTGTATCTGCAAAATAACAGCGGAACGGCAACGGTCCGGTAATTTTGTGGTGAGTGGATTTCTTCGTTCTGCGAAAATTTGC
>CALLUQ010000069.1 GCA_938010565.1 uncultured Flavobacteriales bacterium
CCTCTGTTTCAAGCATCCGCTAGGAACAATATGTATGACCTCACCAGCCTAAATGGTATTTTTTCAATCATTTGCTTGGAATGGCATAGCTATCATCTCACAAGCGAGACGCTTGCGAGAGAAAGAGGGTAATTTTTTGACACCTCTGTTTCAAGCGTCCGCTTGGAACACTATTTATGACCGCTTTCTGAAAACGACTTTTTGTTAAAAAGTTGTTAAACGAAAAATATACCACCCTGTAAAAAAGCTACTTATGCAACTTAACAAAATAACAATATCACTTTTGGCACAGCCTTTGGTTCAAAACTACCAAACCAAAAACGAAAGGAGTAAGCTTATGAAAAAGCTAATTTTTACACTGTTTGCCAGCCTGTTGTTCTTCGGAACAAAGGCCAACCATTATGCAAGTTCAAAACTGAACATCAGTAGTTGGAATAATGCTCCGTTTATTGTTCAGCTTGATCAACAACGATTTGCTCAAAGTTCCTTTTTTACTTTAAACCGCGTTGCTCCCGGCCGGCGTAGAGTTAAAATTTTACGTAGGATAAGAAACCCGTATTGCGGAGTACAAACCAAAGTACTTTACACCGGAATATTGCATATACCACGCCATTCGAGCGTAACTGCCAGATGGGGCAGTTGTGGCCTTCAGGTCGTTTCTGTAAAACCGCTTTATACGGGGCCGGTTTGCAAACATGAGTTCCCCTTAAACGGGGCCGGGTCTTGCAACCTGGGTTGTCTGCCACCCGAAAGCAATTGTGCCCATGGGCATCCCTTTGGAAACTGTAGCTACGGTTGTCAGAATGGCGGTAGCAACGATGGAAATGGCGGATCGGACGGAGATTATTATGATGATGGTGGTTTTGATGGCTATGAAACACCGGGCATGTCTCAACGGGATTTCGACAACTTACAATACCAAATACAACGCTCATCTTTTGATAAAGACCGTTTGCAAATTGCCCGACAAGGGATACGTGCAAAAGGAGTTACATCGGCTCAGGTACGCGATTTGATGGCCCTGCTTACCTTCGAAAGCCATCGGTTAAAACTCGCAAAATTTGCCTTCCAATTTACCGTTGATCTGGAGAACTACTACCTTGTGAACAATGCGCTTACTTTTAAGGGAAGCCGTCGGGAACTCCGAAAATTCATTGGAGCATAAATACCACGACACCAGCTATGAGACCCCGCCGGCCTTCGGAAGGCCGGCGTTTTTTTTTGCGCTTTTAAGTAGGCGATTGCTTTTTGATCACCTTGTAAAAAAGCCCGGGGAAAAAGCGCTTCAGCACAACGGCTTTCACTTCTTTTCCTCCGACCAAAAGTTCTTTTTTGCCTTTCGCCATGCCTTTTAGAATAGCAGCCGCACAGGCTTCGGCAGAAATGCCATTTGCCTGTGCGTCATCCACCAGGCCATGTGCCTTCCCTTCTTTTCCAAGCGCATGCAAAGAGATGTTCGTCTGAACACGACCTGGGCACACCACGGTTACATCAATGTTGTTCTTTTCTTCTTCCAGCCGGAGCGATTCGTAAAACCCATGCAACGCATGCTTGGAAGCAGCATAAGCAGAGCGAAGAAAAAAACCAAACTTTCCCGCAATGCTGCTGATGACTACAATGTGCCCGCTTTTTTGCTTTTGCATCTGAGGCAATACTGCCTTGGTCAGTGCTACATTTCCGAAATAATTCACCTCCATGATGTATCGATCTGTTTCGACCGGAGTTTCGCTGGCTTTGGAACGTTGGCTTAATCCGCCGTTGTTCACCAACACATCGATGCGGCCAAACCGATCAACGGCGGTTTTAACCAGGTGAGGAAAAGGAGAAGCATCTGCCAGATCAAGCTTGAGAACCATTACATTTTCCGGATTCCGGCACATTTTTCGTACCCGTTCCAATTCGTGCACCCTGCGGGCCGATAAGATCAACTTAGCCCCCGCTTTCGAAAAAGCATAAGCCAGGGCTTCCCCAATGCCTGAAGAAGCACCTGTAATCCAGATCACTTTATCCTGAAACATACCAAGGTAAGATTATTGATCGCCGGCAGCACGCTGCCACTTATATACATCGGCCATTGCTGCCTTTTCATCCTGCCAGCCTTTAAAAACCATTACATCGGGCCCTTTGTATCCCAAAAACCATTTTTCAAGGATGGTAAGAATACCGGGATAATCCGCTCTTAATTCTCCAAAGTTCCGCGCGGCAATGATCCGAAGAGCAGCATCCGCAGGAATGGCCACTAGCTTGTTGTCCTTTTCTCCACCATCTTCCAGTTCCATAAGGGCAATGGGAAGGACAGGAACAACCGATCCGGCAGGCAGAGACTCGGAGAGCAGCAGCACATCAAGCGCATCGCCATCGCCTCCTTTTTCCGTATCCATATACGTCGAAGGAACAAATCCGTAATTGGCCGGATAAGGAAGAAAATCAATTCTCCGGTCTGCCCCGTTTTTTTGATCGGCTGGAAAAGTATTCGTAGCGTAATCGTATTCTATTTTTTTGTTGGTTCCGGCTGGTATTTCAACCACAACCTGCACCTGACCCAACGCATCAAAAGCCGGAACCTGCTGATAATTGATCTCGGCTGTACTTGCTGCATTTTTAACATCCGGCTCCGGCATGTGGCTTGCCGGTACCATGGAAACAGGTACAAGTGGCTCTTCACAACCCATCCCAATAAAAAGAAAAGAAACAAAAAACAAGCGTTGCATATCGGGTACTTTTCCGCAAAAATAGCAGAATACCTGTAGAATCGGACAAAGGTGGATCTTCTTCCGCTTTTTATTCGAAAAGCCCATAACCAACCCCTTGCATAACCCGATAGCTCGGTGCAACCACTGAACTAAAAAACGGAAGTGCTGATGAAAGTTATGCGTACATGCTCCGCACCCCAAAGCCCGATTTATAAAGGGTGAGCATGCACCTGAAATCATGCATTTTGCCTAACTTTACAAACTGAACAAAGCAGACGTGATATGTATCGTACACATACGTGTGGAGAGCTGAGAAAGCTCCATATTGGAAAAGTGGTAACCTTATCAGGCTGGGTAAAAGCCAAACGCGACAAAGGATACCTCGTGTTTATTGATCTGCGTGATCGTTATGGTGTAACGCAACTCGCCTTTAACCGCAATAATAATTCCGGCCTTACCGATCAAGCCGTGCAACTGGGCCGGGAGTATGTAGTACAAGCCACCGGAAAAGTAATTGAGCGTTCTTCCGTTAACCCGGATCTGCCAACGGGTGATATTGAGATCCTTGTGAGTGAACTAAACGTGCTGAACCGTTCAAAAACCCCTCCTTTTACCCTGGATGATGAGACCGATGGAGGAGAAGAACTCAGAATGCGTTACCGCTATTTGGATCTGCGTCGGGATAAGATGCGCAAAAACCTTGAGATCCGCCACCGCCTGGCGATCGAAGCTCGAAAATACCTGGATGACATTCACTTTCTGGAAGTTGAAACTCCGTACCTTATTAAATCCACACCGGAAGGCGCACGCGATTTTGTGGTACCTTCACGGATGAACCCCGGGCAATTTTATGCCTTGCCCCAATCGCCGCAAACGTTTAAGCAGTTGCTGATGGTTTCCGGATTTGACCGTTATTATCAAATCGTGAAATGTTTCCGCGACGAAGACCTACGCGCCGACCGGCAGCCGGAATTTACTCAACTGGATTGCGAAATGGCTTTTGCAGATCAGGAAGATATCCTGCAAACATTTGAAGGCTTAGCCCGCCACCTTTTCAAAACCCTGCTCAATCACGATGTGCCGGAGTTCCGGCGGATGACTTACGATGATGCCATGCGCCTTTACGGCTCCGACAAGCCCGATTTGCGTTTTGGCATGCCCATCGCGGATCTGAAAGAGGCCGTAAGCGGGGCGGGCTTTAAAGTATTTGATGCCGCTGAATTGGTTGCAGGGATTTGTGTAACAGGAGCTTCGGGGCTTTCTCGCAAAGAGATCGACCAACTCATTAGCTGGGTAAAACGACCGCAGATAGGAGCCAATGGCATCGTATACTGCAAATGCAATGCAGATGGAACTTTCAAATCCAGTGTCGATAAGTTTTACGATCAGAATGCCCTTAAAAAATGGGCAGAAGCCTGTGATGCCCAGCCCGGAGATCTAATACTGGTAATGGCAGGAGAGTTGCACAAAACCCGCAAACAAATGGGGGAATTGCGCCTTGAGGTAGCCGACCGTCAAGGGTGGAGAGATCCCCAGCAGTTTGCCTGCCTCTGGGTGGTTGACTTTCCACTGCTGGAGTGGAACGATGACCACCAACGCTGGCATGCCATGCATCATCCGTTTACTTCGCCCAAAACAGAAGACATTGCTTTCATGGATACCGATCCGGGTAAGGTACGTGCCAATGCCTACGATATGGTGATCAATGGAGCGGAGATCGGAGGAGGATCCATCCGTATCCACGACAAAGAGATGCAGCACCGCATGCTTAAACTTTTAGGCTTTTCGGCCAGTCAGGCCGAAGAGCAATTTGGTTTCCTGATGAATGCTTTCGAATACGGAGCCCCGCCACACGGAGGAGCCGCTTTTGGATTCGACCGCTGGGTGGCCATTTTTGCCGGGCAATATGATATTAAAGATTTTATCGCTTTCCCCAAAAACAATGCAGGCCGTGATGTAATGATCGATGCCCCTGCTTTCATCGATCAGGAGCAACGCGATGAACTTTTTCCGGACAACAAAGCTCCGGCAACAACTCCCCCTCACCCTTAGACACACCTTGCTCCCGGCTTACGTTCACAGTGCTTTCTTTTTATCGACTAAAAAAGAAAGCGCCCGGGGCCGGTTTCAGGCAAAGACAGAATCAAAGAGGAAAAGCGGGGAGATCTTCTTCAGCTAAGAAAACCTTATTGGGAAAAGCAGGAATAAAGAAATTTACATTTTTTCACGATCAAACCGGAAAAAGCTCCGAAATTACAACCTGAACCACAAAAGGCGATGCATGGTTCCGGTCCGGTTTCAGCATCTGTTGCAGTAAAGTGTTTTATTTTGCATGCAAACAGATTTATGCTTCCGGATGCGGATTTTTTTATACATTTCGCTCAACCCATTTTACCCAAACCATGACAGTCGCGATTTACGGTCGTTCGTTTAACGATAGTTTTTGCCCTTTTATCCAGCAACTTTTTGACCGGATAGCAGAGGAAGGAAATCCCATCTACGTTTACCACACCTTTCTTTCTTACCTCAAGGTACGCATCAAACTGCCCAAACTGGTAGAAAGCTTTACCGTAACAGCAAAAGAAAGCCTTTCCGTAAAGATCGATTACCTGTTCAGCATTGGCGGCGATGGCACATTACTGGAAACCATGCGCATCATCCGCGATTCGGAAATTCCGGTTTTGGGCATCAATACCGGTCGCCTGGGTTTTTTATCCAGCATTCACCGGGATGATATCAACAAAGCCATTGACCAGATCAAATCGAAAAGTTATCGTTTAGACAAACGATCGCTACTTTATCTGAAAGACGAAAACGGACTTTTTGACGGGCTGCCCTATGCACTGAACGAATTAACCGTTCACAAAAAAGATTCGTCGAGCATGATTACCATACATGCTTTCATCGGGGACGACTACCTGAATAGCTATTGGGCAGATGGCCTCATTGTTGCCACCCCAACAGGTAGCACTGCCTATTCAATGAGCTGCGGCGGTCCCATTCTGGTGCCCGACAGTCCGAACTTTATCATTACACCGATTGCCCCACACAATTTGAATGTACGACCTGTTGTAGTACCGGATAACGTATCTGTTCGATTGAAAGTTGAAGGGCGTGGAAGGCAGTTTTTGGCCAACCTCGATTCCCGATCGAGAACCATTGAAGCTTCCTCCGAACTGGTCATGTCAAAAGCCGATTTTTTGTATCAACTGATCCTCCCTGAAGGGGAGAATTTCCTTAACACGATGAGGAACAAGCTAATGTGGGGAATAGACAGAAGAAATTAGACCCCCTTGAAACCCTCTGTTGAATAGCCCCGTATAGCTATATATATATAATTGCCTCGTCTGGTTGTGCAGACCCCTCCTCTACCTATCTACTTGCACAGAACCAATTTATCCGGTTAGTTTTTGCTCGAACAGAGGCTTTTAGAACTCTAACCATGCGTCACACACTATTTACACTATTCGTAGTGCTCATGCTGCCTATACAAAATTTTGCCCAAAACAGGCATTGGATATTTTATCGCCACGCGTTGCATTTTGGCTTGGGCACAAGTAATTTTCTGGGAGAGTTGGGAGGAGCCAACCAGATCGGGACCAATGGCATCAAAGACCTTGAGCTTTCGCTTACCCGATATAGCATTACCGCAGGTTATCGCTATAAACTAACACCTAACATCGGGTTACGAACTTCCTTGATCCATGCGCTTCTTCGTGGCGATGATGCAAAAACGGAAGAGATCCACCGAAAAAACAGAAACCTGCATTTCAAATCTCCGATAGTACAGCTGGTAGGTTTGTTCGAGTGGTATCCTTTCGGTGACAAAACAAGTCGCTTTGCTCGCCTCAAAGGAATAAGAAACCAAAACCTAAACAACTACAACCTTTATTTATTCAGCGGCATTGGCGGTTTTTGGTTCAACCCCAAAGCCCAAGCTGCTTCGGATGGCAAATGGCATACCCTCCAACCGCTGGGTACGGAAGGCCAAAGGGTGGCCGGTTCCGGTGTTCACTCTTACAAACGCATTCAGTTTTCCATTCCGATGGGAATAGGAATAAAATACAATCTCGATCATCAATTGAGCATCGGCCTTGAAATTTGGGGCCATAAAACCTTTACCGATTACATTGATGACGTAAGCAACGTTTATCACAACAAAGCCGAACTCAGTGCTGTTGGTGGCCCTGTTACCGAAGAGCTTTCCGACCCTTCTCTGGGGCTGGAAGGATCGGGATGGACACCATCAGGCATCATTCCCGGCCAACAACGAGGTGATCCATCGGATAAAGATTCTTATATTTTCGCAATATTTACGATTAACTATAAGTTATTACAAGGCCGGCTGCACTTGCCCAAGTTCTAGAGACAGGGCAAGTTACCTGATCATCTCATGAAACAAATTGTCCTTACTCTTACCTTTTTCAACCTTATCTTTTATGCGCCAGCTCAGTCTGTTGCCATTTCTGAGGTTGGAGTAACCGCACTGGGTGCTTACTACATCGGCGACCTCAACCCTTTTGTCCACTTCAAACAAACCCAACCCGGCGGAGGCCTAACATACCGCCTCAATTTTGACCAACGTTTTGCATTGCGCTCCAGTGTTGCCTATTCGCAGGTAGAAGGTTACGATAGTAAAACAGGCCTTGCTTTTCAGGTCAATCGCAACTTATCTTTTAAATCACACATTTTTGAGTTTGCCGCTGTCATGGAGTTTAACTTTTTCGACTATGCCCATGGCAATCTGACACGCAACACTATAGGTGGCAACACCCGCAACCGCTCCGCTTATCTTTCACCCTATATGTTTGGAGGAGTTGCTTTTTTCCGAATGAACCCCAAAGGGCGTCTTCCGGAAAATGATACCTGGGTGGAGCTGCAACCTTTGGGCACAGAAGGCCAAGGTTCCGAAAACAACAACAAAAGGCCATACAGCCTGGGGCAATTGGCCATCCCATTCGGAGTTGGCACCAAATGCAATGTAGGCAAATACGGCACGCTGGCATTGGAGTACGGTTTGCGAAAAACCTTCACCGACTTTCTCGACGATGTGAGCGGAAGCTATGTGGACCCGGATGCCCTGACCCTTACCAATGGTCCCCTTGCGAACAGCCTGTCCGATCAATCCCTTTCTACTCCCGGTTATCCTATAAACGGAACACAACGCGGATTTTCCAACAACAAGGATTGGTATGTTTTTACATCGCTGCATCTGACTTTCCGGATCGGAAACAAGAATTTGTGTCCTGCCGCCAAATAAATCCCCTTCCAAAACCCCGAAATGTCAATTTTTCTTGCGAAATTCGCGCTTTCGTTTTCATGAGGCAAATGCCATGGATGCAGCCCAGATAAGAGACAAAATTAACCGGAACAGCGTTCCCAGACACATTGCCATTATTATGGACGGAAACGGACGTTGGGCAGAGCAACAGGGTGAGCAACGTATTTTCGGCCACACTACAGGTGTAGAATCTGTTCGGGAAGTACTCATGGCTGCTCAGGAAATAGGAGTGGATTACCTTACGCTTTATGCTTTTTCCACAGAGAACTGGAACCGGCCGGAGTGGGAAGTGAATGCCTTGATGGATCTGTTAGTAAATTCCATTTCCAATGAAATTGAATCGCTCAACAAAAACAAGGTTCGATTGCTTGCCATAGGCGACTTGGAAAACCTACCTGAAAAGTGCCGCGCCGAGTTAATGCATGCCATCGATAAAACAAAGCACAACACCGGAGTTCGTTTAATTCTGGCATTGAATTACAGTTCAAAATGGGAACTGACACATGCAATGAAACACATTGCACGCGACATTGCGGAAAAAAAGCTCATTGCAGAAGAAATAAATGATCATTTAATCAGTTCATACCTGTCAACAGCCCCTTATCCGGACCCCGAGTTATTGATACGGACAAGTGGCGAACAACGGATCAGTAATTTTCTTTTATGGCAAATTGCTTATGCTGAGCTTCATTTTACAGAAACACTGTGGCCTGATTTTAAGAAAGCTCATTTCTTCCAGGCCATCATCGATTATCAGAAAAGAGAACGACGTTTTGGAAAGACAAGCGATCAAATTCGCCCGTCACAACCTGCTTAACTTTGCCTTCCTGCTGGCTGCACTCCTTGCTGCACCTACAGTTCAATCGCAGATTCTGATCTCAGGTGATGACAAACTCATTGATTACAGTGTTCCAAAGGAATACATCATTGGTGGAATTACCGTAGATGGCTTACGCCACCTCGACAAAAATGCAATCATCCTTTTATCGGGAATGGGCGTGGGCGATAAGGTAACGATCCCGGGCCAGAAAACAGCAGATGCTGTCCGAAATCTATGGAAACAACAGCTCTTCTCCGAAATCAAGATCAGGGCAACCAAAATTCAGGGCAATACGATTTTTCTTACCTATTCCCTTACCGAAAGGCCCCGGCTTTCCTTTTTCAAGTTCGAAGGCATTTCCAAAGGAGAGGTCAACGATATCCGGGAAATGATCGATTACCACACGGGAAAGATCGTAACGGAAAACCTGACCAATACCACCCGACACAAAGTGCGTGGCTTTTTTATCGACAAAGGATTTTACAAGGTTGGGGTAGACATCAGCCAACAAAAAGATACCACCATTAATAACGGGGTGATCTTGACCATCAATGTGGCAAAAGGTTCGCGGATAAAGGTGAAAAACATTGATTTTGAGGGCAATGAAAACCTTTCTACTGCCAAGCTCCGCCGCACCATGAAAAACACCAAAGAAAAAAAATGGTGGCGCATATTCAGCCCGTCGAAATTCCTGATCGGCCAATACGAAGACGACAAAAAAGCCCTTGCAGGCCGTTATAATGTGGATGGATTCCGAGATGCCAATGTGGCTTGGGATTCCGTATATACTTATGATGAAAAGAGCCTCAACATCAACATTAAAATGGAGGAAGGGCGCAAATATTATTTTCGCAACATCAGTTGGGTAGGCAACACCCTGTACAGCAGCGATGTGCTTGATCGTGTGCTGGGCATTGAACGAGGAGATGTGTACAATCAGGCCACTTTGGATGCTCGTTTGTTTTACGATCCAAAAGGCGGGCAGGACATTACTTCGCTTTATATGGATGATGGCTATCTTTTCTTCAGCATCACTCCGGTGGAAGTGCTTGTGGAAGGCGATTCGATCGACCTTGAAATGCGGATCAACGAAGGCAAACAGGCTCGGGTAAACCGCATCATCATCAAAGGAAATGTCAAAACCAACGACCATGTTATCCTCCGGGAGATCCGCGTCAAACCAGGCGACCTGTTCAACCGTACCGACATTATGCGTACTACACGGGAATTGGCTCAACTGGGGTATTTTGATCCTGAAAAACTGGATGTAAACCCCATTCCGGACCCTGTCAACGGAACGGTAGATATCGAATTTCAGGTAGAAGAGCGTTCTTCCGATCAGATCGAACTTTCGGGAGGCTGGGGAGCCGGACGAATTGTAGGAACACTCGGACTTTCGCTGAATAATTTTTCTGCCCGTAATATGTTCACAGGTCCTTGGGACCCGGTTCCCTCCGGAGATGGGCAACGCGTTTCAATTCGTGCCCAAAGCAACGGATCGTGGTTCCAATCGTACAATGCTTCTTTTACGGAACCCTGGCTGGGAGGAAAAAAACCCAATGCGCTGAGCGTTTCCGTTTTCCATTCCATTCAAACCAATGGTCAACCCAAAAACATCGAAATAGAAGGAGAAAAAGTACCCAACCCGGATCGCAATTTTATCAAAATTACCGGGGCAAGCCTGGGGTTGGGGCAACGCCTGCGGTGGCCGGATGATTTTTTCACCGTTTACAACGAAATTTCATACCAGCATTACAACCTGAATAATTTCGGTTCTGTTTTCGCTTTTTCAGAAGGCGAGGCCAACAACCTTAGTTATCGTTTTTCTTTATCGCGAAACAGCGTGGATCGCCCCATCTTTCCAATGCGCGGATCCAACGTTACGCTTACGTTAAAATTTACCCCGCCATTCTCTTTATTTGATGACATTACAGACTACCGGAATGTAAGCGATCAAGATAAATACCGCTGGATCGAATACCACAAATGGAAATTCACTTCAGAGTGGTTTACTCCTTTAACCAACGGCAAAAACAAACTCGTTTTGCGTACCAAGTTTGGTTTCGGGATTTTGGGGTCTTATAACCAAAGTTTGGGTGCTGCGCCATTCGAGCGATTCTACCTCGGAGGAAGCGCCCTTACCGGGTTCAGCCTCGACGGGCGCGAGATCATTGCCCTTCGCGGCTACGATGACCTCTCGGTTGCTCCATCTACAGGGAGTACCATAGTAAACAAATATACCGCAGAGTTGCGCTACCCCCTCTCGCTGAACCCCAATGCCACCATTTTTGCGCTTGCCTTTGCCGAGGCAGGAAATACCTGGACAAAAGTGAACGATTACAACCCGTTTTCCGTGAAACGTTCGGCCGGGGTCGGAGTACGTATTTTCCTACCTATGTTCGGGTTAATGGGATTGGATTACGGACTGGGTTTCGATCCTCTGGAAACCGATCCTTTCTTTGTACCCTTCAAAACATCCAAACAAGGGCAATTCCATTTCACCATTGGCATGAATCTTGGGGAACTCTGATCGAATTGTTGTATTTTTACACCCGTGATGTGATCACCATAACATAAATGGAAGAACAGGGGTGTAGCCTAATCCAGGATCAAATGAAAAAATTATGTTTACTTGTAGTTCTTGTAACCGGTTTAACAGGCTTTTATGCTGAGGTGCAAGCACAAAAATATGCTTTTGTAGATTCGGAGTACATTCTGAAACAAATTCCGGCTTACAAAGATGCACAAGAACAGTTGGATCAACTTTCGGAACAATGGCAAAAAGAAATTGAAGCGAAATTTGCCGAAGTGGACCAATTGTATAAAGCATACCTGAAGGAACAAATCCTTCTGACCGAAGAACTCAAGCAACAGCGGGAAGAAGCAATCATTAAGAAAGAAAAAGAGGCAAAAGACCTTCAGCGCACAAAGTTTGGTGTAGATGGCGATCTGTTCACAAAACGACAAGAGCTGGTGAAACCGATACAAGACGAAGTGTACAGCGCCATAAAAACCATTGCTGCCGAAGGAAATTATGCGGTTATTTTTGACAAGGCAAACAACTCAAATATAATGTACGCGAACGAACGCTACGATAAAAGCAATAAAATACTTGAAAAAATGGGGGTTACTCCCAAATAAAGTTACTCTTTTACGACTGATAATTATTGAGATGAAAAAGACCATCATTTTAGCCATTTGTTTGTTGACTGTTGGAGCCGGAGTTGCTTTGGCACAACAAAAAGTAGGGCACGTCAATGCCAATGAAATTCTGATTGCCCTTCCGGAGTTTAAAACCGCCAGCGACTCGGCCCAAAACCTGGAGTTTTTTTACCAGAATGAACTGAAAGAGCTGCAAGGCGATTTTCAGAAAAGAGCGACTGATTTTCAAGAAAGCCAGGGCAGCATGAGCGAAGCCATGCGCAAAATCAAATATGAAAGCCTGGTGGAGGAAGAGCAAAAATTACAATTATACGCCCAGGAGGTTCAAAAAGAACTAACCAATAAAAAACAATTGCTCATGAAACCCCTTGAGGAAAAACTCATGGGAGCTATTGATGCCGTTGCAAAAGCCAATAAGTATACGTACATCATTGATGCTTCTTTACTGATCTACGCGGATGGCGACAACATCGCATCATTGGTGTTTGAACACCTCAACATCACTCCACCTGCGGAGACCAGCCTCCAAAACGGAGAAAAATAAGCCTTTCACAGTTTTGTATATAGTAAAAGCATCCGGCTCATTTTAACCGGATGCTTTTTGTTTCCCCGGGGATGGCTTATGAATACCGATGCTCCTATTGGCATTTTTGATTCCGGGATCGGCGGACTGACAGTTGCCGGTGCCATTCAAGCCCTAATGCCCGATGAGCAGCTGATCTATTTCGGCGATACGGCACATTTCCCTTACGGAGAAAAATCGCCTGAAGCGATCCGGAACTACAGCCTCCGGATCAGTGCATTTTTATTGCACAAAGGATGCAAGGCTATTTTGATCGCCTGTAATTCTGCCTCATCCGTAGCGTATACCCAGGTAAAAAAATATGTTGGAAACAAAGCGCTGGTTGTCAATGTAATTGACCCAATATGCCAATACGCTGCCACCCATTACCACCAGACTCGTATTGGCGTAATAGGCACACGCGCCACCATAAAGTCAGAGGTTTATATAAAGCGGATCAAAAAATTAAACCCGGCGCTGGAAGTGCCTTCTATGGCCACACCGCTGCTGGCTCCTATGATCGAAGAAGGCTTTTTCAACCACACCATCAGCCAAACCGTGATCCACTCCTACCTTTCCGGAAAACATTTCCAAAACCTGAGTGCACTAATCTTGGGATGTACCCATTACCCACTCATCAAAAAAGAAATACGGGAATACTACAAAAAAGAAGTGGAGATCATTGACTCAGCCAACATTGTAGCCCACCATCTTCATCGGAAACTGGCCGAAAATAAGCTCCTACACTCCGGAAACCAAAAAACTGCGCACCGGTTCTTTGTTTCGGATTATACCCGTTCTTTCGAAAAAAGCAGCCATCTTTTTTTTGGCAGTGCCATCCATCTGGTGGAAGAAAAGCTATTCCACTAAACAGGGCCGAAGCCCTGCAATTGTTTTGAACCTTACCCTGTTGCGCAAACAGAGCCCGCTAAAAAACGGTGAATGGTTTAAATTATTCGCACTTCTTTTTGAGTTTTGTGGTAATTGCAATGTCTGCATCCGGCCAAAGTTTGGTGACTCCGTCTTCGCCCGTGTGTTTGGCTTCACAAGCTGTTCCCAGAGCGGCAAGTGCTGCTTCTCCATTCCAGCGGTTAAAATTCAGCGAAGCTTTCAGAGTCATGTCATTGCCTTTGATGGTGTAAGTAAAATCCACGGCTTTATCTACGTTGTTCATGTTGAGGTTTAAAACCCCTGTTCCACCGGAGGTATTGCCTTTGAAGGAGGTAATGCTACCCGTTGCGGTATCGGTATGGAGTGTTCCGAAAAAGATCTGCATCAATTTTTTATCCCGTACCGGGTCTTCCGAGTTGATGGCGTTCATCATGATCTTAAAGGTGAGTCCGTCCAGAATTTTCTGTGGAGCATCGGGTGTGCCAGTGGTGGTCACTTCAAATGCTTCCAGTTTCCCGTTTACGCCAACTTTTCCGGAATGCTTGTATGCCGTCCAGGCCACTATGGTAGAAACATTGTCATACGTGTAGGTACATACTTCCTCTGCTGGCGGAGGGGGCGGCGGAGTGGTTTTGGGTGCATCGGCAGGAGGATTTCCTCCACAGGAAGTCATGATAAAAAGTACGATGGCCAAAGCCGGAAATAATGGGGAATTTTTCATTTTCTTTTTTTTAAAATTTGTTCTCAGAACTACAAATTTGTCTTTTCACAAAAGGCAGCGGTGTATTTTTACAACTCAAAATGTACCAGGACCTGGTTTTTTTCCACTGCTTCGCCGGTTTGAACCGCCACTTTGCTAATGGTCCCATCAGCCGGCGATTTCAGTACATTTTCCATTTTCATGGCTTCAAGCACCAATAAGGGGTCCCCTGCTTTTACCGTTTCTCCTTCCTTATGATACACATCCAACACCAGGCCGGGCATCGGTGCTTTCATTTCTTTTACTGCCTGCGAGTTGAGGCCATCCATTCCCAGGTTTTTCAATAATGCATCGTAGCGATCTTCCAGCGCTACCTCATAACGTTTACCGTTCACCAGCAATGCATAGGTTTTGTTGGTACTGTCGACTTCCAGCAACTCAATGTTCCAGGATCTGTTTTCTAACAACAGATGCCAAGATCCGGTCGTTAAATGAGCCAGATCCAATTCAAACTTTTCATTGCCAATCGCCCCATGGGTAAGCGACTTATCTTCAAACTCTACGTGCAGCCCATCGGCTCCGTTCACCTTTGCTTTTAACATCTTATATGGCTTATCGCGATAAAGATAGAAAAAGCCGGTGTTTTGTTTCGGAAATATAACGCATTGGCTAAAGATGTTCGTTTAAAACAAACGTTGGCAAGTGGAGGCAGGGCAAACACATTTAAATTTTGAGTAGCCTCTCCGGGTATTGATCGTTCGGGAGTGCCTTTTTTTCGTTTGGATCTTATTCCCAGTCTACACGTTTTCTCTTGTTTGGTAAGGTTTAATGCCATTTTATAGATCAGAGAAAAGTGGCTATGGTCTTCATTAAATGCGACATCTAATGACCAGTGTAGTTTATTTTCAATGATTCGGTGAGATCTGACCATTTGCCCAGCGGTAACGCCATTTTTCGACGGGGCTTTCTTTGGTGATGAGATTGCCTTGCGGATCGTAAGTGTACGTGTAGGCTTCGTCCTTTAAAAGTTGCCCGGCTTTGCCGTACACCCGATCGTTTCGGTCTTCGGTTTTGAAGAGGTTCCCGATCTCATCCGGCAGTTTGTAAACCCAGTTTCCGCCGGTATACCGGGCGGCTGAAAGGCCGCCAAACGCATCGTGGTGAAAATCGGTGCATGTTCCGGCCAGTTCGTCGTAAATGCTGCGCAAACGGTCGTTTACGTTCCAACTGTAACGTTTCTTCGTTTGTACCTGCTCGTGAACACTGATGCTGTGGTACCGGGGCCGGCCGCTTTTGTCGCGTTCCCAGGAACTGGTGAGGTTATCGGACAAACTTCGTTCGATTTCCAAGCCGTCCGGATTTCAAAACAACAACTGATAAAGCAAATGATAGGAGTATATCAAACATTACAATAACTTATGTAAATACCTGTAGACGGATCGTAGTACCGAAACCGATTATACTATAATACAACCCCGTTTCCTCATACTGCCCTTGATATCTGAACGGAACAAAAGAACGCTCCCCAGTAAGTTTACGAACCTTACCGTAAACATCTAACTGACAACTCCGTACCATTTTTTCCTATTCATCATACAGATCGGAAGGCATACCCAAATGATCGGTAATGATCGAATACGCCCTTCCATCCACTAATTTAGCCATCGGCACAAAAGTACCGTCCTCAAAAAACCAGGTGGTGAGGCTTTCTGGAGGCTTTAAGCGCCGATCGGTCGGCGCATGCATGCCATGCATTTTTCGGGATCTGGCTGAAAACATGGATAAATGCAAGCAGTGCTGTTGCATTGCGAAAAACTACAAGGATGCTTCGTACCCTTGATCTGCCGGAAGGTTGGAACCAAGTGATGCATCCACTGCCAATGCATCGCAACGTTCATTCATCGCATGGCCGTTATGGCCTTTTACCCATCTGAACTTCACCTGATGTTTGGGGTAAACTTGTAAAAAACGCTTCCACAGATCGATGTTCTTTTTGCCGGCAAACCCCTTTTTCTGCCAACCGAAAACCCACTTTTTTTCCACCGAATCCACCACATATTTACTATCGGAAACGATGAGTACCTGTGCGCCTGGTTTTTTGATCATTTCCAAAGCAATGATTACGCTGAGGAGTTCCATACGGTTGTTGGTGGTAAGGCGAAACCCTTCCGAAGCTTCTTTGTAATGTTGCCCTGCGGTGAGTACAATGCCATAACCGCCCGGGCCCGGGTTGCCCCGGGCAGCTCCGTCTGTATAAATCGTGATCTTCATGCCGGAAATGTAAACGATTATTTTGGGGTTGCCGACATTAATTCCGGCAGATTGGCGCTAAAAAGTTTGACTGCCATAGCCAACAATATGATCCCGAAAACCTTGCGCAAAATAGCAATGCCTACTTTTCCCAACCACTTTTCCATTTTTCCGGTAAGCCGAAGCACAATGTATACCACAACCATGTTCACCAAAATGGCTGCAATGATATTCACCGTAGCATATTCCGCACGCAACGAAAGCAAGGAAGTCATACTGCCGGATCCGGCGATAACAGGAAACGCCAAGGGCACTACGGATGCGGCTTTTCCTCCGACCTCTTCCTCTACTTTAAACAAAGTAACACCCAGTACCATTTCAAGTGCCATGGCAAACAAAACAAGGGCTCCGGCCACTGCAAATGCTTCCACCGAAATGCCTATTAATGTGAGGATGGATTCGCCCAGAAAGAGGAACACAAGCATAATTCCAAACGATACCATAGTGGCCCTCATGGGATGAATTTCTCCCGTCTTTCGCTTGAGTTCAATGATAAGAGGAATGGAGCCGATGATGTCGATCACCGCAAAAAGTACGATTGATAAAGTACCGAACTGATAGATGTTAAAGGCTTTAAACCACTCCATAAAAGAACGTTTAAAATGATATGAAACCCGGGCCTACGCCAGTTGTGCAAGAACGTTGGCTACCACCCGGGGAAAGTGTGTATGCTCCAATTGCTGTACCTTTTGCCGAACGTCATCGGCCGTATCTTCGGGATGTACTTCGCATCGGGCCTGAAAAATAACTTCTCCGTTATCGTAAACCTGATCTACCTGATGGATCGTAATGCCGCTTTGCTTTTCGCCGGCAGCTACTACTGCTTCGTGAACATGCATGCCATACATGCCTTTTCCGCCGTAAGCAGGCAACAGCGAAGGATGAATATTGATCATTCGTCCTGCAAAAGCGGTTACAAGGTCGTTGGGAATTTTCCAAAGAAACCCGGCCAGTACCACGAGTTCGATGCCGGCTGCTTGCAAAGCCGGTGCAATGGACCCCGGGCGGTAAAAATCGCTCCGGTTGATTACCCGTGTCGGAATGCGATGCTCCTCAGCAATCTGTAACACGCCGGCGGTGGCTTTGTTGCTAACGATCAGCGCAACCGCACCATCCGTCCGGTTTCGGAAAAACGAAATGATCTTAAGAGCGTTAGAGCCTGATCCGGATGCAAATATGGCGATTTTCCGAGGCATGATCCTTCCAATTTTTCGGCAAAGCTAGGTATTAAATCAGGAATGCAAACGCATTTGCCAAAAATAAAGTCTGCCGTTGTGCAGAGTTTGTTGGGATAAAACCCGTATGCGTTTTTTAATTCTACAATGAATGAAAAACCGGAGGTTTTCACCCAAAGGGCTTCCACCTCCGGCTGGCGCGTTATGGTTTAAGCCTGGCATTTATCCGCACAAGCATGATCAAAATGAGCAACAACAATACCGCAAAAAAGATGTGCCAGATGCCCGTATCGAACCAGCAGCAAGCCTTCCCGCCACATTCCTTTCGTTTACAACAGCCCGCCGGAGCACAACATTTTCCACGCGTAGGGGTACCCTGTACCGGAACCGCATTTACGGTATACTCGGTCCGGATAGACTGGTTTGCGGTGTTAAAGGAAATTTTCGCCCGGTTTCGGATAGTATCTCCGGGTTGAACGCTGTGCTTCACCCGAATTCTGAACGTGATGAACCCCTGGCTGTTTTTGTCCTGATCGCCATAATGGCTGAGGTGAAACGTAGGATCAATTGTGCTGTTAAAATCCCACCGGTACTTCTGCGGTTCCGTTGCATCGTGTGTCATTTGGTAATGATGGCTGGAATCGATGATTTCCAGGGTACTGCCATCGAGCAGATCGGGAAGCTGGTCCTCCAGCGTAACACTGGGTTCGTAGGCATTTCCGGTATTCTGAAAATGAATGGTATAGGTTAACCATTGCCCGGGGGCAATGGCAAAAGGATGGTGTACTTCTTTTTTATTCGGATCCCAGGAATTTACCGTTTTTACTTCCACCACTTCGGAATCGATGAAGAATCGCTCCATTTCACCCGTTGCCAGATGGTCTTTTACCTTAGCAAGTAATTTGGAGGGATCAACGGTTGTGCTTGTTGCATTGGCTGTACGTTCGTCTTCGGTTATCAGACTGTAAGCATCAACAATCGTAGTGGTAACCAGGTTGGAACCCGTTCCCTGAGGAGTGCAGATCTTAAACAACGAGTCCATTCCATTATGACCGGATGGCGTAAACAGATAAAGCCGTTGATTTTTTTTTATTTTTCCGATGTATTGTACGCCGGAGCAAGACGTTGTAATGAGGTCTTCAATGGTCTGTTGCTTGTCGTCGTTTGCGTCTTCTTCGTTGAGGGCGAGCGGATAGTTGCCCCCACAATTGCCCTCGTTATAAAACCGAAGGGCATTATCGAGGGTGATCACCACCAGAGAGGGAGATCTTCCGGGCAGTTTAACACCTAAAAAACTCTGAAAACCAGGTCGTGGAGCCCTGGAGAAACCGGCTTTTAGCTTTCCTTTACCGTTGTAGGGGGTATCGTTTTGTACTTGTGTATCGGCAGGGTCGTCGGCATCGTCGTACTCTTCGCCTTTACGCGTGGTCACCACAGCAACGTCCCGCATCCCTGTATTCCGGAAAGAATGAAGTACCGTATCTCCAAATTCGAAATAACAATCTTCAAATTTCCAGATGTAGTGGTATTGATCCACTTGAACCGGAGAACCTGCTTTAGGGGTTACCCAAAAAGACCAGATATCGGTTGTTCCATTTTGCTGTTTATTGATTTTAAAATGTTGTGCCAGAAGCTGGCCGGATGTAAACAGGAACACGGCGAAGGGTATGATGCAGCGAAACGCTCCACCGGTAAATCTTAACTTTTCCATAGTTGACAGATCTAATAAATTATATTGAATGATGTTTGAATAGTAAGACGGATACAAAAAAACAATTCCATGCTGCGGGATCTTTTTTTAATGAAATGTACCTAATTCTTTGCCGATTACTCCAATTCCGTACCATCAAAAAATCCCGGCAGGCATTTCGCCCGCCGGGACCATGGATCTGCCGGAAAAAATTCCGGCAGCGCCAACTATGGAACATTTAGCACCCGGCCGGGTCCCAGTTAAAGGTTACGTAAACTTGTTTATGGTGGTCGGTCCAACCAAACGTGTACCCCGAGTTATACCCTACAATTGCTCTGTCCCGTACGGTCATTTCCAGGCCATAGGCACATTTGATCTTTTCTGCGGCAGTTAATTCGGTACAGAGGTTCAGACTATAAATGGACTGCCCGTTGCCCGGATCTGTGGCTCCTGCTATTCCCGTGTCGTTGATCTGAGGCTCAGGGCCATCGTATGGTACCGAAGTAAGGAGCTTACCCGTTGAAGCGATGTTTCCGCCAAAAACTTTCAGAGAGAAACTTTTGAAATGGGCATCTTTAAAGTTGCCGTAAACCCGGATCAGTGCATTGCCGATGAATTCGCCGCACTTGTTAAAACTGCCGCCGGCATCTTTTACCTGAATGCCTGGGTTGGGCAGCGGAGCCCCGATAAATTTATACAGATCAACATTGGTATTGTCCAACGCCAACCGGCTGGTGCAGGCATGCCAACCATCTGGTTTTTAAATGCATCGCCAATTTCCAGCCTGAGCAGGTAAGTGCCGTTTTTACCATACGACCTCCAGTTGCAAAGCGGAGATGGGGAATAATTCAACCAATCGCTATGATACGCCGCAATGCCAAACCAGCCCATCGCATCCGGAGCAACCGATTTTTTATGGGGAGTTCCGCCATCTTTTGTGATCCGGGGGTCGGTAATGTTTACCCAGTTTACGCCACCGTCATCGCTGTATTGGAAACGGTAATAGCTGGCTCCCGAAATGTTGAATACATTGCCTTTGGCTGCAACAATGCCTCCGAACGGCCGGTCGTAGGTACCCGGAATAAAACTTCCTCCGCTTAATTTAACAGCATAGCCTACGGCATCAATATCATCGACATGGATCTCATTAATGGTTTGCAATTCGCATGATCTGTTCTTAAGCGGCAGCGGCCGGAGCTGAATGGCGCAATCCATGCGGTTCCCCCAGATGATCTTAAAGTCCGGATCAGATGGATTCGGCACCTGTTCCCACGAAAGCGTTGCCCTTACCCGAACAACGTTTTCCCTTTTACAAGACTTAAGCCGCTCTTTGATGTTTTTGATGCGCAAACTTCCGGCATAACAAATGGGCTTTTTTTCCGTACCCGAGATGTCGTGCGCTGCTACTTTTGCCATGCCTTCGAACTCAAAAACACCCGTTCCCCAATCGATGTAAAACCCGATGTATTCCGTACTTCCGGAAGTACATAAACCACCGGAATAGCCCGTGGGCCGTTTGATCCGGAAGGTAGCTTCCAGCAGATCCAATTCAGGGTAAAGCCCCACACAAGTCAGTTCTTCATAAGAAGTATTGCCATCGTTTAAGTTTTCCTCCGGAAGGTATTGTTCAAAATTGGAAAGATCCAGATCTTCCAGCATTGCCGAAGGAAGCTGAAGCATGGCATTTTTAACTGCTTCGATATCCGACGAATCGCTGATGCCGCCGTAATAGTTCGGGTTTTTCGCAAGGTGGAGCGGAAAGTTAAAACGGTGCGTTTCAACCTTGTCAGGGTTTTTTGTTTTTGCTGCGATCGATGTGTCTATGATCTCTGCTGCGGTTTTCAGTTTGGTCAGATCGTCGGGCAGTACAAAGCCGGAAGAAAGCGTTGGTATATCGGGAAAGAATGGGAAAAACGGTTGGGGTAAGATCTGAACATAACATTCGATCACATTGCCCCATACGGGCTTAAAGTTGGGTCCGGTTGGTGCTTGTTCCCAGCTTAATATGGCGCGCACTTTTAAGATCTGCGGCTTGTTGCAAGACCAACGTTCCGGATTAAATTCCTTGGTTACGGCATAACACAAATGATCTTCGGAAACATAATGGAGATCGTGGGTGTTCAATTCGGCCGGGGCACCAATGGAAACAAAAGTTCCATCGTCGTTAAAATCGACATAAAATGCTACGTATTCGGTGCTTCCGTCCTCACAAAGAGGGCCGCTGAAACCATACGGTAATTTCACTTTAAAAATGGCTTCCAGCTCCTGCTTTTCAGGGTAATAACCAAGGCACTCCAGTTCCTCATAGCGGGTACTGCCATCCTGGTCGTTGTTCGGGCCTTCAGCAAAAACGGTACTGATCTGATTAAAATAATCGGGGTTGATGGCGATCAGATCTTTGAACTGTGTCCGTTTGTTTTCCACCGGTACATCTTCGAGAAGATCTTCGGATAATTCAAGCACAAATTTTTCGCTTTTAGCCGCCTTTGTTCTTACACTGTCGCGGGTGGTGTAGATTACATCGCCTTGTTTGTTGCGTATCTGGAGGTAAAGGTCCGGTCGTGTTTTCCAGAAATCATCTCCAAAATTCTTTTTGTCATAAACAATACGGGCTTTGCCCTCGGCATCGGTTACTGCGGTGCCTACACGATCATCCTGAAAAAGATCTTTATCCAGTGCTTCCACCGAAAGGCCTTCCAACCCTTTACCGGAGCTTTTTCCTTTTATGGAAACTTCTACTACAAAGTCATTTTTGTGGGTTGCCATAATAAATTGGGTTTAACTATTTATAAAATTCAGAAGGATGACGCAACAGGAGTGATCTTTTCCATTTTCCAAGTTTCGGAATGTGAACAACTTGCGAATGTAGCACTACTGCTACGGGGCTTTTACCAATTTCCCAAAACAAAAGCTGCCCTTTCCCAATGTAAAAATGAACGAAGACTCGTCGTATAGGTAGGAAAAGGATGATTTCTTCTTTACTTTGGAAATTTTTAACCGAAGTAGCCTTTTGAAACGCTTTTTCCAAAACACCAGAAAAGATCGTGCAGACTACAGCCAAATCTCCGATCAGGATTTGGTAAAACAGTTTCAGGAGCAAGAAGATAACACTTGTATTCTGGAGTTGATGGATCGTTATGCGGATCTGATCTCAGGATTGTGTTACCGTTATTTTGACGATCAGGAAGATGTAAAAGACTTTACCAGTGAGTTGTTTATAAAGTTAAGCCGGCAATTGAAAAAGTTAAATACGGATGAAGTACGGAATTTTAACGGTTGGTTGTACACTTACATCAAACATAGAATTCTGGACCAGCTGAGAAAGGCAAAAACCTATCGGAATTATAAACAAGGCTACGGGCTGGAAGTTGTAAAATACGAAAAACCGGACGAAGGCGTACTGCAATTGGACCGGGAGAAATTATACCACAGCATGACCCGGCTATCGGCCAATGAAAAGTTGTGTGTGGAGTTAATTTACCTGCAGGAACGGACGTATCAGGAAATTATGAAAGAACATGGATTTTCGTTTAACCAGGTGCGAGGGTTCCGGGATCGTGGGGTCACGAAGTTAAAAACCTTGTTAAAAGAAGATTTTGAAACGTATTTCAAAGACCTCTGATGGCAACAAAAGAAAATACCCATATTGACACTGGCCACAAGCCATATACACTCGAAGAGATGTTTGGTGTGCTGGACCAGGAGCCTTCGCCCGAAACCGGGCATCGGATAACGGAACCTTTGCAGAACGATCCTGTGGGCCTTGGTACGCTGGATGCTCTGGATCGCGATCCTGCTCCGGTTCGGGAAAAACAGGCAAAAGTCCTGAATTTTCGCGCCGTTTTTAAGGAGGAAGTAGATCGTTTGAAAAAAAAGGAAAGCATTTCTTCCGCTGCCTCCTTCCCTGTGCACTTTTATAAAGTGGCAGCCATTCTGCTGGTGCTCATCAACGTAGGGGTTTTCGGCTATTTTCTTTCCGATCAAAATCAGAAAAATGCTTTTGTGCCTTATGATCTTTCGCAGGATATAGCCCGAGGGCATATGCCCGAAGATACCGGTTTTGAGTTGGGTGTGAAACATTATCGGGATAAAAAGTACCGGGAAGCCATTGCTGCATTTGATCAATTGCCTGCCGATCACCCCATGATGGAAAAAGCCCTTTTTCTCAAAGCCAATGCCAATATTGGGTTGGATCAGCCGGAAGAGGCACTGGTAATTTTTGAAGAAATGCTGGAACACAAAAACTGGTTCCTTTACCGCCCGCATATCTATAAAAGCATGGCCGCTGCTCAGAAGCGGGTCGAAGCCAAAGCCGCCGGATAACGCAAGGGGCACTGTGAAATCTTTCCGGAACTTTTGGCAGCGTTGCCTTTCCATGCATCCCAACAGCATTCGCTTACTCTTCGATCAATCCGATCCTTCTTTTTATAGTTCAAATCGTCACCCCTCTGAGCTGGTGGCAAGCATGATCACTTCCCGTGGCATTGTTTGTATTTTTTGCCGCTTCCGCATGGGCAAGGATCGTTCCGGCCTACCTTCTTGCCGATCCGGATGGGTTGTACCTTCTGTTGCCGCTGCGGAGGAGGGGCGGTAGCAACTCTGCCTCCCGTTGTTGCAGAATCATTTACCGGGTTGCGGTTGGTTTGTATGCGTTTTTGTTCTTCTTCTCTTTGGCGGCGTGTCCTTTCCAACTGACGCTGATCCGGTTGCGGCGTGTTCCCATCCTGATTTACAGGAATTTCAGCACGAAAAAGGAAAGAAATCGTATCCTGGCTGATTTTTTCGATCATTTCCCGGAAAAGCTTGAACGACTCAAACTTATAAATCAAAAGAGGGTCTTTTTGTTCGTATTGAGCCTGGCGTACATTGGTACGTAAATCGTCCATTTCACGCAAGTGCTCCTTCCATGCCTGATCGATCAAACTCATGGAAATGCCCTTTTCCAGGTCATGGGTCAATGCTTTTCCTTCTGATTCATAGGCTTTTTTCAGGTCGGCTGTGATGTTCATTTGCCGGCGGCCATCTGAGAAAGGAATGCTGATGGTTTCATACTTGTTTCCTTCGTTTTCAACCACACTTTTAAGTACCGGCCATGCTTTTTCGGCAATGGCTTCGTTCTTGCGTTTGTAGCTTTTCAGAAGCGCATGATATAACGCATCTCCTATTTCGGAGGGGGTGCTTTTTTTGTATTCTTCTTCCGAAAGAGGGGGCTGCATAGAAAGGTTCTTCAACACCTCCAAACGGAAGTCGGTGTAGTTGCCAAACTCTTTCGAATCTTCTGCAACGTTGTTACAGATGTCTTGGAACATGTTAGCGATATCCACCTCCAGCCGTTCCCCGTGTAAGGCATGGCGTCTTTTTTTATAGATCACTTCCCGCTGCATGTTCATTACATCATCGTATTCCAGCAGATGTTTTCGTATTCCGAAGTTGTTTTCTTCTACCTTCTTTTGGGCCCTTTCAATGGATTTGGTGATCATGGAATGTTGAATGACCTCCCCTTCTTTCAACCCAAGGCGATCCATCATTTTGGCAATCCGTTCCGAACCAAATAAACGCATCAAATTGTCTTCCAGCGAAACGAAAAACTGAGAAGAACCCGAGTCTCCCTGTCGGCCTGCACGACCCCGTAACTGGCGGTCAACCCGGCGGGAATCGTGACGTTCGGTACCAATAATGGCCAAACCACCAGCCGCTTTTACCCCTTCTCCGAGTTTAATATCGGTACCACGCCCTGCCATGTTGGTCGCAATGGTAACGGCACCGGCCACACCGGCAGAGGCCACAATTTCCGATTCTCGTTGGTGCATTTTTGCATTCAACACATTGTGTTCAACCCCTTTTTGTTTCAAAATACGGCTGAGGAGTTCGGAAACTTCTACCGAGGTTGTACCCACCAGCACAGGACGCCCGGCATCGCGCAATGCAACAATCTCATCGATCACCGCATTGTATTTTTCACGAGTGGTTTTGTAAACCTTGTCTTGCTCATCTTTCCGGATCACGGGGCGGTTGGTGGGTACCATTACTACGTCTAGTTCGTAGATGTCCCAAAGTTCTTTTGCTTCGGTTTCCGCAGTACCGGTCATTCCGGCAAGTTTATGGTACATCCGGAAATAATTCTGCAATGTAATGGTGGCGTAAGTTTGTGTAGCCGCTTCAATTTTTACCTGCTCCTTGGCTTCAATGGCCTGATGCAAACCATCGGAATAGCGTCGGCCTTCCATGATCCGGCCGGTTTGCTCATCCACGATCTTAACCTTGCCTTCTATGACCACATATTCCACATCTTTTTCGAAGAGCGTATAGGCTTTCAGCAATTGGTTCATGGAGTGGATCCGTTCCGATTTGGCACCAAATTCACGCGAAAGGGCCTCTTTAGCGGCCAGTTTTTCTTCGTCGGTTTCGTTGGAATTGTCGATCTCAACTATTTTTCCGCCGATATCGGGCATGATGTAAAAATCGGCTTCCGCAGCAGAACCGGAAATCAGGTCCACCCCTTTTTCGCCCAACTCAATGGAGTTGTTCTTTTCGTCGATAACGAAGTAAAGTTCGGCGTCCACCGTAGGCATTTCTTTCGCCTGGTCTTGCAGGTAATGGTTTTCCGTTTTTTGTAAATGTTGGCGTATGCCGGGTTCGCTCAGGAATTTAATAAGGGCTTTGTTTCGGGGAAGTCCGCGATGGGCTCGAAGCAGTGCCAGACCACCGGCAGTTAAACTTTCTTTATCTACAGAGCCATCATCAATCCCTTTGAGGTATTTTTTTGCATCGGTGAGCAAAGTGGTTACCAATTTACGCTGGGCACCGAACAGCTTTTCCACCTTGGGCTTTAGTTCACTGTATTCGTGTTGGTCGCCACGTGGAGTGGGGCCTGAAATGATCAGGGGGGTTCGCGCATCATCAATCAAAACGGAATCCACCTCATCTACAATTGCATAGTGGTGTTTTTGTTGTACCAACTGCCCGGGGTTGGTGGCCATGTTGTCACGAAGGTAATCGAAGCCGAACTCGTTGTTGGTTCCGTAAATGATATCCTTTTTATAGGCGGCTCTTCGCTCGGAACTGTTGGGTTGGTGTTTATCAATGCAGTCCACGCTCAAACCGTGCCATTCCATTATAGGTCCCATCCATTCGGAATCCCGCTTTGCGAGGTAATCGTTTACGGTTACAATATGTACCCCTTTACCGGCAAGGGCATTGAGGTAAATGGGCATGGTAGCCACCAGGGTTTTACCTTCACCCGTTTGCATTTCAGCCACTTTACCCTGGTGGAGTGTCATCCCGCCAATGATCTGAACATCGTAATGAAGCATGTCCCAATTGACTTCCGAACCTCCGGCAAGCCACTTGGTTTCCCATATGGCCATTTCTCCTTCAATTGAAATGCCGGATCGGGTAGCTGCCAGTTCGCGGTCAAATGCAGTAGCCCTTACCTCGATGGCTTCGTTTTCTTTAAACCGATGAGCAGTCTCTTTTATTACTGCAAAAGCTTCCGGAGCAATTTCAAGCAAAATGTCTTCCAGTTTGCCATCCATGCCTTTTTTCAACGCATCGACCTCTTTGTAGATGTTGTCTTTTTCCTCGAAAGATGTTTCCGGTTTTTCGGCGTGCTTTTCCAACTCGGCAACCTGGTCTTCGTCTTCCCGAAGGTGTTCGGCAATGCGTTGTTTTAAAGCAGTGGTGCGAGTACGCAACTCATCGTTGGAAAGGTTTTGAAGTTTTGCGTATGCCTCATTCGTTGCATCAACGATGGGCATCAGCTCTTTTAGATCTCTTTCCGACTTATCGCCGAAAACCTTTTTTAATATGTTTGTGATGTTGCCAAGCATAAGCTACTTCTGGTTTTTTACCGTTTCCGGTGGGGAATGCAAAAATAGGTTATTTCCTCGTAAGAGGATGTGTTTAAAAGAAAAAGGCTGCCTCACATGCGAGACAGCCTCTTCTATATCTTTTCCGAAGGAAATATCATGTCAGTACTCGTCTTCATTAAAGAAGAAATCTTCCTTGGAAGGATAATCCGGCCAAATGTCTTCAATGGTTTCATAGACATCGCCTTCATCTTCGATAGCCTGTAGGTTTTCAACAACCTCAAGTGGGGCACCGGTACGCATGGCAAAATCAATCAATTCATCCTTGCTTGCCGGCCAAGGGGCATCTTCCAGATAGGAAGCCAATTCCAAGGTCCAATACATAGTCCAGCAATTTTATTCTTACTGTAGTTTAAAACGCAAAAGTAACTGATTTGTTTACAAAAACAACTAATTTTTTTGTATTCGGAAATTTTTACACAAAACGCTTATTATTAGCTGGTTATGACGACTACATTCTGGGCTTCCACAAAATTTCTTCCGTTTCAAGCACTTGTGCAAGGGCTCTGGCAAGCACAAACAGGTAATCCGAAAGGCGGTTCAGATAGCGAATGGCGATTTCGGGAGTGGGAGAATGGTCTGAAAGTTGAATGGTTGCTCTTTCTGCTCTGCGGCAAACACAACGTGCAATGTGTGCATAACTGACCACGGGATGGCCACCGGGCAACACGAAAGAACGCATCTCAGGAAGGGTTGCATCCATACGGTCAATTTCTTCTTCGAGATAAAAGATGTCTGCATCCAGAATGGGAGGCAATTTCATCCGGCTTTTTTCCGGGTCGGCCGCCAACTGACTGCCCAGCGTAAACAAACGGTCTTGTATTTCGATGAGCGTTTTTTTGATCCCTTCGTCAGGTGCATGATCACGCAACAAACCCATCCATGAGTTCACTTCATCTACAGTGCCATAGGCTTCTATTCGAATGTCGTATTTAGGAACACGTGTTCCGCCAATCAACGAAGTTTTTCCTTTGTCGCCTCCACGGGTGTATACTTTCATAAGCTGTTAAAATAGGAATGGAAAAGTAAGGGTCTTTTTTGAGAAAAACAGGGTCTTATTCCGTTTTAATATCGGGATTTCTTTCGTCGCTTTCGATCTTGCCATCGCGTAAGCGGATGATCCGATGGGCATATCGGGCAATGTGCTCTTCGTGGGTAACCAAAATAATGGTATTGCCGGATTGGTGAATGTTGGAAAACAAGGCCATAATGTTCTGAGAGGTATGGCTATCGAGATTACCCGTTGGTTCATCGGCCAGGATGATGGAAGGAGAGTTGACCAATGCACGGGCCACAGCTACCCTTTGTCGCTGCCCGCCTGATAGTTCATTGGGTTTGTGTTCCATGCGATTTTCCAGGCTGACCTGAGCAAGTACCTCTTTGCCCCGGCGGTCACGCGTTGCTTTGTTCACTCCTGCATACACCATCGGCAGAGATACATTTTCCAGTGCAGAATAGCGCGGAAGTAAGTTAAACGTTTGAAAAACAAAACCAATTTCACGGTTGCGGATCTCGGCCAGTTTACGATCGGTCATCACACCGACATTCTGCCCGCCAATATGATATAATCCTTTCGAGGGGGTATCCAGGCAACCAAGAATGTTCATCAATGTGGACTTTCCACTGCCGGAGGGGCCCATCAATGCAACGTATTCGTTTTTGCGAATATGGAGTGACACACCGTCGAGTGCCCGCACCTCTACGTTTCCAACGTGGTATATTTTGCTGATGTTTTCGATTTTAATGACAGGATCCATACGGATATAAAGTTAATTGCTTCACGAAATAAAAAGGGGTAATTTGTCGGGGCTCGTTTGGCTTGTTCCCGTATCGGAAAAGTGGAGTAATAGTCGGTTCGGTCTTTGAAAAAATGGTGTTTCGTTTTCTGCCGTTCAACGATAAATTTTCCTCCTTGTTCGTTGGTGCAGTAGAAATCAAAAATTGCTTGATGGTCATTATTTGAGGTAAGTCAGTTCTGTAATGTTTCCTTACTCTTCTTTGAGCAATTCATTTAGAAAGTCTCGCAACAGATCTTTGTTGGGTTCTTCTCCAAAGAGTTTCTTAAATCCAAAATCGGTGAAAGGGTAGACATACTTTTCAACAAATTCTGCCATTCGTTTTTTTTGATAAAGGTACAAAATCCAAAACCGGGGGTCAAAGTGTGTGCCTTACAGTCACACATATCCCGGCTACTAAAGATAGCCAAACAAGAAGCCTGATGGATGCAAGTTCCACCGGAAAAGGTGGTCAGGATCCCGTATTAAGTGGCAAGGGCAATGGAGGCGGAGAGTTTAATCCGAAGGAAGCAGGAGTGCAAACTCCGATTCTGACGAACAGGGTGTTAGATTACTGCCGCGGCATAAAAATAAACCGGCCAAAAACCAAAACAAACCATCTTGATCCGCGTTTTAAAACAGGGATATTTTTACCAAAAAAACACGAAATTCACCGATAAAGTACCTTAAAATCGCAACACCACAAAAACTCCCCAAACAACCCCGAGGAAGAATGAAGCTGCTTTTTCAGCAGCCTCCGGATAAAAGCATTAAACCCCATAACTCGTTACAAGTATCCACGCAAGCCCCGGGCAATTTATGATGAACGGAGGCATGCATAAGAAAAAGGAAGTGCAACGACAAGAATGGCTATTTTACTCACTATTTGATCCGAAGCCGGAAATGCTCAACGGCCTGTTCTGCTCTGAAAAAGACCAATCCAAATTGCCAGACATCGATCGTCTGGCGAACTTTTTTGTGCGCTTTTATTTGTTTCCAAGCTTGTTCCATGCCAGGCGACCAGTGAATATCGTCGAAAACAAAAACCGTTTCGTTGTGTGCTTTTCCGATGCATGCATGGAAATAGTTCAGGGTTGCTTCTTCTTGGTGATGGCCGTCAAAATACACAAAATCGATCTGCTCCAGGTTGTGCAGCACCAAAGGCAATGTTGCTTGAAAATTACCTTCGCTTGTCCGAATGTTGGAGGCTTTATATTCGGCAAAAACTTCCCGGGCAATGGCAAGGGTTTGCGGACAACCTTCCAATGTATATACCAGTGTGTTTTTTGAAGGAGCAGCAAGGTAAAGGGAAGTAATGCCCAGTGAAGTACCCAATTCGATAATGGAGCGGGGTTTTAGTTTATGCACCAACCGGAAAAGCAACTGGCCGGCTTCGGGCGGCTGAACCGCAACGGAAGCAATCTTTCCTACCTTTCTTTTGTTGGATTTAAAAATACGGGAACCCGCACCATAGTCTGTTACTTCCAGCATGCGCTCATCCTCCAGAAGCCGTTGTCGTATTTTTTCAATTTTATCCCAGGCATAATAGGGGTAGGAATCAGGCAAAATCTCTGAAACCAAATCGTATACAAAAGGGCTGTGAACCCTGTGGCGTGTTTTCGATTGCAAGCGATATTTCAGGTAGCTCAAAACTTGCCGCACCACAAAAGCAGTAAAATTTCCAGTGTAAAGATAAGCGGAATCGGCGGGTTGTTACGTGAAAGGCAAAATTCTATCGGCGGCAAATGCATCTAAATTTTGAGTAGCCTTCCAATACGGATGATCCCATTCCGCTTTTTTCGTTTGGATTTTACACGCATTTTCTAAGTACATGACAAAAAATAAATGCGTTGACTTTCAGAAAATAAAGCATGAAAAAATTAGACTGAGTTGTTGACTTTCAGCATCGTGTAAAAATAAATATAATCTATTTTTCTAATGGAGACAACCTTCACATCTTAATGCCCGGCATTGTGTACAAAGGGGTGGCTTTTCCCCTGCTCTTTACCATGCTCCCCAGGAGAGGGAACTCCAACACCTAAAAGCGGATAAAACCTCAATTATCCATATCAATACTTTTTCGCACCATTAATCAATAGGCGATCTCACCCAGCAAAACAACGGCGAGTAAAAAAAGGTGCTTTTTTACAGATAACCGCAAACGGTTTGTTACAGGTTCGGTTAAGATCTGCCTTTTTCAACCTATATTTGAGTACACAGGTTGCATCTATCCGGACAATGGTATTTTGAAAAAAAAGCTGGCTATATCCCTCCTTGTTATTCTGATCTGTACTACAGGTTGGGAGTGGATGGTAAACAAAGCGTTGCGCAACAGCCCTTTTGGCGAATTCAGAAAACTCACCCGTCTTTTTGAAGAACCTTTGGATGCTTCGGTTCTGATCCTGGGTTCTTCCCGCGCCGAATTGAATTTTAATCCGGAATGGCTGGCAACCGGAACGGGAAACAAAGTATACAATGGTGGCCTGACAGGAGCCAATCTTGTAGTCAGTAAAGCCATCCTGGCCCAAAGGCTGGCTCTGAACCACCCCATTCAAACCCTCATTCTCAATGTCGATCATTTCCTTTGGAGCAATGCCACGGTAGACCACCTCACAGATGGCTACCGTTATCTTCCTTATTTGAGGCATAGCCCCGTTTACACCCACCTTGCTGCCGGTTATCCTGAACTGCACGTGGCCCGATGGTTTGCACCTTATGCCGTTACCTGGATGGGCGACCGACAACTTTATCAGGCGTGGCGGGGCCATCGGAACCGCCCTGTTAAAGTCGATGAAGAATGGAGCATTTCCACGGGCTTCCGGGTCATTCCACACCTGTTGGGCGATAACATGTTTGAAACAAAGGTAATGCCTGTTCCCGGCTGGGTTTCGATGTCGGAAGTTCAGGCATTGCACGATATTTATACCCTTTGTCAGGAAAACGGCATTCGGGTGTATACGGTTCTTTCTCCGGTTTACCGGGGCAAACTGGAACCTTTAAACCTCGACAGCGCCTGGAAGATTATGATGGAAACTGCTGTTCATTTTCAATCCCCGGTAATGGATTACTCCCATTGGGAACACAATGGGAACAAGGACCTTTTTTATGACGACATCCACCTGAACCCCGATGGAGCCCGTTTGTTCAATGCCCAATTCAGTTCCGATTTTCGGTCGCTTACGGGAACGGAATGAAGGGTTTACTCCAACCGATAGAATGCCCCGCCGGAGTAGATGAAAAGGGGTTTCCGAAGGAATTCCGGTTCAGAGCTGTCTAGTGTAATCCGGTTGTTTTCGTGTACTGTGTAAAGATACAAAGGGGAAACCTTGTTCCATTTTACAATGGACTGCGGGTTGGCGAGCCTGAAATGTATCTTTTTGCGGGTCATCTTCCATGTTACTCCATGCTCTGCCTCACACAACGCTTGCCGGAACAATGGGGTGATCTGGCCCTTTTTTAATCCGGCACGTAAACATACCGCTTCCGTAAGCCCATTGCGAAACAAGTAAGCTCCGCAGTAATTGTCGGGTTGGTTAAAGAGGTGTATGTCAAAGCCTTCTTCCAGCTGAGGGGCCAGGTGAGCGATGGCATTTTCACTGATATCATGAGAAATGGCCCAGTTTTGATTGATTTGAAAGGTAAGCATACCGAACAACACCAACACGGGTGTTGCCACCCATTTAACGTGTTTCCCGGCCAGTAACCAGATGATCCAGACCATTGCAACGGATGCAAACAACAAAGGGAAATAACTGTACCGGTCTGATTGTATACTCCCCATCGATGTCATTTCGAGCGGCAGTACCGGCAACAATGCTATTGCGGTAATTCCTATCCAAACGGCTCCTGAACGCCTATTAAAGCGCTGGTAAACGGGCAGTTGCAACGCCATTTTTTGTGCTACAACAACATACACAGCAATCGCCAGCAAAAGTATGGACACCAGAATGGCTGCAGCTTTCGGCCCGGTTGCATCCATTAAAAAGCGAGCCATCACAAAAAATTTAGCCATATACGCTGCGGCATGGGTGGCCCATACATTAATATCGGGATGGAAGTGAACGGTTGCTCCATACCCTCCTATCCATTCGCCTAACGTAAAAAAACGAGCCCAGATGTAGATCCCAACAGGAAAAACCCAGAGCAAGTGTATTTTTCGGGTTACCGGAGAAAACCGGCGATTGCGCAACATTTCCATTCCCAGGATAATCAGCGGAAGCGTTAGCGCCATTTCTTTGCAGAACATGGCCAACATCCCAAAAAGAAAAACCGGGATCAGATGTTTGTTCGCCTTTGAACGGATGTATTTTTCCCACTCTATCAAAGCGAGCAAACTGAAAAGGGTACACCACAAATAAGCCCTCGAAGCCAACCATACCACTCCTTCGGTCTGGTAAGGGTTGAGCAGAAAAAAGGCCCCGCTGATGGCTGCTATTTCAAATACTTGTTTTGGTTTTACCGGGGTATGTTGCAAAAAACGTTTCAGGAAAACGAAGAGAAGAAAAGCATTCAGCACGTGTATACCGTATTGCACCAAACGAAAACCGACAGCATGATCGCCAAATATTTTGAATTGGAAAAAGGCAATGGTGTGTGTGAGCGGTAAATAGAAATAATCGTGAAAATTGGAGCTGAAAATTTGCCAGTTTTCCGTATGGCATTGCCAGATAAAACGAAAACCATCGGACAAAAAGCCAATCCGGAAAGTTTGCAGGTATACCAGCGTAAATAAAACCAGGTAAGCCAGAACGGTATAAAGCGACATTCGTCGTTGAAGCATGGATGAAAAATAGGGATTTTCGGGCGGTTAACGTATCAGGTACATCTTTCCCATTCCTTTGTGGAAATATCGGGCTGCAGCCGTGGAGCGTACTTCCACATCTTCGAGGTTATCATCCCGTACAACTACCCGGTAAAGGTATACCCCAATGGCAAGGCGATCGCCAAATTCATCGGTGCCATCCCAGGCAAAGTCGGTGATGTTGCGTCCTATTCTCAAGGTTCCCAATTCATCTTGTGTAATTTCTCTGACCACTCTTCCGGTTACGGTCATGATCTGAATTTTAAAAAACGGCGGGGGCTCGGAGCCGGTCAGGGTAAACACAAATCGGGTACGGGTACTGAACGGGTTCGGATAGTTCAATACTTCTGTCACCGTACTTCGGGTAATGATCTCAAAGTGAATAATATAATCCACATTGCCGGAAGCATTGCCCGATTTATCGCTGGCACGTACCCGGAGTTGGTACACTCCGTCTTGTGTAAAGGTAGGATGATACCCGATCTTGCATTTGTTATCCGAAGCGGCAGCAGGTATAAAAAGCAAATCGTTTTTGCCTGTGCCATCCTTAAAATAAAGCCGGGATGGATGGCCATCGGGATCCGAAAGGTATACCTCAAAATTGGCGGTGTCTACTTCTTCGTTCAAGATGAGATATGGGTTTTCATCGTCGAGCGAGATCAAAATATCCGGAGTGGCCGATACCACCTCTCCGTCCATGATGTGGATGCCATCAAAAGTAACATCCAAAACCGGATTGATCCGATCTGACTCAACCAGGAGGGCTTTCACCGCCAGGTTGTTAAAATGGTATTGTTCCAACTGATCGTAAAAACCGGTGAGCGAATCTACGGGGTTGACTTCCATCCAGAGAAAATTGGTGCCCGCCAAGCCTACCGTATTCAGCCTTATGGTATCGTACAATATTGTTCCTGCCAGCAAGGGCGCTTGTCGGTTGTAAGGCACTTCATGGCGGATGCGGTTTTTATCTTCCACCCAGTAATGCACCAGCAAACTGTCCATATCAAATTCGCTTATGTTCTCAATGGCAATACCAAAGTTTACCGGCTCACCCTCCTGTACGGTATCTGCATGGAATACATTTCCTGCAGTCGGGTTCAAGGCTGCTTCGGGTACGGGGTCAAAAACCAGTTGCCACCGTTGCATTTGCGATGGAGTCAGCAGGGAATCATCGGCCGAAAACATTTCCAGTCTTGCATAAGGGTAATCTTCCGCATCGATGAATTGGTCCAGGTCGATCACCGAATCTGCATGCAGCGGCCATTCTGCCAACCGGATCTCCTGGCCAGATGCTTTTTTACCGATAAGCCGGATTGTGGTACTGTCGGATGTGTTCTGCTCCCGGGCTTTTGCTTCCCAGTGCAAAGCCCTCCAGCGACGCGATGGCCCGGCCACCTCCGAAGTAATTGTTCCGAAGGGGTAACTGGCAAACATGTTCTCCGTAAGTGTGATATCCTCATAGGGGGTGTTCCCGTAAATTTCAACGGCAGTGCCCGATGTTCCCTTTTTAACAAAAAAAATGTAAGGCACACTGTCGAGTGCCGGCAGGTGATGGGCGCCCAGGTTTTGCAGGGTGTTCAAAATGGGCGGGTACAACGTATCCAGAAGAGACCGATCTAAAAAGCCCCAGGTCCAGAGGGCAATGTATTGTCCGTTTTCCACGGTATGGTTGATGAGCGAATCCATAGCCGCCATGCTCGTTGCATCGTGTTGTCGGTACACAAAATAACCTTCCGGCCGGTGGCGGGTGTTGCACCCCGTTCCGTTGTTCTCGTTCCCAAATTGGTGATCGGCATTGGCCCATTGTGTATTTGCCGGCGGGTTTAAAGGCCCGTAAGTATACCATGGATCCAGTGTTACCGAATCGATGATGGCCAGATGAAAACTTTGGAAGGATAAAAAAGTCTGATTAGTAATGTTGCATCCGTGTCCGTCTATCCAGGCACCATCTATGCTGTAACCCGTTTGCTCAAAATCGCTTCCGTCGAGTGCAAAATCGCTGGTGTCCCAGCCATGGGTGGAAACTTGCAAAGCTTTGGATGCCGGTACAAAATCGAAGGTGCGGTTGGTGGCGGTCCGGTGGTAACCGATCAGGTTAAAGTTGTTGTTTTTAAATTGGAAATAATGGGCCTGGCCCCAGCCACGACGCCCTTTGATGTACTGAAAGGAACTTTCCTTCCAACTGGTATCTTCGGCTACCCGCCAAAAATAAACGGTAGAGTCGGTTAGCTGCAGCGTGTCTCCGTTACTGCGTACCGGCACCCAGCTTACCACCCCTCCGGGTGCATTTATGGTGGCCGGTATTTTAAACGGAGTGTTGAACTCATCCGTGGTATCCAGTTCAAAAATGTACGTCTTATTTTCTCCTGATACATCTCCCGATGAAGCTTTGAGCACCACCTTCGCGTCAGGCACAATGGCATATTCGTAAGGATAAACGGGAACAATGCCTCCGGTTGAGATCAACAAGCTTTTTTTATAAACGGCATTATTAACCTCCTCATATCCCATGATTTCCGTGATAAGGTTGGGGATATCGACAAATACATCAAACTCATTCAGGCCCTGTCCTCGCACCTCATCTACCGGAATACGGAAAACCACAGTATCCCGAAAATGAAGCCGGGGCAATAACTTTGAGTAGGATGCTACATGACCGTCGGGCAAATGGTGCTCCACCCGCACCTGAAAAGGATCCGTTACACTTTTGCCCCGGTTGGCTACCACTATATGGACATCGAAAGAGTCAACATAGGTGTTAATGGTGGGGGGATCAAAGTAAATGCGGGATGCGCTGATGTCGAGATCGGGCTTGTCGGGCGAATGGATCTTTAGAGCCGGATCGCCCTGGAGGGTCATGGAGGTACAAATGTTTTCGATCTGAAAAGGGAAACCGGTAGACGCCAGGTCGCCGATGGTTTTTTGCATTTGCGTTCCGATGGAAGTGCCATAGCTGCGATGGGCCATGTTGGCGTAGAGGTTCAGCGAGTATTGGTAAAGGTATATATCCAGGGCTTGTTTCACACTGGCAATAAAACCGATCATGCCCCGGTTGGGGAGGTTTACCCAAGTTTCGCTGGTGGAGTTGTTGGTAAAATGATGCATATCGCCCGAGTAGCAAGAATTGCCAATGACCAGGGGGTATTTGCCAAAGTTGTCGTAATTGGCGGGGTTGTCGATGCTCTGATCGAAACCCGAACCGGAAGCATGTCCGAAGAAAGTCATCACGGAAACACCGCTTTCGATCAACTCTTCCACCGAATCGGACAGGTTGACCTCTATGGGTACCGAAGATTCTTTCAGGAAGGTGTGCACATTTCCTCCAAAAAGGGAGTCTTCAATAATGGACTCAAACTGTGCAAGATAACCTGCAAAAGAAGCCTGTTCCGATGGAGTGGCCCCTCCGCCGAAATGCAACAGTCGTTTTCGCCACTCTGCCAGGGGCGCATTTTCAAACGCATCCACTTTGTTTTTATAGTCGATGATCTGGCTGCCCTGAACCGCCGATAAGCGACCAATGGGAAATTCCGGCACCAGATCGCCCATGGTATCCAGATCCGTTACATATAAAATATCGGAACAGGGATAACCATAGGAAGGAACGAGGTTGTTGGCGTAGTGGGTGGTATTGGATCGTGAAAAGACGTTGTGCGGTTCGCCGGCTGCTTGTATGGATTTTCCAAGAATAAAGGCATACGATGGAGGCGTAGGAAAATTATACCAGGCAAACCGGAGGAATTTTTTAATGCCTTCGGGGTGTTTTACGATGCCGGCTCCGAACTGATGATACAGTTCTTCCACATCTACCAAAAGGGTGTTGTATCCCATCTGATCGCGATAATTTGCATATACCAGCGCATCGTTCCGGAGCGAGGGATGGGTAAGGATGATGTAGGCCGAATCCAGATTGATCTGTAAAAAATCCGAAAAATATCCTCCATCGTTTGTAACCGGAGTAATGGCTGCTTCCGAAAGGGAAATAATGTGGGAATCATCGGTCAGATAACACCGGATATCTTGCCCGTTCAGGTTGGGTACTACCGCATCAAAAGTGCTTCCGCTGGCCACCAGAGGGATCCGCCTTGTGTGGCCTTCCGGATCGGCATACAACAGGGGGGTAGTTCCGGCAAAGTTGGAAAAACGGATGTGTGATTTTGGGCTTGTGGTGTTGTGGGGCACTTCCAGTTCGTACGTCCATTGGTTTTCCATATCCCAGGTATGGGGATAACGGATCGTAATGCAGGATGGCGCAAGGTGACCGGCAGCACCGGAGATGTTATGCACAGAGGTGTACGCTGTAAAATGCCCGTTGAAGGTGGCGGTTAAACCGGCATTGGGCACATTAAATTGTTTTTTGATGAGTGCATACCCTTTGAACAGGGTATCGAGTGCTACGTTGGCGTTTGCTCCCCAGCTTAATTCGATGTGTTGATTATCGGCGCCTCCTATATTGGTTTGAGGATCGTTTTTGGTGGCACAGATCATTTCTACCCAGGCATCGGGGCCACCGGCAAAATGATGGCTTGTACTCACGGATCTGGTTCGTGTATTCCCCGTTGGCAGGCTTTGAAAAAAGCCATCGAACCAACCCTCTCCGGCTGTAATTTTGGGGCTGGAAATGGTATTTTGAATGGCGCCAAAATAATACTGGTGGTGTGCTTCCCAATGGCGGGTATCCCAGAAATAATCGGCCTGGGCGTAATTCCCGAATTGTACGTCTGTTTCAACGGTCATGCGCAAAGGAGGAGTTCCGCTTTTGTGCAGGCTCAGGTAATACGTTAACGTATCGTTGTAAAGGCTGTAGTACGGATTGTTCCGGTCGTCGGGATCTTCGTAGATCTCCGTATCGTACCAGCCATCGTTGCGGCGTGCAAAAAACTCAACATAATCGTTGCCATCAAAAGAGCCGTCTGCTTCGCCTTCTACATGAATGGCCAGTTGTTTTTGCTTGCCAAACATCATAATATCCTGTGGGTTTACCGCGGCAAGTGAAATGCCGGCTTTGGCCAACGCTGCATGCATGGCAGCCGAATCAATGCGGTAAATGCCGTCCTGAACGATGTTGATCCTGAGGTATTGCTGGTCATACCTGATCCATTCATTCCCAAATTGCGAAAAGGCCGGAATGGTAAAAGAGAACAGCAGCAGGACGAACGGTAATCGTTTCAAAACTATAAAAGCGCTTTGTTGAGGTTAAATTTCAAAGAGAATACATTCGAATACAACGCAGCGGATTGGTCGCCGATATCCGTAAGGGCGTAATCCAGGATTACGCCTTTGATGTTCAGTCCAATGCCAAGATTGGGCTGAAATGTGGTTTCCTGTTGGCCGAGTGCATCCAATTCTTTTTGAATGTTCCCCATCCCGATCCGGAGGAAAACAATGCCCTTAAAGCCAGCTTCCAGGCCCAGGCTTGGATCGATGCTGGCAAAATGGGTGCGGATGAGGGTGTTTCTTTTCCCGTCAAAGGTATTTTGCAGATCTGCTTCAGCCAGCAGGCTAAACTTTTTCCCCAACTTAACGTTTCGGGAGACCGCCAATACCAGACGGGGCAATGTTGCTTCTACGGAGTTTTCCGGTATTTCGTTACCTGTCAGGGCAAACACTTCACGGGTCGTTTCATTCAGATCAAAACTCCAGGCATTAAACGTGGAGGTGATATCTCTCGCTACTGCTCCCAAACGCCAGGCTCCTGTTTGGTAATGTGCACCCACATCCAGGCCAAACCCCCAGGCTTTTGCAAAGTTGCCCACCTTGCGGTGGATGATCTTCACATTGGCTCCCAGGTTGAGATTGGGCACCAGATTGGCTTTGGCATAACTGAACAGGAAGGCATAATCGGCTGCCGAAAATTCATAGATCCGATCGTAATCCCATTCGCCATTGGCATCGATAAGTTCTGTAGTGTTGGGGATGTTGTCTACCCCAAAACGGATCATGGAAAAGCCGACGGCTGAGGTACTGTCCAGTGGTTTGGCAATGGCTCCGAAGTCGTATTTGGCAATTCCGGCAAAATATTCGGCATGCATCAGACCGATCTGCATATCGGATCGGACCCCCAGCAAGCCTGCCGGGTTCCAGTAGCCCGAGGTTACGTCGTTCACACTGGCTACATTGGCATTCGACATGCCCAGGGCACGGGCGCCTACACCAATGGCCAAAAACTCATTGCTGTACTTGGGGGCTTGTGCCCATAATCCGCCCGAAAAAAATACCAACAGCGCCGGCAGGGTTAATTGTTTCAAGTTCATGATCGTTTCCATTCTTTAAAATTAAAGGACACCGGCAGATTATCCAAGTACCGGAGTACGGAAAAGGTGCACCGGGTATCTCTGTTCCCGCCTTCTGTTAACTGGCGAAAGCATTGAATTAGTATGTGGTTTCGGGCCGTAGGGGGTAAAAATACCGAAAAGCCAACAGACGCATTTTTGTTTTTCAGGTTATGTTTACGTTGGATCTTTTTGTTTTGTTAGGTGCTTCATGCACAAAACGAACCCATGTATGGGTTCGCATCGTATGTTGTTGGTCGCTTTGTGGCATTTTTTCAGATATGATCTGAAAAAATGCCGTGTCTCATCCGTGAACTTCGTGCCCTTTTGGGCAAACGGTTGTTTTTTTGCCACTGCTATACCATTTTCCCGCAAAGGTCGGTTCGGTTTTAGCCCCATCGCAAGAAGTTGAAAATAAGATTTTTAAACCGGCTCTCCGGTAAAAGCGAAGGTTTATTCTATTTTTTTAAACGTATCGATGGCCGGAGGTTCGTCTCCTTTGAGTTGGCGGTATCGTTCTCTGGCTTCCACAACGTACAAGCTGCCGGGATAATCCGTCAACAGCTTTTCGTAGTATTCGATGGCTTTTGCATCATCATGTAACGCAAGCTGGTAGAGTTCCCCCAGATAAAATGCGGCATCATCTCCGAGAATATCGTGGCCGTGAGCGGCGAGTATCGTTTTCAGGTGCCGGGCTGCCGCTTCAAATTGTTGTTTCCGGTGAGCGATACGATATTTTTGGAAGATGATCTCATCGCTGAGGGCATGGCCGGGGTATGCGGTGAGGATAGAATCCATGATCGCAACAGACGGATCAAATTGGTTTTGAAAAAGCAGGAGGTCCGCTTTCGCATACATAGACATGGCCTCCGAAGTGGTATCGAGGTTGAGGTTATCGGTGATGAGGAGAGAAAGATCCATGGCATCATTTGAGATGAGCTTGGAGGTGGATGTTTTCAGGATATCAAGTTGGGCCTGTGCCCAGATAAAGTTGCCGGTATAAAAAGAGATCTTGGCATTGCGGTATTTGGCTTCATGTCCCGGCATGTCGTTTTTAAAGTCGTGATCTACCTGAGAGTAATAGAGCGACGCATCCCATATTTGGCCATTGAGAACAAGAATATCGCCCAGCTCCAGTTTTGTTTCTGCGATGTTGTTCCGGCTCATTCCGGGCAATTTGAGGGTGTGTTCCAGCAGTGCAATGGCTTCCGGTTTGTGGTCGAGGTAGAACGCTTTCAGGTGGGCAAGCCGACGCATCAAAAGGGCGGTTTTGGCCGTTTTTCCCAATTCTTTCAACGTCGATGTATAGCTGGACTCTAGGCTTGTCAATTCTTCCGGTGTATAGTTGCCTTTGGTGATCTTCTGATGCATGGTTTCCAGCCATTCCATTTTGGCAGGGGTATAGTTCGGGCTCAACGGCCCTTTTTCGATCACATAACGAAAGCACTTTACAGCGATATCGTATTCAAAGTTGGACCGGCAAAGCCGACCGAGGTTGAGCACCCTTTCTCCTTCGTCTTTTTCCCGTTTATCGAGTGCTTTGGTTTGGATGAAAGCAGCGTTGAATTGTTTCTTCTGGACAAACAACCAGATCAGCATTTCGGAGAATATGGTTTTTTGCGGATATTTTCGGATATAGCGAAGCAATTGGTCTTTCAGCAGTTTGCTTTGTGCCTCGTTGTCCTGCAGATCGAGCGTACGATCCAGTGCGGTTTGTACTCCTTGGAGGTAACGTTCGCTTTTCAACAAAAGGTCCAGATACACATCCACCATTCCTTCGTAATCTCCTTTTATCCCCATAACGGTGGCGATGTCGAAGTTGAAATCATAGTTATTTTTGAGGAGTTTTTTTCCTTTTTGATAGCATGCCAGTGCTTGGTCCGGTTCGTTTTTTTCAATAAAAGCATTGGCCAGATCGGTAATCTGTTTGTGGTCGGGGGTGAGTGCCTTGATGGCTTTGACAAATTGTTGTGTTGCTTTGTTTTCGTTGCCCATGGCTTTGAAGAGCGTGCCCAAGTCCACATAGTAGGTCAGGTTACCGGGGTCTCGGCGCATCTGGCGTTTGGCTAATTTCTCGGCTTCTTTAAAGCGTTCTAACGCAACGAGGCAACGGTAGTAATATTCATAATAAACAGGCGATCGGCTTTTTTCATACAAGCGTTCGTAATACATCACGGCAAGTTCGAATTCGCCTTTTTGAAAATACTGAACCGCCAACTGCTCATCGTTTACCGACTGAGCATCCGCAAAAGCCGGCATCAGCAGTAAAAGCACCAACCCGATCTGTCTGAATGGTTTCATATATTATGATAACGCCCGGGCTCCGGGTTTTGTTTTCATTTCTTCCATGATGGCCTTTACTTTGGGATGCAACCGATCGAAATAGCTGTGTGCATTTTTCATGATCTGCACCCATTCTTTGGTTTGAGAACATAACCTGGTCCCTTTTTCCATTTCCACAGCATAAAATAACCTGGCCCTGCGGTCAGGAGCCATCGCGTTTTCTTTTTTGCCTTGCAGGCTCTCTTTCTCATGCATGGCCACCACCCCTTTTTTAAGATCGTCTCGAAGGCTTTTTACCTGTTTGATGCTGAAGCGGAGTTGTTGTTGAAAGATGACATATTTATGGCGTGCCTTTGCAAAGCCTTTTTTTAATCCTTTGTATTGCGTAAGTAGAGTGGCGTGTTTACGGGCCATGGTATCTTGAAAGTTGGCCTGAATATAAGCCAGGTCCTTTTTTATTTTTTGCAACTTACCGAAAGTGCCGCTGGTGTCGAGTTGCATCAGCAATGTAAGAGCGGAATCCAACGACAAGCTCAATGCATCCAGTTGTTTCGTTTCTTCCGCAAAACGATGGCTTTCCGATGAACTGCAACCGAGATGAAGAAGGAAAGCCAAAACAAGCGGACAGCTGATAAAAAACCGTTTTCTCATGGTGTTATTTTCTTGTGGATCCAGGCAAAACAGTTCCGATTGAGGTACATCTTTTGCCACAAACTTCGTGCCTTTTTCCCTTTTGCCGAAGCAGACTGGCACGGGTGTAAAACTTTGGAATGCATAACTTTATGGCAATGCAAAAACTCCTGACTTTTGAAGCCAGGAGTTTGAATATGATGCATTTTCGTTTGATTATTCCCCGATAGGGTGAACCGAAACGAACGATTTATTGTTGCGTTTTTTATCGAAACGAACGACACCATCAACCAGAGCAAACAACGTATGATCTTTACCCATACCTACGTTTACACCTGCATTATGACGTGTTCCGCGTTGGCGAACGATAATGTTGCCGGCGATGGCCCCCTGGCCACCAAAGATCTTAACACCGAGTCGTTTACTTTCTGACTCACGACCATTTTTGGAGCTACCGACACCTTTTTTGTGTGCCATGTCTTTTTGGTTTTAAAGTATTGAGTAAAAGATTAACCTTCTTTATTTGCATTCGCTGTTCCGTCGTCTGACGTTTCAGTGGTTTCAACTTCCGTAGTGGTTTTTTCTTCGGAAACTTCAGCAGTCACCTCTTCTTTTTCAGGCTCAGCCTTTCGGGCAACCTTGTCATCACCGGGTGTTGCTCCGTTTTCTTTGATCTCCTCAATGAGGATCTCAGTAAAATGCTGGCGGTGGCCATTTTTCACTTTATAGCCTTTACGGCGTTTCTTTTTGAAGACAACTATCTTGTCGCCTTTCAGGTGTTGCAGTACCTTTGCGGTTACTTGAGCACCATCTATAGCCGGGGCGCCAACGTTTACTTTTCCACCATTATCGATCAACATAACGTTATCAAAACGAACTTGATCTCCGGCGTTTCCACCGAGGTTGTGGACGTAAAGTTGCTGGTCTTTGCGCACTTTAAATTGCTGCCCTGCTATCTCTACAATCGCGTACATGTTAAACAGCTTTTGTTCATAACAAAATTAAAAACCCTAAAATTCAGGGGGTGCAAAGGTATGAAAAGATCCGGAGGTTTACAATCGGTTGTTGAAATCGCCCCCTGCGGCGATTCAACGTTCTTTTTTCTTCTTATTCACCAGATAAACACCACAGAGAATAAACGTACTGAACATCAATGCCAATGCCGTAACTTCTTCTCCGTCTACCACCCCCCAAAGAATCGCTACCAAGGGAATAAAATAGGTAACCGATGCAGCAAAAATGGAAGAGGTCATTTTGATAAGCCAGTTGAACAAGATCACGGCAAAAGAGGTTCCGACTACAGCAAGAATAGCCGTGTAGCCAAATGCTTCCCACCCTTGCGGGTGATCCGTCAAAACGGTTGTAAAGTCGGTAGCGAATACACAAATGGTGGCCAAGGGACCTATAAACAAGAAAGCAATAGCCGTAATGGCAACGGAGGGTACTTCCTGCAAGGAATACCGGATTATGTTGACGCTGATGGCGTAACAAAGTGTTGCTCCCACCACTAACCACGAATAAGCAAGGTTGCCGGAGGGGCCAATGCCTTGTGTACTCACTAGGCCAACAGCTCCTCCCATGCCCAGGAAAATGCCTACCATTTGTGCCCGACTTACTTTCGTTTTATAAACCCAAAGACCTATCAGTAAGGTAAGTAAAGGCACCAGGGAGTTGAGAATGCCCACATAAGAACTGTCGAGTCTATTCTGTGATGCGGTAAACAAGAATGCAGGCAAGCCATTTCCAAATAACCCTACGGCCAGCATGGACAGCCAATGTTTTTTGAAATAACGTTTTACATAGATAAAAGCAAAAGGGAGCAACACCAGAGATGCCATACTTATCCTTAGTGCTGCAACCTGCACATCCGAAAAAAGAGGTTGTTTATCGCTTGTAAACATGGCCCGTTTCATCAAAATGAATGAACTGCCCCAGATGATGGCGAGCAATATCAGGATCGCCCAGGTAACAAATTGAGCGGATGGCGGTTTTTGGGCAGTCATAAATTTGCCACAAAGATAACTAACATATAGCTGGGTTTTACGGATGTTTTCTCCGTCCCGAATGCTCCGAATGCCTCGAAATGTACATTAATGCACTATTTATGCTTTTTTATGCCGGACAAAAAATGAGGACGTTTCACCTCATTGCTCCTTGTCATTTTTTGCACACCAATCGCTATTGTTCCGCATGGATACGGCAAAGCTTTTTTTTACAAATTTCGATCGGATTGAGCCAGGCAAAACATCGCATTCCAAATCTCTCGTAAACTATGGGTACGCTTGCGACTGCCATTCAGGATCTTTTCAATCAATTGCGATTGACCATCGGTCAAATCGGAAGGGTAACTTTTTCATAGCAATATTTTTTTGTTATTGATCTCAATATGAAAAAGTTATCTTTTGTTTTCGCATCACTATAAGAAATTATTTCAACAGATTTCCTAGCCGCTACTTAGAAAAATAAAATATTTTTGTCTGTTTGTAGTTATGAATAGATGGTCCTTTACAAGGTGATAAGATACAGTACCCATATTGCGCTTTTGCTGTTGTTTCTCTTTGGTACGGCCTTTTTGTTTCAAGGGTGCAAAACCACAAAAAACAAATGGGCAAATCGAGCTTACCACGGAACCACCACCCGCTTTAACTATTACTTTAATGCGCGGGAAAGCATACGCGATGGTGTAGATCAGTACCGGAATAATTACGACGATGATTACACCCAACTCCTTCCGGTTTGGACCTACCCGGATGAGGTAACGGCAAAAAGCCTTTATCCGCAAATGGATGTTGCCATCGAAAAATGCCAGAATGCGATCGAGTTGCATTCCATTTACATCAACAAACAAAACCAGGAGTACAATACCTGGATCGACGATTCTTATTTTTTGATCGGGAAGGCTTATTTTTTTAAACGGGAATTTGCAGATGCCAACCGCTTGTTAACCTATACGGCTCGCGAATACAAACACTCGGAAACCCGTTTTGACGCCATGCTTTGGTTGGCCAAAACCAAACTGGAGCAAGGCGATTATAACGAAACCCGCAAACTCATTGACATACTTAAAGACGCCGATGAGGAGGCCCGGTTAAAAAAGAAAAAACCCAAAAGGAAAAAGAAAAAAAGCAAGCGCAAGAAGAGCAAAACCGGAAAAAACAAAAAGCCGGATCTCAAAACAGCACCTTTTCCCAAAAGATTGCGCGACGATCTGTTTGCCCTTGAGGCCGATATGTTCATCCGCCAAGAGCGATATGACGATGCCATCGCTCCGTTGGATCTGGCCATTGAAAATGCAAAATCAAAAGCGTTTCGGACCCGTTTGATTTACATACTGGCTCAGATATATCAGGAATCGGGCGATAAAAACAATGCTTCTCTCCAATACGCCCGGGTCATTAAAATGCACCCGAATTACGAAATGGAATTTTATGCCCGGATCAACCGGGCTTTGAATGTAAACGTGCGAAGCAAAGATTACAACGACATTCGTACTGAGTTGAAAAAAATGCTCAAAGACGAAAAGAACGATCAATACTACGATCAGATCTATTATGCGTTGGCCGAGATTGAATTAAAAGACCGCAACCGGGATCTGGCCGTAGAGTACCTGAAAAAATCGGTGGATGCGAGTATAAACAATAAACGCCAGAAAGGCCTTTCCTTCCTCAAGCTGGCAGAATTGCAGTTCGATCGCAGAATTTATACCGATGCTCAACGGTTTTATGATAGTACCACCCAATTTCTTCCCGAAGATCATGCGTCGTTTGAAATGGCAGAACAGCGGGCAGAGTACCTCACCGATCTGGTGGGTCACCTCAACATCATTGCGTTTGAAGATAGTGTTCGTGCTTTGGCTGCCTGGGATAAAAATAAACTCTACGATTTGATCGATGATATCATTCAGGAAAAGAAGGATGCCGCTGATGCACTCCAAACCGAAGAGGAGTTAAACCGGCTCAACAATGCGACAGTCCTCAAAAATCCCGGCGTTGCATCAAAAGGCGGTTTCTGGCCCTACAACGCTACGGCCCGTGGTTTTGGTTTCAACGAGTTTCGCAAAAAATGGGGCGACCGGAAGCTGGAAGACAACTGGAGGCGTTCCGACAGATCAGCGAGCATTTCGGATTTTGATCCGCAGCAGGAAGATGCTCCTGAAAATGATGATGATGAAGATTTGCAAGCCAACAACGAATACTCCCGGGATTATTATCTGAAAAGCATACCAACCACCGATTCTGCTTTGATGGCTTCCCACAACAATGTGATGGAAGCCATCTGGGGTTCCGGCATCATCTACAAAGAAAAACTGAACGACAATAAACAGGCCATAGCCAGTTTCAAAAGCCTGATCGAACGCTATGATACTTGCCGTTACCAACTGCCGGCTTATTACCAGTTGTACCGTTTGTATCTGGCACTTGGCGACCATACCAACGCAACGCTATATAAAAATAAACTCTCCGAATTTCCGGATAGCGAATACTGGAAAGTAATTGTAAATCCGGATTTCAAGAAAGAAGACGAAAAGCAACGTTTGACCGATAAAGCCGGGTATGAAAAAACCCTTGATGTTTTTCGGCAAGGGTTTTACAGTGTCGTACTCAACGATTGCGACAACATTCTGGCTTCCACAGATCAAAACTTCTACGCTCCAAAATACCACCTGTTGCGGGCACAAACGCTTTCTCAGATGGACCGCATCAAAGAGGTAGCGCCTACTTTACGGGAAGTAGTTGTGGGCTATCCCGGTTCACCGGAAGCCATTAAAGCTGCTGAGTACCTGGCCGTATTGACCGCCCGGGAGGAACAGAGCAAAGCAGAAGAAAGCCCTTATAAGATGGATGTAAACAGCGAACACTTTTTTGTGATGGTGTTCCCGAATACCCGTGGAAGTGTTCGGCATTATGTGAAAAAAGTGGCCGATTTTAACGATACTTATTTTCGCAATGATGGCCTGAAGGTGGAAAACTTGATCATGGATCCCGAAAACCAGATCATTGTAGTAAAAAGATTTCCTGATATGCAGACAGCCGGCGATTATTACATCGCATTTAAAACCAACGACAATATTCTGAAGGAAATCAACAATTTCTTTGATTTTTATACCCTGTCAAGAGCCAATTACCAAACGCTGTATAAAGAGAAGGACTTTGAGGAGTATAAAAAGTTTTTCGAGGCCAACTACCTCAATTAAAGCCCGGGCCGGGGCAAACGCATTTAATTTTGGGCAGCCTTTCCGGTAGCTCCGTTTCAAAAGCAAAAGCCCGAACATCAGCCAAACGAGTGTTAAAGAGCGGCCAATACCCGAATTACACGGATCAAACTCGTTTTCAAAATAATTCCAGCCTATTTTAGGCTCTCATTTTGTAAGGATCTTGCATGAAAAGAAGGGTGTGAGGTTCTGCTCCTTTTTTGTGCCCGACGTATGGTTTAAATGCACGGGAATTTTCGCCTTCGCAGGGGCGTAAAAAAAACAGAAAACAAAATTAGCCTTCCTCGGCAGCCACCTCTTTTAAATCAGGCAGGTAAGAGCGCAACAAGTTTTCGATGCCATCTTTTAAGGTAGCAGTAGAAGAAGGGCACCCCGAACAAGCTCCTTTTAATGTAACCGTTACCACACCTTGGTCATAACTTTTAAAATGAATGGCACCGCCATCACCCTCCACTGCCGGACGCACATATTCTTCCAACAGATCAATAATTTTTTGTTCCTCTTCGGTTTCGCCAACCGCCAACGATGCCGGCACCGCAGAAGCAGGGTTTTTCGCTTCGGTTGCAGCAGCAGAATCCGGAACAACCTTTTGCACCAGGGTTTCGTTTTCCATCATAAAATCGCGTACAAATTGGCGTAGCTCAAGCGTTACCATATCCCAGTTTACCGCATCGGTTTTGGTAACCGTTACAAAGTTCGCCGCTATAAAAACACTTTTCACAAACGGAAACCGAAACAATTCTACTGCAAAAGTGCTGGAGCCATGTGCTTCTTCGACATGGGTATACTCTACTACTTCTCCGCCTTCGATCATCAGCCGGTCCGCAACAAATTTCATGGTGGCCGGGTTGGGTGTCATTTCAGCGTAAACACTTACCGGTATGCTTTTTTCCGTTTCCATGCGTTTTGGTTTTATGTTTGCATTTATACGCGCAAAACTAATCAATTGTATGCAAAAGCGGAAAACCCGGTTTTAACTCCGCAGGATGTAACGGGCTGATAGCCGATCGTGGAGTGTTGGGGAGAAATGGGTATGCAATTTATGCTGCCATTGGCACTAGTATTAAGTCAAGCATACTTTAGCCGCACCAAGTTTTGATCTTTTTATCCCGGACTTCTTTAAAAAACAATCCATTAGCTACACTAAGCTCCTATTTTTCGCATGGTCCGGAACAAAAATACCGGCAACTTATACGACACAGTACACCTGACTTAACACTAGCAAAGCAGAGTGGGGTAAATTGCGGGAGTATTTCTTCCTTTTATCCGGGATATGAACGATCTGTGGCTTTGGCATGAAGTAGAAGTATCTAACGCTTTGATGCGATATTTGTTTGGTTTTTTCTCTTCCGATGAAGCATCTACTGTTGCTACTCACCCAGATAAAAAAGCACACCTGCAACTTTTCTTTCCGATTGCCGTTTATTAGCTTTGTAAGACAACATGAAAACAACACTTCGTCGGTCGGGTGCCTTGGTATTGCTGCTGCTGTTTACCGGCAGCACTTTCGGGTTATCGTTGAGTAAAATGACCTGCAATGTTTCAGGCATTGCACAATGGACAACCGATGGCTATTTCGATTGTTGTGCCGATGATGTTCCCCCTTTCGGTGCCGATGCATTCACCCACAATTGTTGCGATTTTACCAAAGCAATGTACAAGGTGGCCTTGCTCCCTCCTCACAAAGAAACCACCGATATTTTTCAGCATTCCGATAAATCCCGTAATGGGGTATTTCCAAGGCTCTTTGTTGCCTCCTACCCGGGTTTTGCTTCTCCTTATCACTCCGATCGTTCCCCTCCTCCCCTTCCGGTCAGGCACCGGTGGGTTTTCTTCTGTACTTTCATCATCTGATCGTTTTCTTTTTCCCGGATAGCTGCGTTCTGTCCGACCACAGTTCCGTTGCAACTGTAAACGCGACCACCCTACACCATTCTACATCGTGAAAAAGAAAACACCATGAAAAGAAAAATCGCATTGTTCCCTTTTGCTGCCATGCTGTTGTTTGGGTTTTTGCCTTTATCCGGAAAAGCACAAACCATCACCGGTAAGGTAACGGCCTCCGCCAAGGGAGATCATAAAAAAGCCGAAGAAATCTTGCCCGGAGCCAACGTTTACTGGGCTGGCACCCATATTGGAACCACCACCGATACCGATGGAAAATTTCAACTCAAAGCACCGGAAACCTATCCGGCCATCCTCGTAGCCAGCTATGTAAGCTACAAAAGCGACTCTCTGGAAATAAAAGGCCCGGGAACAAACATTCGCATGCGTTTACAGCCCCATGCTTTTCATGCGGTACGCATCAACGAGAAACGCCTTACCACTTTTACGTCTACCATCGATCCCATCCGAACAGAAACCATAACGACCGGTGAACTGGAGCGGGCGGCTTGTTGTAACTTATCCGAAAGTTTCGAAACCAATGCTTCGGTAGATGTGGTGGAAAACGATGCCGTTTCCGGCACCCGAAAGATCCGGATGTTGGGGCTCGATGGGGTGTATACCCAAATACAAATAGAGAACATTCCCGGTATACGTGGCTTGGCATCCGGTACCGGTTTAACCACCATGCCGGGCACCCGCATCCAATCCATTCAGGTCTCGAAGGGTGCGGGAAGCGTGGTAAATGGCCACGAAGCCATAACCGGTCAGATCAACATCGAGCTTCTGAAGCCCGAAGAAAACGACCGGCTTTACCTCAACCTCTATGGCAATCACATGGGGCGATCCGAAGCCAACCTCCAACTCACCTCCAAAACGGGAGAAAAATGGGCCACCAATCTGTTTCTGCACGGCAGCGGTAACTTTGTAACCAACGACCGCAACAACGATCGGTTTCTGGATATGCCCGTTTATACCCACATCAATGTTTTTAACCGCTGGAAATACACCGGAAAAAAACGCATGATGCAAATCATGTATAAGATCGTAGACGAACGCAAACAAAGCGGGCAAACCGCATTTAATTACCCGCAGGATTTTGGCACACAGAATGCTTACGGAATAGGACTAAATACCCGGCAGTACGAAGTGTTTGTGAAAAACGGTTTTATCATGCCACAACATCCGGGCCGGAGTTTGGGCATTCTGGGCAAGGCCAACTACTATCGTTTTAACGCCTATTTTGGCAACCGCGAATACAATGCTTTGCAACGCAGCACCTGGCTCAATGCCATTTATGCCGGTATCATCGGAACTACCCTGCACAAATGGAAAGCCGGAGCCAGTTTCCGTTACGATCATTTTCAGGAAAGCTTTGCAGATTCGGGCTTTTCGAGAGAAGAAGCGGTGCCCGGGACTTTTTTCGAATATACCTACAACGATTCGGAAAAATTTTCAGCCATTCTCGGGATCAGAGGAGATTGGCACAACATGTATGGGTTCCGCTACAGTCCGCGGGTACATCTGAAATACAACCCCGCACCTTTATGGGTTTTTCGCCTGTCGGGCGGAAGGGGCTTCCGTACTCCGAACGTATTGGCCGATCATCTTGGTTTGTTGGCCAGTTCCCGTAGGCTCATTGTTTTGGAAACACCAAAAGCAGAAGAAGCCATCAATTACGGAGGGTCTTTTTTACGAAAAATGGAATGGTTTGGACAGGAAGCTTACATCAGTGCCGATTTTTTCCGGACCCGTTTTATCCGGCAACTGGTGGCAGACCTGGACCGGGATGTACATCAGGTAGTGTTTTATAATCTGGAAGGTATTTCCTATTCCAACAGTTTTCAAACCGATCTGGGTTTTGAGCCGGTGGAACGTTTACGCCTTCATTTTGCGTATAAGTTTACAGATGTAAAAACCACCCTCAACCATCGTTTGCAAGGCCAACCTTTTGTGCCGAAGCACAGGGCACTGTTTAGCCTTGCCTGGCAAACGGCAAACGAGATATGGAGTTTTGATGCCACCACACAATGGACCGGAGTTAGCCGGATACCAAACACAGCGGCCAATCCGGCCGGGTTTCGGCTGGAAGAACAATCGGAAGCTTTTTTTAAACAGCATATACAGGTGAGTAAACAATGGCGCCTGTTTGATGCTTACCTGGGAGTGGAAAATGCCTTTAATTACCGGCAAAGCAACCCCATTATTGATGCGGCCAACCCTTTTGGCAACCTTTTTGATGCCAGTATGATCTGGGGACCGGTGAACGGCCGGACCATTTATCTGGGTTTCCGATATAAACTGAAATAATTAAATTTAACACATAAATCATTCAAAAAACGTAAAATGAAAAAGATCCTTCCAATGAGCGCCCTCCTTTCCTTTCTGATGTTGTTCGGTTTAGCGGTGCAAGCACAAAAATCAGCACCCACCAACACCAATGTTGTTGAAGCAAAAATCAAGACCACGGCGGTTTGCAACGATTGTAAAACGCGTTTGGAACACCACATGAAATTCGAAAAAGGCGTAAAATCCGCGAACCTTGATCTGGAATCGAAAGTGCTAACGGTAGCCTATCAGCCGAAAAAAACCAACGAAGCCAAATTGCGTACTGCCATAACCAAAGCGGGGTATATGGCCGATGGCGTTCCGGCCAACAAAAAAGCGTATGCCAAATTGCCTGCTTGTTGCAAAGATCCCAAAACAACATGCAGCGACGATGCCAATACTAACGGTGCTTCATCTGCCGGTGTTCCTGCTCCCGTAACAAAAGCAAAAGGATGTTGTAGCGGTGGTAAAAAGAGTTGCACAAAAAACGGAAAAAAGCCCGATGGCGAACCTGCTGCCGATCAAAAAACGAATACGAGGAAAGCATGCTGTAGCGGCGTTTCAAAGTGCAAGAATAAAGGCAACTGATGATCCGGTTGTATATGCCGTAAAAAATGGAGCAGCCATCCCTTTTCCGGTGGTAGCTTCGGGTTCTAAAACTTCAGGACAAGATTTTTTCAAAATTCAACAGGCAATATTACCTTCGCAGGTTAAAATGAAGCCATATTGTCTGAAATGGCTGAAAACGTACTTTTTATAAACTAAAAAATTTGAACCGGAGTGAACATTGATGAAACAATTGAACGGTTGAAAGAAGGGAATGCCCGCTTTGTAGCCGATAAGCTTGACGGAAAGCTTCAAGACAGCCAACGTAGAAATGAATTGACTGCCGGCCAGCAGCCCCACACCATTGTACTCAGTTGTGCGGATAGCCGTGTTGTGCCGGAGTTAGCATTTGATACCGGCCTGGGCGAATTGTTTGTGTTGCGGGTGGCCGGAAACGTGGCCAACACTTCTTCGCTCGCAAGCATTGAGTATGCCGTAGCCCATTGTAAATCGAAGTTGATCGTGGTGATGGGACACCAGAGCTGCGGTGCCGTAACTGCAGCAGTAAGCGGTGGAGATAATGGTTATAACCTGAACCACTTGCTTGCGCACATTACGCCTGCAATTGCTGCCTCGGAAGACAAAACAGCGATTAACGACGTGGTAAAGACCAATGCCAGACTTACAGCAAAAAATATGCTTTCACGTTCGCTCATTCTTCGCGAAGCGGTAGAAAAAGGAGCCTTGAAAATAGTGCCGGCATATTATAGCCTGGATTCCGGAAAAGTGGATTTCCTGTAATGGATCCGAATTTATGGAATGGTTTGAGGCCATCTTGCTTTTATAATAATATAAGAGCAAGATGGCCTTAATTTTATCGTGTAGGGAAAATACGCCTCAGATCCCTGCCTCCTGCTGGCTGGCTGAAAATGCTACCATAGCAGGCGAGGTAACCATGGGCGAAAGATGCAGCGTTTGGTTCAACGCTGTTATTCGGGGAGATGTAAACTCCATCCTGATTGGTGATCAGGTTAACATTCAGGATGGAGCCATTATTCATTGTACGTATCAGAAAGCCGCAACCACCATCGGGAATAACGTTTCCGTTGGGCACAATGCTATTGTTCACGGGTGTACCGTTCATAGCGATGTGCTGGTTGGCATGGGAAGCATTTTGATGGATGGTGTGGTAGTAGAAAGCAATTCCATCATTGCGGCAGGGGCGGTTGTCACCCAAAATACCCATGTGGAAACAGGAAGCATTTATGCCGGAGTACCTGCAAAAAAGGTCAAAACGATTTCTGCGGAACTAACCAAAGGGGAAATTGATCGCATTGCGAAAAATTACCAATTGTATGCTTCCTGGTTCAAATGAGGCAGCCTGGCTGTGAGCCTGAAAAGCGAGGGGAGCCCGTCAGGGCAAACGCATTAAGTATTGGGTTCAGGCATCTTGTCTTGCAAATTTAATTACCTTCAGAAGTTTTAATTCCGGTATCTGTTAAGCCCGTAAAAGAACATAACGACAAGGAACTTTTTAAGCGCTTTGCAGAAGGCGACCGGAGCAGCTATGAAACGTTGTTTAAACGTTACTATGAGTTTTTGTGTTACCATGCCTGGCGGTATGTGAAAGACCGCAGTACTGCCGAAGATATTGTTCAGGATGTTTTCTTCAAGCTTTGGAAAAAAATGCAACACAACGAGCTGAAAAAAAACCTTGACATCAAACCTTATTTATATGTGGCGGTAAAGAATACTGCTTTGAATAAGCTAAAGGTAAACAAGCGAAGAGCAGACCTTGAGGAAAAGAGTTTAACTCCGCTTTTTGTTGAAACAATGACCGCAGCAGATATATTGATTTACAACGAGCTGAAAAACCACCTTATGAATGCCATTACGGACCTGCCTCCCAAATGCCGTGAAGTGTTTCAGTTGAGCCGGTTGGAAAACATGAGTTACAAAGAAATTTCAGAACAGATGAACATATCGATCAAAACCGTTGAAAATCAAATGGGAAAAGCTTTGAGACGACTTCGTGAAAGCTTGGGAAAATACCAAAAATGAATCGCTTTGACCGGAGGTATATTTTTTTAGAAATGCAGTAGGGGGAAATGAAATAACCGGTTGTTTTATGGAAAGTTAGCTGTAAAATCGGGTTGGATATTATTTCCTCAGAAAACGTTGAAGACGAACATGGCAACTGAAATGTGGGATATGATCGCAAAAGCCGCCGTTGGCGAAGCCAGTTCCGAGGAGCTGGAGCAGCTAAAGGCATGGGAAGATGCATCGTGGAACAATGCTTTTTTGAGGCGGGAGGCCCATGAAGCATGGAAAACATCCAAAGATGTTCCGATTCATTTTAAACCCGATGTAAACGCTGCCTGGAGCAGGTTGTCTGCCCAAATTGAACAAGAGGATGCTTCCTCCACCGTTGTACCGGTTTATACAGATATGACCAAACGCAACAAATGGATCCTCATTACGGCAGCTTTTGTTGCCTTATTGTTGGGGATTGCTCTGGTAATACGCCTGTTGATGCCTGATCCTGATACTGTTTACGATCAGATTGCAGAGGCAAACAGCAATACTCAGCATGTGGTGCTTGCAGATGGAACCCACGTTGGGTTAAACCACAATTCAAACCTACGGTATCCTTCTCGCCTTGAAGGAGATATCCGACAGGTAAAATTGCATGGCGAAGCTTTTTTTGATGTAGCCAAAGGTACCGACCAGCCGTTCGTAGTGTATACCAAAACTACCCGTACCGAAACGCTCGGAGCTTCTTTCCATCTGGTTTCTTACCCTCGGAACGGCATCCATGTTTTAACGGCTTATACCGGAAAAGTACGTTTTTCCAGTTTGGTTGATGCAGATAAAAAAAGGGTTGTAAAACCCGGACAAGAAGCCATAATTGCGGAAGAAGGCACCTCCGTCTCTATCGTAACCCAAAAAGCTGCTACCATGAACCATGCCGCCTGGCAAAACGGTCGGCTGAAGTTTGAACAAACCCCCATGAAGCACATTTTCAAAGACCTTGAAAAACATTTTGATGTAACCTTTGAAGTACACGATCCGCCGTTGTTAACCCAGGTTTGGGAAGGGGTCTACTCTACTGAGAGTCTTGAAAACATCCTCAACGATATCGACCACCATACGTGCATTGATTTCGAAAAGAAAGGCAACGTTATTATCGTAACCGGAAAAGGTTGCTAACGGAACCAGATGCCTTTTTGATGGCCCTGGCCATCAAAAAGCAAACGAGCAGTTTCTGTTGTTTACTTAGGCCCTCTCTTTTTACCTCTGATTTTCAGATGCTGCCTCTATTCCGAAGGGTTCTGTGTAGGGGTTTCTCCTTTTATAGCTGTTGTATGCTTTGAGACCAGTAATAACATGTTAAAGACCGAATGAATATGCAAAATGTTACCCATTATCACCTTTCCTATTTTATTGCTCCAACCGAAAAAAGTGCAGCCGGCAAACCTGTGCGTCGCCGGTGGTACGTCTAATTTTTTAATTTAACAAAGGTGGCGGTACTGTCGGATTTATTCGATTTATTACAGCGGTTTATTTTCATCTGAATTTTACGTGTTCAGGCGTTTTCCGCTTGATGGTACTTCTCCTGTTCCAATTGCATAATCGCTTTGGGAAAAAGGGAAACAGCCGGCAGGCTTGTTTTCCTTTTTTTGTTAGGCATATCAAACCATTACCGTTGTGGGTTCATCCCATATTAGCTTGCAAGTTTCGATGGGTTCTGTTTGGCTTAGTATCTTTTTTCAAGCCAACCATTTTTTTGGAGACCGTACATTATAGTTGAGTTCATCACTCTTTCACAAACAAATCCATCCCACCAACAACCGTGAAACATTTTGTAACTTGAACCGCATTTTGCTCAAATTCTACTTTATGAAACGTTTCTTATGCTCCACCGGAGCATGGCTGTTCTGCCTTTTTGGATTTTTTTCCCACAGCCAGGCTCAAATGACCATCACACTCGACTCTACTTTGCTTGAGGTAGATACCGTTATTGATGGCTTGGACATTCCATGGGAAATTGCGTATGGCCCCGATGGGTGGATCTGGACCACGGAGCGAAAAGGCATCATCAGCCGGATCCATCCTGATGATGGCACCAAAGAGGTGCTGCTGGATTTGGATTCCATCGTTTTTCAAAACGGAGAGAGTGGCCTGCTGGGTCTGGCTTTGCATCCCGATTTTTTGGTCCATCCTTATGTTTATGTGGTGTATACCTATACTACTTTATCAAACATCCAGGAGCGCATGGAGCGTTACCGATACAACGGCACCGCTTTGGTAGATCCTTTCCCCATCATCGAAAACATCCCGGGCAACAACACACACGATGGCTCTCGACTTTATGTTCTGGAAGACAGTACTTTAATAATGACAACAGGGGATGCTCAGGACCTTGCGCTTCCGCAGGATATCAGTTCTATGAATGGTAAAGTATTGCGTTTCAACCTCGATGGCACCATTCCTGATGATAACCCTTTCCCGGGCAGTCCTGTGTTCAGTTGGGGCCATCGGAATGCACAAGGCATCTGGCAACACAACGGCATCATTTACAGTTCCGAGCACGGCCCGTTCAACGACGATGAATTTCAAATCCTTAAAAGCGGGCGCAATTACGGCTGGCCAGCCGTTGAAGGGTATTGCGATCAGAACAGCGAAATGGCTTTCTGTTCCGACTCCAACGTAGTAGAGCCCCTCGCTGTCTGGACGCCTACCATTGCCCCGTCCGATATCATTTATTATGACTCTCCCAATATTCCCGAATGGGAAAACACCATTTTAATGACGGTGCTAAAAGATAAAAAACTCGTTCGTTTTGAATTCGATGGAACCGGCACAACCGTTACCAATGAAACGCATTACCTGACCGATATTTTTGGGCGTTTGCGCGATATTACCGTAGATCCCAAAGGGTGTGTTTACCTGGCTACAAATGGTTCATCCTGGGTCAATAACAACCCCAACAGTCACGAGATCATTCGCCTGTGTCCGAAAAGCTTTGTTGGTATCCATAATGCAACTGCATCCGGAACCTTCATCAGGGCGATGCCCCACCCGGCTACGGATCAGGTTACTTTGCAGTTCAGCAAAAACTTGATGGGCGGCCGTTGGAAAATGTACAATCTTACAGGCCACGTAGTGGCCAACGGGCAGGTAACCGGCGAACGGTTGGTATATCCGAGAAATGGGCTTGCTGCAGGTGCTTATATTATAAAAGCGGAGTCTGCTATGGCCGGAACACAAATGGTTTTCGGTTTCAGGTAACGGGGGATATTTTCAAAACAAAGGGGTTGTTTTCCAACATGAAAAAAACGGGAGCGGAGCGAAAACAGGAAGGTTTTCTTTCATCCTGAATTTACCTTTACAAGGCCTTCATCGAATAAATTATGGCCTCCATTTCGCGAATGTATTCCCGTTTATTGAATTTGGGTGCATAAACGGTTCCATCCATGGTAATGATGCGTTGGTTTTTTTCATCATACACCGAAACGTTGACGAACGGCCCGCCCATAAAATCGTTTTTCAATTTCCACAAACCATTGATCTGCAAGGCGTAAGAAGAGTCGAGAGAGGCTTCCCCGGTCACTGGTTGTAAATAATAGCGCTCGGTAGCCATGTAGGACCCATCGCCTGGCCCCGGCACATGCAAACGCCCAATAACATCGCGCATTTTGAGTTGAAAATCAGGTGTAAAAGTGGAGCTATCGGTGTAGGGATAGGTGTAAATGAAAAGGTTTTCGATAATGGGATGATTGCCCCCTTCCCCGTTAGCACCCGTGAGGAAACGCTCCAGATTCCGGCGAACCCAAACAAAGCGGTGGCCGGGTCGGCTGGTATCTGCCAACACCTCAAAGCCTTTGGGCATATTGATGGAGATCTTGTGCTTTTTTTCGAGATAAGCCTTCACTTTTACATTGCACTGATGATCAAATTTATCCTGCAAACGTTTCTTTTCTTCCTGATTCAGAAAGCGGATGACCTTTGCCCGGTTTTCTTTGAACAACCGAATAAAAGCATCTACATTCTGTGCGTTGAAATACAACACCAACTGGCCGTTTGACCAACGATTGCGTACAATTTTGAATCCGGTTTTTTGGTTTTCTTCCTCGTTTTTAATGTGAACCATGAGGACGTTTCGGTGGCCTTTAAGTAAGCTGCCGAATTTTTGTTCCGAGATCTGACGGGCGGTAAATGCATACTCTGCATTGGCCAATCCCGGTACGGGAGAAAACAACACTTCGCGTACGGCTTCTCCGCCTTCACCATCCCAATACACATCATTCATCACCACGATGACCTCTCCCGATTGGCCATTGTAGGGAGGCAGGTAACGTTGCCCGGTCCTTTCGCAGAAAGAAAAAACAAGGAGGAGTAACAGAAAAGAAAAAATCGCCCTTATGCTCATAAACCCAGTGCTGTAAAATAATGGTTTTTATCCTGTTTTCCGATCCGGGTTGGCCGGCCGGTTTGTCGTTTTCTTTTGTCCGGACCGGCATTTGGTTTACGGATAGGCCAACCGTTATCAACGGTGCTAAAAATCAATCCATCAAAAGTAATACCAAAGTAAAACAGAAGATCAGGATAACGCCATTACATACTTTGAAAAGGCCAACATGCCGGCTTCGTCAAACGGCCTGGCCATTACCTGAATACCAAATGGAAGCCCGTTGCTGTGTTCTCCCAGAGGCAATGAAACCGCAGGAATACCGGCCAGGTTTGCCTGAACCGTATAAATATCCTGCAGATACATGGTAATTGGATCATCCATGTTTTCTCCGATCTTAAATGCAGTGGTGGGCGTGGTGGGCAATAAAATATAAGGGTAGGTTTCCAGGATCTTTTGTGTTTCATCACGGATCATACGGCGTACCTTCTGGCCTTTGCCATAATAAGCATCGTAATATCCGGCACTTAACACAAAAGTGCCGAGCATAATGCGGCGTTGCACTTCAGATCCAAACCCTTCGGATCTTGATCGGAGGTAGGTAGATTCGATATCGGTGACTTTTTTGCTGCGGTGCCCGTAATGGATCCCATCGTAACGGGAAAGGTTGGAAGAAGCCTCGGCGGTGGTGAGCACATAATACGCCGGCACCATATAATCGAGGTAAGGAAAATCGACCGCTTCGACCGTATGGCCTTCGGCACGCAGCTTTTCGATCAGGTTTTCCATTTCGGTTTTTACCTCGGCATCAATGCCATCGCTTTCGAGGCAATCTTTGATGAAAGCAATTTTCGTCTTCCCTTCAAAGTGAAGAGATTTGCTGTATTCCGGCACACGGGTTCGGGCCAGGGTAGCATCAAACTTGTCGGGTCCGGCCATCACTTCAAGCAACAAAGCAGCATCATCGATGGTATGGGTAAGGGGGCCGATCTGATCAAAAGAGGAAGCGTAGGCCAACAATCCGTAACGGGAAATGCGGCCATAGGTAGGTTTGAGGCCTATTATTCCGCAAAAAGAGGCCGGCTGACGAATGGAGCCTCCGGTATCGCTACCCAAAGCAGCCAGACACAAGCCTGCTTGTACTGCAACCGCCGAACCTCCTGAAGATCCGCCGGGTACATAAGCATTGTTACGCGCGTTGAGCACAGGGCCAAAAGCGGAATTTTCATTGGAACTGCCCATGGCAAATTCATCGCAATTCAACCGGCCAATGATAATGGCATCTTCATCCAGAAGGCGTTGTACGGCAGTGGCGTTATAAAGCGATTCAAAATTTTCGAGTATGCGGGAAGAAGCAGAAACAATTTGCCCCCGGTAGCAGAGGTTGTCTTTAATGCCCACTACCATACCGGTCAGTTTACCGGTAGTGCCGGCAGCACGTCTCGCATCCAGATCTCTGGCTTTGGCGAGGGCCTCATCCGCAAAAACATCGAGAAAAGCATTCAGATGCTTATGGGCTTCGATGCGCTCCAAATAACTCTGCACCAGCAACTCACAGGTGACCTCTCCCTCGTCCAGGTCCTGTCGGATTTGGGCAAGCGACAGATAATTTTCCAAGATCAGGTTATTTTACAAAAATAAATGACAAAACTACTCCTCTGTTTTTGCAGGAGTATTTTCGGAATTTACTTCTCCTTTAGAAGCGTTTTTAAACTCTTTCATTCCTTTTCCAAGGCCTTTCATGAGTTCCGGTATCTTTTTCCCTCCGAAAAGAAGCAAAAGCACGGCTACGACAAGTACAACCTGCCACGGACCGATTACGAGAATCATACTCAGAGACATAGTTTTTTGTTTTAAAACCTATGCAAAGGTATAAAAAAATGATCAGCAATACCTTACCTTATCCCGTTATTCCCAGGACAAATGCATTTAAATTTTGAGTAGTTTCTCCAAGTATTGATGACCCTATCCCGCTTTTTTTCGTTTGGATCTCATACCCCTTCTCAAGCCCAACCGGATCCTGATCCACATACGCTCCGGAGGGAGTTCCCAAAGTTTTGGCTCGTGGAAAAGAGGGGAGATGAGGTTGGTAACTGCTGTATTGGACCAACTGCCATACCCATGCGAAGCCATCGACTTCACCGGAAAAAGCGATGGAATGGTAAATCGAAAAGCATTTTTTGAACGGCAAAACGGGCTTCACTCTATTCGAAAAAAAGAGCGCTCTTTTACTTGGCTTTTTTGTACAGAGGAACCGTAGAGCAAGGCTCGCCATACATGATCGACCGGGCAACGGGCTGCAACAGCCGGGTAAGCGCAACATAGCTGGCCACCGGAACCCGTTTTTCGGAACAACCTTTGATTACGATACGGGCATCCTGATAATCGGCCGGATCTAATTCATCGAATTTGTCCTGATAAAGGGCCGCTTCCAAATCGTCGATGTTGCCGTAAACCACTTTGCGGGCAATGCCTTCAAGGTAGGTAACCACCAGCATATAGGCCCAGGTGGGAACAATGGCATCTTCGGAACAAAAAACGGCTACATTGTTGTTCCGGTAAACTTCCCAATTGTGGTTTTTTAGACCTTCCCGAAAAGGCTTTTCCTTTAAAACCATTCCTTGCCAGAGGTATGGGGCTATGTCGAACAAAAGGCGTTTTCCCGGGGCCTGCCATTCTTCCAGATCGATGGTAATGAGCCCACTTTTGGCAACGCGATTTACAATCTCATCCATGTAGTAAGGTGTCAGGTTTTACAAAAAACCCAGTTCAAGCTGGGCCTCTTCGCTCATCATGTCTTTTTCCCAGGGAGGCTCGAAAGTAATTTCTACTTTGGCGCTGTTCACTCCTTTGGTTCCGGCAATTTTTTCTTCTACCTCAGCAGGTAAACTTTCGGCTACCGGGCAGTTGGGAGAAGTGAGTGTCATCGACACCAACACATCGGCATGTTCGTCGATACGGATCTCGTAGATCAAGCCCAGCTCAAAAATATCGACCGGAATTTCCGGATCGTAGATGGTTTTAAGGACCTCCACAATTTTATCTTCCAGTGCTTTTTTGTCCATTACAAGTGTTTTTTCCATCCCGTTTGAGCTTGGAATGCAATGCCGTACAATTTCATTTGTTTTACCATGCTCACCAACCCGTTTGAACGGGTAGGAGAAAGGTGCTCTCTGAGGCCGATGGCTTCGATAAAAAACAATTCCGCATGGGCGATCGTTTCGGGCGTTTGCCGATCCAAAACCCGGATCAACAAAGCAATAATGCCTTTGGTGATGATGGCATCGCTGTCTGCCGTAAAGTGCACTTTACCATTTTCGGTTCGTTCGGCTTGCAACCACACCTGACTTTGGCAGCCTTTGATCAGGTTGTTGTCTACTTTAGCCTTAGGGTCGATCATGGGAAGGCTTTTTCCCAGGTCAATGATGTATTCGTATTTCTCCATCCATTCGCTGAACAAACTAAATTCGTCGATGATCTCGTTCTGGATGTCTTTTATATCGGCCATGTTGCGGGCTATTGAAGCATTGTTACGGCGCGTTCCACACCGGCAGCCAAACGATCGATTTCTGCTTTTGTATTGTAAAAAGCAAAGGAAGCCCGAATGGTTCCGGGTATGCCGAAACGATCCATCAGGGGTTGGTTACAATGGTGTCCGGTTCGAACGGCGATGCCCAGCTTGTCGAGGATCATTCCAACATCATAAGGATGTGTGCCATCGATCAGAAAGGAAAGGACTGCCGCTTTGTTCGGGGCCGTTCCGATCAGGCGCATCCCTTCTGTTTTTGTTAATTTTTCGGTGGCATATTCCAACAATTCGTGTTCATACGCCCGAATGTTGTCAAAGCCAAGTTGCATCAGGTAACGGGCGGCTTCGCCCAGGCCTATGCCTCCGGCAATATGGGGGGTTCCTGCTTCGAATTTATGCGGAAGTGTATTATAAGTCGTTTTTTCAAAAGAAACGGTTTTGATCATATTACCACCTCCTTGGTAGGGAGGCATTTGGCGGAGCCAATGCTCCTTCCCGTAAAGGATTCCTACCCCCGTAGGCCCGAACATTTTATGACCGGAAAAAGTGTAAAAATCGACATCGAGGTCTTGTACATCTACCGCCATGTGTGGCACCGCCTGTGCTCCGTCTAGTAGAACCGGAATATTCCGTTCGTGGGCCAGCGCAATCATTGCTTTCACCGGGTTGATGGTACCCAGGGTATTCGAAACGTGGGTCATGGCCACCATACGGGTGCGGCTGTTCAGCAATTGTGCGTAGGCATCGGCTTCCAGTTCGCCATTATCGGCAACAGGAACCACTTTCAGCAAGGCCCCTTTTTCTTCGCAGATCATCTGCCAGGGCACAATGTTGGAATGGTGCTCCATGGCTGTGATGAGGATTTCATCTCCGGGAGCCAGAAACTTTCTGCCAAAGCAATTTGCAACGAGGTTAATGCTGTCGGTGGTGCCTTTGGTGAAAAGTACCTCATGATCATGTGCAGCATTGATGAAAACCCGTAATTGTTCCCGTGCTTCCTCATAACGGCGTGTCGCTTCCTGGCTCAGAAAGTGCACCCCCCGATGAACATTGGCATGTTCCATCCGGTAATAATGGCCGATCGCATCGATGACCGCTGCCGGCCTTTGTGCGGAAGCACCATTGTCAAGGTAAGCCAACGGATATCCGTTCACTTCCCGTTTCAAAATGGGGAAATCCTTTCGGATGTTTTCTATGTCAATCATGGTACGGACGTTCATCTCCCACACTTAATCAAAGCTCCAGTTATGGCGGTCTTGCAAATACCGGTTCACCATAGCCCGAACGCTTTTGTTATCAATGCTTTCCAATACATCCGATGCAAATGCGGCGATCAGTAAGCGGCGGGCACTGTGCTTGCCCAATCCGCGGGCACGCAAATAAAAGAGGGCTTCTTCGTTGAGCCGGCCTGTGGTTGAGCCGTGGCTGCATTTTACGTCATCGGCATAAATCTCCAGTTCGGGTTTCGAATTTACACGGGCATCTCTGGATAAAAGAATATTGCCATTGTTTTGAAAGGCATTGGTTTTCTGGGCATCCTGGCGCACAAATACTTTCCCGTTAAAAACGGCCGAAGAAGCTTCATCCATCAAACCTTTGTAGTTTTCTTCCGAATAACAATCCGGCACTCTGTGATCTACTTGGGTGTGGTTATCGATGTGCTGACGGCCTTTTCCTACGTACAAACCGTTGAGGTAAGTTTCGCAATGTTTGCCGTTGACCGATATGTGGAGCGAATTGCGTATCATTTTCCCGTTAAGGGTGATGGTATTGATCTTAAAGGTGCTTTGTGCATCCTGGTGAACGTATTCGGTGCAAATGTGGCTTATTCCTTCGTCTTCGGCCTGCAATTTATCGTACTGTACGTGTGCCGCTTTTCCTACGGAAATTTGCATCACGCTATTTACAAAAGCATTACAGCTATTGATCGAGCCAAATGTTCCCACTAGTTTTACCTGTGCATTTTCCCCTACCCGGATCAGGTGATGGGGCTGGGCAATGGTATCTTCATGGGTAACCAGGTGCAACATTTGTACGGTTCTTTCTACCACAACATGATCCGGAATATACAGGAACAATCCGCCAAAGGGTTGAGCAGCATTCAGGGCGGTAAAAACTTCGGTGTTTACCGTATGTTTTCCGTATTGTGCTTCCAGCAATTCCGGGTGGTATTCGCTGGCTGTTTTGAGGTCGGTTACAATCACTCCTGCCGGCATTTCGTGTAGCGAAGAAAGATCGGCGCGGTAATAACCGTTCACAAAAACAAGGGTATTTGCCTCTTCCGGATCTGCTTTCCAGTGGCTTATGTCATAAATTTCCGAAGTGGGGTTGGCGCTCCATTTCGTTGCGGCCAGATAGCCCACTCTGGTGTATTTCCACGCTTCGGCTTTGAAGTGTGGAAGGTCCAGTTCAGCCAATTGTTGGTCAGCCTCCCGAGTAGCGGAATTGGAAAAGCATCCTGCGTTTTTCACCGCTTCCCGAATTTTTTGGCTTTTGCGCATTTCAAGCGTTGCAGTCATGGGTTTTTGCTTAAACGTCAACGGTTTCACCGTTTTCTTCTTTGATCCAGTCGTATCCTTTTTCTTCTAACTCCATGGCGAGTTCTTTGGGGCCGGATCTTACAATTCGGCCCTGGTATAGTACATGCACAAAATCAGGGATAATATAATCGAGTAAGCGTTGGTAATGGGTGACTACAATGGTGGCATTGGTTTCGTTTTTCAGTTGGTTTACACCATTGGCCACAATGCGTAAGGCATCAATGTCGAGCCCCGAATCGGTTTCATCCAGCACAGACAAAGAAGGTTCCAGCATGGCCATCTGGAAAATTTCGTTGCGTTTTTTCTCTCCACCCGAAAACCCCTCGTTAACAGAGCGGTTTTTCAATTTGGTATCGAGTTCTACCAAGGCCGATCTTTCACGAACTCTGGCCAGAAAATCTTTGGCAGTAATGGGCTCCAGTCCTTTGGATGTACGGATCTCGTTAAGGGCGGTTTTCAGGAAATTGATGTTGCTTACTCCCGGAATTTCCACCGGATATTGAAAGGCGAGGAAAACGCCTTCGCGGGCCCGGTCTTCTGCCGCCATTTCCAACAGGTCTTTGCCCTTGTAGGTAACGGAGCCGCCGGTTACTTCGTATTCTTCACGGCCTGCCAAAACCGAGGCCAACGTACTTTTTCCGGAACCATTCGGGCCCATAATGGCGTGTATTTCGCCTGCTTTTACTTCGAGATCGATTCCGCTCAGGATCTCTTTCCCTTCAATTTCGGCTTTAAGCCCTTTGATCGATAGCATAATTATTTGCTTAATTCCTGTTTTCTTTTTTTGCTGATGTCTTTAAGAAGGAGTTACCCCACGCTTCCTTCCAGGCTGATGGCCAGTAATTTTTGTGCCTCTACAGCAAACTCCATGGGAAGTTTGTTCAATACTTCTTTGGCATAACCGTTAACAATCAAGCTGATTGCTTTTTCGGTATCGATGCCGCGCTGGTTGCAGTAAAAGATCTGATCTTCTCCGATCTTAGAGGTCGTTGCTTCGTGCTCTACCTGGGCCGAAGGGTTTTCTACTTCTATGTAAGGAAAGGTGTGTGCACCGCAGCGGTCGCCCATCAGAAGGGAGTCGCATTGGGAAAAATTTCGTGCATTTTCTGCGTTTTTTCCGATTTTTACCAGGCCCCGATAAGAATTCTGGCTTTTTCCGGCCGAAATGCCTTTCGAAATGATGGTGCTTTTGGTGTTTTTGCCGATATGGATCATTTTGGTTCCGGTATCTGCTTGTTGAAGTTTATTGGTGAGGGCTACCGAAAAGAATTCACCTACTGCATGATCCCCTTTCAAGATGCAGGAAGGGTATTTCCAGGTTATCGCCGATCCTGTTTCTACCTGTGTCCAGGAAATGGTGGATCGGTTGTGGCAAATGCCTCGTTTGGTCACAAAATTGTATACGCCTCCTTTGCCTTCATCATCACCGGGATACCAGTTCTGAACCGTAGAATATTTAATTTCGGCACCATCCAGAGCAATGAGTTCGACCACGGCTGCATGCAGTTGATTTTCATCGCGCATCGGAGCCGTACATCCTTCCAGGTAACTGACATAGCTATCCTCATCTGCGATTACCAAGGTTCTTTCAAACTGGCCGGTTTTGGCCTCATTGATCCTGAAATACGTAGAAAGCTCCATCGGGCAACGTACTCCTTTCGGGATGTAACAAAATGAACCATCGGTAAAAACAGCAGAATTTAATGCTGCATAAAAGTTATCGGAGCGCGGAACCACTGTGCCCAGGTATTTTTGTACCAATTGGGGGTGTTCCTGAACCGCCTCGCTGAAACTGCAAAAGATAATGCCCAATTCGGCCAATTTGGCTTTAAAAGTGGTGGCCACGGAAACACTGTCTACCACAATATCAACTGCTACTCCTGTCAACTTTTTTTGTTCATCCAGTGAGATGCCCAGTTTATCAAACGTTTTCAGCAATTCCGGATCTACTTCATCCAGGCTCTTCGGGTTTTTCTTCTGCTTGGGAGCGGCATAATAATGAAAGCTCTGAAAGTCGGGCCGGGGATACTGTATATGGGCCCACTCCGGTTCGGTCATTTTTTGCCATAACTCAAACGATTTCAGCCGCCATTCCAGCAGCCATTCCGGTTCGTTCTTTTTTTGGGATATCAAGCGAATGATGCTTGCATTCAAACCCACCGGAGCCAAATCGGATTCGATGTCGGTTACAAAACCGTATTCGTAATCTTTATTGGTTACTTCTTCTAATAAATCGTCGCCTTTGTACGCCATTTTTTTGTGCTTAAATTCCTGCTGATGAGCGGTTCAGACCATGAAGCTTTCTCCGCAACCACAGGTACGTTCTGCATTGGGGTTAATGAATACAAAGCCTTTTCCGTTGAGCCCGCCGCTAAAGTCGAGTTCTGTGCCTACGAGGTAGAGAAAGCTTTTTTTATCAACGACCACCTTCACATCATTGTGTTCAAATATTTTATCGTTGTCGGTTAGCTCGGAGTCAAATTCCAGGTTGTACATCAGACCGGAACAGCCCCCCCCTTTTACGCCCACACGAATGAAGGCATTGCTTTTGTCGCCCTCGCTCATCAGCCTCAGGGCTTCGTTGCGGGCATTGTCTGTTACTTTAATCATACGCCTTTTCTTGTTAAACCGCTTGTACAACTGCTTTGTTGCAATTCGGGCAAAACTATTTAGATCAATTCTAAATAGCTTGCACTTCGGGGTCAAAAATACCTATTTTATGGTATGGATACAAGTTTGGATAATGATTATATGGGGGCAAGCGCATTTAAATCTTGAGTCGCCTTGCCAGATATGGACTATTCCTTATTCTAACGCATTTTGTTTCGCTCAGGCAAAGCATCCATTGATTATAATTTTTCACACCACTAACCGACAAAACTAAAAAGTAAGCAATGTGAGGAGCTCCATTCCCCGTAAACAAAGAATTTTCCTTTTTCACCCCAAAACCTACTCCCTTTTTTGCTTAGTATAATTTGGTTTGTATACAGGGAGATTTGTTGCGTTTTTTTTGTTTAGTGTAGTCCCCCAACGGGTAGCGGCCCCTTTCTTTTGGACAGAATACATGAGGCAGTGCGTAGTTGAGAGTCTGTCCCAACCTTGTGTGATTTGGATGTATTTTATTCTGTTTTTTCCCTTAAACTAGCATCTGTATAAAATCAAAAGCAGATGTTAAATTAGTGTCCATGCGCAGTTGAGACCGTCTTAAGCACTGGCATTGAATGCTCTAGTGTGGTTTTAGGAACCCCCAAAAAAAGTACCTTTCCATTCATCGGCCTAAGCTGTTGTGCGGGGTACCCACTGTGCTATGCAGTGAGCAAAACGACCCCGGCCCCACCTCAACTCCTTTAGCTGCAACGCACTTCACCGGCCACCGCACTATTTCATACCCACCCAAATCCATCACCGCTTGGGTCGTGAAACCACGGAATAGCGCTAGTGGGTCGCCTCAACAGGTTCCGCCTTGATTTTTGGTGCTTTTTATTAAGAAAAAGAACAAGAAACAATCAGGTGGATTGAACCCACCCGCTGAGAATTATTTTGACCCCTTATTGAAAGTTTCCTGAACAGACCGGCAGGAAAATAGTAATGTTAAAAACCAGCCGTTTTGGCAACAACATCATAAACCGATTGAATGATAGAGCAATTGAGCAAAAATAAATGACACG
>CALLUQ010000070.1 GCA_938010565.1 uncultured Flavobacteriales bacterium
CATCTTGCAGGCCGCGCATACAGACCTGCCATTTTTTTGCCCCGGCAGAGGAATCCTCGCCAAAAGCGCGGCGGTGGGTTGCCGGATGATCGGCGGTAGTGTTTTCATCTGCCACCGGAGCAAGGTGGATGTGCACACCCAATCCCCGGAGTTGCCACCCGATGTTTTTGCCCATTTCGTAAATCAACGAATCGTTCCGAATGGCTCCCAAGGCAATTGGGTGAGGAAATGCAAGGGTACTGTCGAGGGGTGTGGCCAAACCGTGCTCCGCATGCATGGCCACCATAAGCGGTGTTTTCGAAACGGCTTGGCAACGGTTGGTTAAAACGGCCTGACGAACCGGACCGCCCTGGTAAAAAACGAGGCCGCCCACTTTGTGATCTTTGATGAGTTTTTCGAGGTAAAGGGTTTGATCCGGCTGCTGGTCGGAACGAACAGGCACCATGATGATCTGACCGATCTTTTCTTCCAGCGTAAGTGAACCAAGAACAGAATCGGCCCAGGTAGCAGGCGTTGTAAACGATACCGGATCTCCGGTGCCTTCCGATCCGGAATGGGAAGGCTGTGCCGATACAACGGGCACAAGAAATACAAGAGATACAAAACCGAATATGATCCCGATTTTTAGCAGAACTATCCGTACGCTTTTTCCCATACCATACCTTGTTGGAGCCGAACCGTAAAATGTCCTTGTTGTAACGTTCTACCGAACGGTTTCGGATAAAACATCGGCCATTTTGCGCAAAAATACCCGAAACATGCATGCATCCGGGAGGTGTAAGTTGATTTGTTATGAACAAAACTCTTGTGGATGGCCGCTTATTGTGTGGGCGGGTAAAGAAACGGCAATCGTTGCAAAAGGACCTGAAGGTGCTTTTCGGGGGCAACTGTAATCGGGTATGATTTTTGACGCATCCTGAATCAAAGTCATTATCTTTGTTCACAAAAATTAAAGGACTTGTCATGCGAAAGTCTTTCACATCCGGTCTTCCGCGGTTGTTCAAAACCAAAAAGCCCAGGCAGTTTAAAATGCACACCCGTTATTACAATGCGGAACAGGAAAAACGGGAAGAACGATGGCAACGGATAAAGTCGGATGCAGACGCCCCAGAAGAAACGGAACAAAATATTCGTTTTAAACGCCGGATCTCTTTCCGGAACCAAAGCAGTGAAGCGTTAACCCGTTCCGAATATCGGAAACAGTTGCACCGGTCTAATATGCGCCTGCTTTACCTTGTGGTGATCCTTGGCATGGTTACATATACTGCAATTACACTTACAGAACGATACCTTTAGAATCAGATGGCAGATATCATTGCATTGCTTCCCGATCGTGTAGCCAACCAGATAGCAGCTGGAGAAGTGATCCAACGTCCGGCAAGTGTGGTGAAAGAATTGGTGGAAAACAGCATTGATGCGGGCAGTACGTGCATCAAAGTGATTGTAAAAGAGGCAGGGCGGGCGCTGATCCAGGTGGTCGACAACGGTTTTGGCATGTCGGAAACGGATGCCCGTATGAGTTTTGAACGGCACAGCACTTCCAAGATCCGTCAGGCAGATGATCTTTTTAAACTGCATACGAAAGGGTTTCGTGGCGAGGCATTGGCCTCTGTGGCTGCGGTGGCTCACGTAGCGTTAAAAACACGCATACACGATGAGGAATTGGGAACCCACATCACCCTGGAAGGCTCGGAAATAAAAACACAGGAATTGTGTTCCTGCCCTGCCGGCACTTCTTTTTCGGTTAAAAACTTGTTTTACAATGTTCCGGTGCGTCGGAATTTTCTGAAGTCAAACCAGGTGGAGATGCGCCATATCATCGAAGAGTTCCAACGGCTGGCGCTTACCCACCCGGAAGTTGAATTGCATCTGATACACAACGGCAATGCAGTTTTTAATTTACCCGAAGTTTCTTTGCGCCGGCGCATTGTCGGGATTTTTGGCAAAAAGTACAATCAAAAACTGGTTCCGGTCAGTTCTTCTACCGATATTATTCGCATTGCCGGTTTTGTCGGCAAGCCTGAATTTGCCCGCAAAACAAAAGGCGAACAATACTTTTTTGCCAACGGCCGTTTTATCCGTCACCATTACCTGGGCCATGCGGTTGTAGCTGCTTTTGAAGAGTTGATCCCCAAAGGCATGCATCCCTCTTACTTCCTGTTTCTGGAAGTAGAACCATCGGCCATCGATGTCAACATCCATCCTACCAAAACCGAGATCAAATTTGAAGATGAGCGGGCCATTTACGCTATTCTTCGTTCTGCGGTTCGTCAATCGCTGGGCCAGTATAACATTTCGCCTACCCTGGATTTTGATCAGGAAACGAGTTTTAACGTTTCGCCTTCGATGCCTTCCGGCGAGATCAAACCTCCTGTTATTCACGTTAACCCGGATTACAATCCGTTTGAATCGGAAAAAAAACCGGATGCCGGACCCAATACGACCGCCGGTTATTCGTCTTCTTCCGATAACAAACCTCCGGATCGTTCTGCTGCGGGTTGGCAGGATCTTTACAAAGTAGCCCGCGACTGGGAAGCGCCGGAGGGAGCAGAGGATACTGTTGAAGTGGAAATTACAAAAACGGAAACGGCTACACAACAAGTGATCTCAAGCAGTTGGGGTACGGAACAAAATGAGCGGGAGAGCCGGATCACAGTACAACTTCACCGGAGGTACATCCTTACTTCCATCAAAAGTGGTTTTATACTGATCGATCAGCACAGAGCACATCAGCGAATTTTGTTCGACGAGCTTATGGAAACGATGCAGAAACAAGAGAACCATTCGCAACAGCAATTGTTTCCGCAAACTGTTGCGTTAAGCAGCAGTGATTTTGAATTGTTGAAAACACTGGAAGCCGATGTGAATGCGCTGGGGTTTGATATTGCTGAGTTTGGCAAAAACACTTATGTGATCAACGGCATTCCCGCAGATGCCAGCGGGCAAGACCCGGGCCATTTGCTGGATGCTTTGCTGGAACAGTACAAATTGAATGCGAACGAACTGAAACTCGATCGCAGGGAACACCTGGCCAGGGTGCTGGCACGCAACATGGCCATTCGTCCGGGAAAAGACCTGGGAAAGCAGGAAATGCAACACCTGGCAGATGCGCTCTTTGCTTGCGAAATTCCTTATTATACTCCGTCCGGAAAACCCGTTATGGTTACTTTTCCGCTGGAAGAAATTGAAAAACGTTTTGAAAAATAATGGACTCGGGATCAATCTTCAGAAATATACCTCCGGTAGTAAAAAACCTATTGATCATCAATGTGCTGGCATTTGTAGCCACCATCGTACTGCAACAGCAGGGAACCGACTTTATTACATGGGGTGCCCTGTATTATGCCGGTTCTCCTTTTTTTGAGCCTTACCAAATTGTAACCCACATGTTTTTACACGGTGGGCCCGGTCATTTGCTGATGAATATGCTGGGTTTGGTGATGATCGGCAGTTTGCTGGAACGCATTTGGGGTCCGAAGCGTTTTTTGTTCTTTTACCTGATGTGCGGATTGGGTTCGGCCATTGTTTTACAGGTATACCATGGCATTGTCATTTACGACATCGAGGGGCGCTTGTTCTTTGAATTGAATGATTCGGTCTACGAAGCCACCAAGGAATACATTTATTCGCGAACGGTAGGGGCTTCAGGAGCATTATACGGAACTCTGGTGGCTTTCTGGCGCTTGTTTCCTAACCAAGCACTCTATTTGTTTTTTATTCCGGTACCCATCAAAGCCAAATATTTCGTTCCGGGTTTGCTGGTTTTGGATCTATATCTTGGCATTCAGCGTTTTTCCGGCGATAATGTGGCGCATTTTGCCCATTTGGGCGGGGCACTTTTTGGCTTTTTTCTGGTGCTTTACTGGCAAAAAAAGCACAACCGGTTTTATTAAATATATTTGAGGCATGCATAGCCAACATACCGTGATCGATGATATTAAAAGCTTTTTCCGGGGAGGGAGTGTGCTGAAGTGGATCCTTGTGATCAACGTTGGCGTAATGCTCTGCATCTGGATGTTTATGCTTTTTTTCTGGTTCTTTACGGCACAGCAGGCTGACGATGGTTTTTTCAGAAACTGGCTCGGAGTTTCTTCGCGTATGGATCTGGTGCTTTACCGGCCCTGGACGCTGCTTACCTACATGTTTACGCACGATGTTACGTTGCCTTTCCATCTTTTTTCCAATGCCATCATCCTCTATTTTTCGGGAAAAATTTTTAGCATGTACCTCGGGGAGCGGAAACTGCTTCCCATGTATGTGTTGGGAGGGCTGGCAGGGTATGTGTTCTACGCTTTGTTGTTGAATACCGTACCGGTTTTCAGGGATCTGTACCCGGTGGGCAGCAATTTGGTGGGGGCTTCGGCTTCGGCCATTGCTATTCTGATTGCCGGTGCTGCCTACGCTCCGAATCTTGAAATTCGTTTATTTGGCGTATTTCCGGTACAATACAAATGGATTGCCGTTTTTTTTGTAGTGCTCGATCTGATCAACATTCGTTACGACAACCACGGGGGCCATGTAAGCCACCTTGGCGGAGCCATTTTTGGTTTCCTCAGCATTTATTATTACCAACGCGGCAAAGACATACTGGAACCTACGGCACGTTTTTTCGATAAAGTACGGAGATTGTTTCAGCCCCGGCCAAAGATGCGGGTAAAATACCGCAATCCCAACTTTCAACAAAAAGCCCAACCAGGGCATCAAAAAGCAGCTCCACACCGTGCAAAGACCAATGAAAATTTTGCTTCCGATCCTAATGAAGACACCCACCATCAAAAAAAAGTGGATGCCATTCTCGACAAGATCTCCCAATCGGGCTACGACAGTTTGAGCAAACAGGAAAAAGAATTTCTTTTTAAGGCAAGTACCCGCAAATAACCGGCTATCTCAGATGCATGAAAAAAGAGCACCGAAGGGTAAACGTTGGTTGAGCGGTTGGGTTCGGTTGTTGTTTTTTCTTGCTGTATTGAGCCTGATGGCTTCTTATCTTGCTACGTACATCAGCCCGGTTGCCTGCTGGCCTTTGGCTTTTTTTGGTCTTGCCTATCCGCTTATTCTGGTGGTCAACCTCTTTTTTTTCTTCCTCTGGATGTTTCGGAAAAGGCGTAAACGGTGGCTTATTTCCTGTTTTGTTCTTCTGAGCGGATGCCATCACTTTTTCGATTTTTTCCAGTTCAACACTTCCGGCAATGCTACCGAATCGGATGGTCCTGCCATAAAGCTTGTTTCTTATAATGTGCATGTTTTTGACGTTTATAACGAAAAAGAGCGTTGCACAACACGCGATCGTATTTTTTCTCAGCTACAACAGGCCGATCCGGATATTGTTTGTTTTCAGGAGTTTTATCACAGCGATATGCCGGGATATTTCGATACGAAAAAGAACCTGAAAAGCATTTCTGGTGCGCAAAATATACACGAAGGTTTTACCTATATTCCTCATGCTCAACAACATTTCGGAACGGTTACCACCACCCGTTTTCCCATCCTTAATAAGGGCCGTATTGTATTGGGCCTTACATCGAACAACCACTGCATTTTTACCGATGTATTGATCGGAAAAGATACGGTACGGGTTTACAACGTTCATTTGGCTTCAATCGGTTTTCAGAAAGCCGATTACAATTTTGTGAACGATGTTTACAGCGGCGATGTGGCGATAGGCTCATCCGAAAAAGCCCTTAAAATTATGGCTCGTCTGAAGCAGGCTTGGATGGTCCGACAGGAGCAGATCGGTCTCATCGGGTCTCACCTCAAAAGTTCTCCTTATCCGGTTATTCTTTGTGGCGATTTTAACGATACGCCCGTTTCGTGGTGTTACCGTCAATGCACCGGCAGCCTGGGGCTGATCGATGCGTTTTGCGAAAGCGGTTTGGGCATAGGGCCAACCTATATTGGCGATTTTCCTTCTTTCCGGATCGATTATATTTTCCACGATAAGCGGATCCGTTCTTTTGGTTTTGAAAGACTGGAGGGGGAATACTCCGACCACAAAGCAATCGGTTGCAAGCTGCAGGTATTGAAAAACGGTTAAGTCGGTGCCTGGTTTGCCTGGGAGGGATGTTTGTTTTACTTTTTTGAGTACCCGTAAATTTATCGGATTGGTTTTTAGGCCAACAATGCCGGGTAGACTTGACTTTAAGATGCGTTAAATCACTAACTTATAACACTATATAAAAGCCCTTTATTGCTTTTTATCCATGAGAAGCATGCTTCAAAACCTCTGATATACCGTAAAGCAATTTTTTCTGACAAGCACCACGGCTAAACACCCGTAAAAAAAATATTAAACGCTTTTGCAAGAATTAAAATAACCTTGTTAAACAGGTGCTTAGATACAAACTCCATTTCGATTTCAACCTGCTGTTTTTTTATCCTGTGATGGATGCCCCGTTGCCATGGTTGTAAAATACTTTCGGAGCCGGCGTTGATCCGTAGGGCTAAACACCGTTTTCTTACGGCATTTCCGAACAAGGTGTAAGAAGCGACCAACGGCAGTTAGGAAAGAAAGAAACGGGCAAAATAAAACGTGCAACGGTTTTTCTGCCATCGGATTTCCGTTACTTTAGAACCTCAAAAAAATTGCAGCATGGATTCTTCAACAAAAATTGGCATTCTGGGTGCAGGAGCAATGGGTTCCGGAATTGCTCAGGTAGCCGCAACTGCCGGCCATCAGGTCGTTTTATTCGACACACAAACCGGAGCACTGAACCAATCCAAAAGCAAACTGGCCAACATAATGGCGCGGTTGGTGGAAAAAAAACGCATAACGGATGCGGAAAGCTATGCCATTCAAGGCCGCATTGCGTATACAGATAACATAGAAGCCTTTGCCGGATGTGGTTTGCTCATTGAGGCCATTGTGGAAAGCCTTGACATCAAGAAAAAAGCATTTGCCGAGTTGGAAAAGGTGTGTGGCAACCAGGCCATACTGGCCACCAACACAAGTTCCCTTTCAGTGGCTTCGATTGCCGCAGCATGCCGGCACCCCGAACGCGTTTTGGGCATTCATTTCTTCAATCCTGCGCCTCTGATGCCTCTGGTGGAAATTGTTCCGGCAGTTCAAACCGGTAAGGCAATTTTGCGGGCCTCCCGTGAGCTGATCGACAATTGGGGGAAAGTAACCGTACTTGCAAAAGATACTCCGGGCTTTATTGTAAACCGTGTGGCCCGCCCGTTTTATGGGGAGGCCTTGCGCATTTACGAAGAAGGAATAGCCGATTTCTCTACCATCGACTGGGCCATGCGAGAACTTGGCGGATTTCGGATGGGGCCGTTCCAGTTGATGGATTTTATCGGCAATGATGTGAATTACAAAGTAACGGAATCGGTATTTTCAGCCTTTTATTACGATCCGAGGTACAAACCGTCTTTCACCCAAAAAAGGCATGCGGAAGCAGGGTATTTGGGCCGAAAAAGCGGGCGGGGTTATTACGATTACAGCGAAGGAGCTATGGTGCCTGCTCCGAATACCGATGAGGCCATCGGTTATGCCGTTTTACATCGGATATTGGTTATGCTGATCAATGAAGCGGCGGATGCATTGTACCTCAACATTGCTACCCGGGAAGATCTCGACCTGGCCATGACCAAAGGTGTAAATTATCCCAAAGGGTTGTTAAAATGGGCCGATGAGCTCGGGATCGATGTGGTTTTGAATAGAATGGAAGACCTTTACGGAGAATATGGGGAAGACCGTTACCGCCCCAGCCCCATGCTTCGCCGGATGGTTCGCAGAAATAAAAAGTTTTGGGACTAAACCCGGTAGCTGTATCCCGAATTACTAAAAGAAGCGTTAGGCAACCGGATGCTTTTTGATCCTGGTGGCGCGTTTCGCTTTTTCTGACCCCGATCCGCTAACATTGGTTTGCATTGGGGATATTTTGCAAATGCATTTTGATGGATGGAACCGCTCATTATGTCGTTATGAACACAAAAAATTTGCTGTTGATGGTGGGTTGGGTTTTCGGATGGGCAACAGGAGGGGTATCTGCCGTGCATGCCCAACTGAGCGAAGTAGGTGCTCAACTTCGGCAACGGTCTTTTCTGATCGAAAAATGGGAACCTTCTGCTCCCGCAGGTACGCGACTGGCTTATGTAAAAATGCCTTTTGCGGGAAGTAAGATCAGCAATCCTTCGGTATTTGAAAATTTTAAACCCGACGAGGTTACTACCATAGAAATGGTTTACACCACCTTTTCCACCGTGGAAAAGTTTGATCAGGATGCATTAAACAACCAGCGTTTAAAACACTTGCAAAAAGCCATGCCTGCGTTGTTTAAAAACCGTTTTATCCGATGGAAAAGCACCGGACTTACCTTGCCTGCCGAACGAGCAGAGGCTCAAAAAGCTTTTCATGGGTTTGTGATCACTTACCGGCCGTCTGTTACAAAAACAACCCTAAAAACAGAACTGGCTTTTCTCGATGCTTTATTCCGGTTGGATGAACAGGAGGTCAACTTTAATGCCTCCGGCAGCTCTCACCCGGATGCCCATGCAAATGCCTCCGGGGATGTGGTGAACATTGTCGTGCTGGAAGAGGAAGTACTCCGCGATTTTGGACGGATCAACTCGGCAATGAAAACCACGGTTGAGGTACGAAACGGAAAGTACCATGAAACGGCCATACGCACTTGGATGGATGGCGCCGGAAAAGTATATCAGATAGATTCGGTTCCGTTTGCCGATCTGAAACACCTGCTGAACGAAAAGGAAAAGAGAAAACAGCAAACCGGATCCGCAATGCCGGGGCTTCGGAGCCTGAAACGTGAACTGAAATTGCTTATGGGTTCCGATACAGCCATTTATACGGTAATGGAGCGCAACAGCAGCTGGCAAAAGATGTTGGTGGTTGCAGATGTAACCGGCAGCATGGCACCCTATACCGGACAATTGTTTTTATGGCTCCGGCAAAACCGAAACCGCATTTTTCACTACACCTTTTTTAACGATGGCAACCACAAAACCACCCGGCAAAAAAGCATTGGAAATACCGGTGGCATTTACCACACCAAAAGCACTGTTTATAAAGAAGTGGTTGCCACAGCCCGTAAGGCCATGGAAGCAGGGTACCGCAATGCCGATATTGTTGAAAACAACCTGGAGGCATTGCTGGAAGGCATGAAACAATGCCCCGATTGCCAGGAGTTTATTATGATTGCCGATAACCCTGCTACGCCGAGAGATATGGAACTGCTTTCAAAAATTAAGCATCCGGTTCGCATTTTGCTTTGCGGTTTGCACAACAGTTTTAACCCTTGCTACCTTGATATGGCACGACAAACGCATGGTTCTTTACATACCTTAAACTACGATATAACCGATCTCGACCAAGTAAAAGAGGGCGAACAAATTACAGTGGGAAAAGAACTTTTTATATTGAAGGAAGGCAAGTTTAAACACCTCAGGTATCTGAAATATTGATAGTTGATCGTGTTTTTCAGCAACCCCTAAGTAAATTGTTCCTTTACGATACAGTAAAACTTACCGCTACCAAATGAAGGCAGATATCCTACAGGGCAAGCGCATTTAAATTTCAAGTAGTATGGCCTCCTTATTGCCCAACGGCATTACATCCCTGTAAAAACATCCGCTTCCCCAAGATGTGCTAACGCAACGTTTCCATTTTATGGATTACCGACAATCCCAAAGATGCGGACGGGAAAACAAGCACCACATCACCCATCACTCATAATTCATCCACTCCCTTTCAAGGAGCCATCAATTGCCTTTTATAGATCGTAATTTTAAATGCGTTTGCCTTGAGATATCCTATATTTCTAACCCTATACCGAACCGGTATTATTTCAAAAATAGTATATTACAGTATTTTGTAAAAATGATCCGCTTATGCTTTTGATGATTACCAACAGACGAATTAGAAAAGGAAAATATTCCGATGAAGAAATGCTGGGTAAAAGATTTGTATATCAGTATGGATATAATGGGAAAGAACAAGGTTCGGATGGTTTTCATAAAACGGGAAAAAAAGGCTTTGAAACAGCGTTGTTCAACGAAATAAACCGATTGAAAAACGAAGAAGGGATCAACACGCCTAAAATAGGCCTGTACATACATGGATATAACAACAATTACCAGGGCAGCATAGATGAGATCTACGATCTGGAAAATAGTTTGAGATCAGTTATTGGTTATGCTCCGATCATTATAGGCTTTTCCTGGCCTTCATCCGGAAAAGTCGTGCATTATTTGTCAGATAAGGAAGAAGCCAGAGACTCTGTAGGCGCTTTTACACGTGCCCTTCTGGATATCAACGAAATGGTTACAAAAAATGAACGGAATTGTTTTTCCGCAACATTTTGTATCGCCCACTCAATGGGGAATTATGTATTGCGAAAAGGCACCGAATACCTGCACGATGCATTGGGTGGCCCAAAAGGAAGGTTGCTTTTTGATGAAGTGATCTTAATCGCTCCGGATCTTGCGTCGGATGCTTTGGAAATGGACAATAAAGGGCAATATATAGCCTATTTTTCCAGACGTGTTCATGTATATTATTCAAAAAATGACAGAGCACTTAAGGCTTCTTCTGCCAAACGGTTCGGTAAGAATAGATTGGGCCGGCATGGTGCAGATAATTACAATAAACTACCGGGCAATATCATTTTAATAGATGCAAAAGGATATGCGAATAAAGAATCGATTTCCGGTTATATTGACAGAGCCCAAAGCCCGGTATCGGTACATAGCTCATATCGGTACCATACACGAATTTTAGAAGATATTACAGAAGCAATTTCCAGTATTGACAGAGATCAGATAACCGGAAGAAAACGCATCGAAAATGAAAATACAACACAAAATAATCATTACATTATGGTATAAAACCAAACCGCGTTGCAATGGTAATGTTCTTCCCCAAAAATAGGACCGTCCTTTAAGAACAAAGATCGGAGCCTGCTAACGGGCCATGTTTACTTTGGCTTTTTTGCCTTTTATTTTCTGGTTGCAGACTTTCTGCAATACGGTTTTTAGTTTTTTTCGTTGAACGGCTGCATAAGCACACCGGTCTCTGATCTCGACCCGTCCCAACTCATCCTTTTGCAGCCCCCCGATCTTGGAAAGAAAACCGACCACATCAATTTTGTTCACTTTGTCCTTTTTTCCCACACCAATGTAAAGGGTTGCCCAATCCGGCTTTTCCGGCAGACGAATGGTTTCAGGCAAAAGAAACGAAGGAGGGAGGGGCCGAAGGTATTCCGGACCGGCATCTCCGGTAGAAAGCAAGAGGTAGGCTGTTCCTTCGGCATGCATCCGGGCAGTGCGGCCATTGCGGTGAATAAAAGCAGGTTGCTGAGGCGGCATCTGATAATGGATAACGCATTTGATCTCGGGAATGTCCAGCCCGCGTGCTGCCAGATCGGTGGCGATCAGAATGCGGGTGCTGCCGTTTCTGAGTTTGGCAAGGGTGCGCTCGCGTACCTCTTGTTCGAGGCCACCGTGAAAACATGCGTTTATTACGTCGTAACGGTTCAAATAATTGCTGATGCGCTCCACCGCTTCCCGGTGATTGCAAAACACCAGACAGGTTTGGTTATGGACGGTGCCCAGTAATTTTAACAGGACTTCCGGTTTGTCCTGCTCATTCGATCTCACGGTTTTTAACTTTAGCCCTTTGGGAAGGGCATCTACGGTAAAGTCGAGTACTTTGGGATCTTTAACCCCTGTAAATGCGGGTATGTCAATGCTGTGTGTGGCCGAGGTAAGAATCCGTCTTTCAGGAGTTCCGAGCATTTCCATGATCTCCGACATCTCTTTGTGAAAACCAAACTCCAATGCTTTGTCGAATTCATCAAAAACGATGGTTTTGATGTGTGTGGCCGAAAAATGGCCCCGCCGCAAATGATCGGCAACTCTTCCAGGAGTACCTATAATTACATCCGGTTGAGCGGCCAGGTTGTTTTTTTCGACCCGAACAGCATGCCCCCCATAACAACAAGTGATGTAAAAAGGGGTGCCCATTTTTTTGAATACCGATTCAATCTGTAAAGCCAGCTCCCGCGACGGAGCCAACACCAGTGCCTGGGGTCCTTTTTTCCGGGAATTTAACTGCTGCAACAACGGAAGCAGGAAAGCAAGCGTTTTCCCCGATCCGGTGGGCGCAAGTAGAACCATGTCTTTGGGCTGTTGTTGTGCTTGCAAAGCTGCCACCTGTAGTGCATTGGGGGATGCAATGGCAAGGTTTTGCAGAGCGGTTTGCAGTTGTTCCGAAAGTTTTTGCATAAAAGCAAAGGTAGTGGATTTGGATTTTTCCTTTCCATAAAAAACGAAAATATTTTATCCTTTAATCCAACAAATAGTCTTCTTAACGGCATGTTAGAATTGTAAAATTCATAACCTGAGTTTGGTTCTTACTTCCTTTTTATATAGTTTATTATGTTAGTGACAAATGTTGTTGAAAATAAATGAATTGCAAATATGACGACGATGTCAAAGGTTGTAAAATTCTTACAATCAAATATTTAAAATGCCACTCGCCAAAGATCAAGTTGCGGAGATTTTTTATCTGGCGGATGAGTTTTGTAAAGAATTTTCAACTTATTTTGGAAAGCGTACTTTTTATCCCAACTTTATTGTTGGGTTGACTCTTGATATTCACATTAGTATTTATTTTGATGGCGTTTTAATATTTTAAAAATCAATAAACTAATATATTTTCTTTTTATTCAAAAAAGATATTTTATCAAAAAGATTTGTTATAAATAATATGAATACTAATTAATTTAAAAATAACATAAAAAAATAATAAACCCTTACCCTTTCCAAAAAAAAAACAGCACAACATCAAACACACCAACCCCTTAACAATGGGAACACCAAGCCCGAAAGCAGAGCAACCCATCAACACGAAACAAAAAAGCAGATCAACATAAAATGAACCAACGAATACCCTTACACGAATGGACGGCCCCGGAAGGAGCATTCCTCAGCCACATCAACCAAAAAAGCAAACAGGAGCTACCCCCCACTGAAAACCTTACCACCTGGATTTTTGAGGACGGCACCTTTGACAGTAGTGAGTCTAGTGCAGAGGCGATTCAAAAATTTAAAAACATTTGCCCTGGAAAAGCGGTTCACTCCCTTTCCGGAAAAGGATACAAAGCCTTGCCTTTGAGAAGGGTACTCGTCCCCAAAAACAATGGAGAGAAAAGGCCATTACCCATCCCTACGATAAGAGACAGGGCCATGCAGACGTTGTACCGTACTTAATGAGTTCATAAAAAATGGCACAATGGCCACCGGAATTGTGCCGTAACATCGCCGGAACGACCAACATAATCATCGGGTCACCGTATAGGCAGATCAACCTGCTTTAAGCATTCAGGCACATCATCTCTGAAATTAAACCGGTGATTTGAGGAACTTCGCTGAGTGGTTCTTTCGTTACCGATCGATCCGTCAAATCATTCCATTTCCTAACCATTTAATCCAATGCCATGAATGCACATAATGACAAATCATTAGACGAATTACAACAACTGCTTTACGAGGCCATGGACAGCCGTGCAGACCTCATTGCCATGCTGAAGTATATCCCTCTTTATCGCCTGAGTAAGATCCTCCGAGCCCTGGTGCGTGTGCAACAAATACTGGGCAAATTGCCGGCACCTGTCTGGCGCGCTTTGTATGAGTTCTTACGTTGCAACAGCGATTTTGTAAAAGGTTTCAATCCAACCGTATTGCTGCAGATGGTGCGCGCCATGATTGTGCTGACCGAACTACAGATAGAAGCATCGGAAGACGACAAGGACATTGAACGCCTGAAGCTCGCTCTTTCGAAAATGCAAGCCGCAGAACAAAGGCTTGCTCAACTCGTTGATAAAGGCGAAGCGTTTAATGTAATCACCGAGCTGAAAGTTTTCCTCAAAGCCAATTATGCCGATTTGTTCAAATTGCTTCAGGAAGCTTACTCCGAAAAGGCCGCTGATGCTGCTACCAATGCCCTGAAACATGCATTGCCGGGAATCGCGATCAAAGGGTTGATAAAGATGGTGGCCAAACACATTCTGACCAAAAAGCTTGGAGCTGAGATGGCCAAACGCCTCATGCCTGCGGTGGGTATCGCGTTAACCCTTGCAGAGTTCACCGCAATTGTAGCGATGCTGCAATCCATCCAATCACTCGATAAACTCATCGATGCGTTGTATGTGGCCATCATCACCAAACTCATCGACGGAAACCGCCTCCACTGGCCTTCCGCAAAAGAAATCATCTGGATCAAAGACAAGCCCGAATACCAGAATGCAAACGTAGTCATGCGGCCTTATGTACATTGTTTTGATCTTATTGGGAATGAATGGGTGATGCGTAAAGATTCTTGTCTCGCTAAGTTTTTCCTGAGTGATAAAATTGAAGTGGTATTGAATCCAAACCATGTAAAATCTCCACACTACAACAACGACCTGAAACGCTGGGAGATCGGCTATGCGATTGATGATGATTCCGTCGATAACAGGGCATGTCTGCAAGGGGCTGAATTGTGTATCACACTGGTCAATGTGCAGATGACCAATTGCCAGAAGCCAGAAAACCTGAGTATTCTCGTTGGCGCTAAAAAGATGCGATAAATTCTGTACACGAACTTCCTGATCTGCATCATGAAAGGCGGTCTTCATAACTATGAGGGCAGCCTTTACTTTGGTTCATCTGCTTTGCCGTTACCTGCACCCGATTATACCCCATAACCGGTAACGATCCGTGCAACATGATGCGGTAATAATAATTCTCCGATGCTTTCCGGTTTTACTATCGATTTCAAACCCGTCCGTTTTTTAACATGACTGTTTTTCCTGCTGGCCTGTTCAGGAAACTTTCAATAAGTCCGTCAAAATCATTCTCAGCGGGTGGGGGCAATCCACATGATTGTTTCTTGTTCTTTTCCTTAATGAAAAGAACCAAAAATCAAGGCGGAACCTGTTGAGGCGACCCACTAGCGCTATTCCGTGGCTTCACGACCCGAGCGGTGATGGATAGGGGTGGGTATGAAATAGTTTGGTGTCCGGTGAAGTGCGGTGCAGCTAAAGGAGTTAAGGTGGGGCCGGGTCGTTTTGCTCACTGCATAGCACAGTGGGTACCCCGCACAACAGCTGAGGCCAATCAATGGAAAGGTACTTTTTTGGGGGCTCTCCTAAAGCTGCGCTGGGGCATTCAATGCCAGTGCTTAAGACGGTATCAACTGCGCATGGACACTAATTTAACATCTACTTTTGATAAACAGAATAAAATATATCCAAATCACACAAGGTTGGGACAGACTCTCAACTACGCACTGCCTCATGTATTCTGTCCTAAAGAAAGGGGCCGATGCCCGTTGGGGGGCTACCTTATTCATACTGGCTGCCAGATCAACGGTTACTTCTTTTACCTGTTTACGCTTTTGAAGAGGTATTTTCTTTAATATTTCGATGACTTGATCACTGCGGGTGTCTCTGACCATGGCAATGAGTGAACCGCTTTGGCAACCTGCTGACCCATTAGTCACTACCGTGTAGAGTTCTCCTTGAGACAGGGCGC
>CALLUQ010000071.1 GCA_938010565.1 uncultured Flavobacteriales bacterium
AAATCCATCACCGCTTGGGTCGTGAAGCCACGCAATAGCACTAGTGGGTCGCCTCAACAGGTTCCGCCTTGATTTTTGGTTCTTTTCATTAAGGAAAAGAACAATAGATCACTGATTTAGAGAAAGTTGCGTGATCCTGTATAAGGTAGGGTAGGGTTGGAGCAGTAGCCCAAAAGTGGGTTTTGTCCGGCTTGTGCACCCTGTACTTCCTGTAAATGGTGGGGCATCAGTGTGGTTTGTGCTGCTGCCAGTACAGGGGCGGTAAGCGGATGCCGGCTGGCCAGCAGGAGTTCTTTTTGGGCCAGAGAGGGCCATTTTGCTTCGGCCTACAAAGCAGTGAGCAAAATCCTCAGCGAGTAGAAAAGTATTTTGAACATGAAAGCATACAGCCTTACTAATCCTACTTAACATCCGCCTGGTTAATAAATCTTTTTTCGTTAAGATCGAAAAATAGGTTGGTTTTAAATATACATTCGGAAGCTATAAACTGTTTTAGCATTCCGACCCCTATTCTTTGCTTTGGACCCTGGCTACCTCTATCCGCTTCTCCGCAGTAATTTAAAAAAGTTATTAACAAGCTAAAACCCCCTTCAAAAAGTACTTACTTTTGAAGCCGTTTACGGCCCGGGAGAGCTCCGTGTCGACCAGGATTTATCATATAAACTTCTTGTTGTAATGCCAGATATCCAGAAATTGAAGCAAATTGCCTCTCAGGTAAGGCGCGACATCGTAAGGATGGTACATGCTCCTGCTTCCGGGCATCCGGGTGGCTCGTTGGGCTGTGCCGATTATTTTGTGGCTTTGTATTTTGAGATCATGCAACACAAGCCTTCCCCCTTTAGCATGGACGGTTTGGGCGAAGACCTGTTTTTTCTGAGCAATGGCCACATTTCACCGGTGTGGTACAGTACATTGGCCAGGAGCGGATATTTTCCGGTAGATGAACTTGCGTCTTTCCGGATGCTCAATACCCGTTTGCAAGGGCACCCGGCAACACACGAAGGCCTGCCCGGCATCCGGGTGGCTTCCGGCTCATTGGGCCAAGGGCTTTCTGTTGCTCTCGGAGCTGCCGAAGCCAAAAAGCTTAACCAAGATAACCAGTTGGTGTATACCCTTCACGGGGATGGCGAACTGCAGGAAGGGCAGATCTGGGAAGCAGCCATGTATGCTTCTGCCCGCAACATCGATAACCTGATTGCTACGGTCGATTATAACGGCCAACAGATCGACGGTTCGCTCAAAGATGTGCTCGACCCTGGTGATCTGAACGCCAGATGGTCGGCCTTCGGGTGGGATGTAATGGAAATGAACGGCAACGATATGGAAGCGGTTGTAAAGGGCCTGAATGAAGCCAAAAACCGCATAGGAAAAGGAAGACCCGTGATGGTTATCATGAAAACCGAAATGGGCGCAGGAGTTGACTTTATGGAAGGTACACACCAATGGCATGGGATTGCTCCCAACGACGAACAGTTGGCAAATGCCCTGGGCCAGCTGGAAGAAACCCTGGGAGATTACTAAAATTAATCGGATTCACATCGTGCAAGATCAAACAACCAATATTGCCACCATGGACCAATTTGTTGTTACCGGAAAAAAAGATACCCGCTCCGGCTTTGGAGCCGGACTGCTTGAACTCGGACAAACCCATCCCAACGTTGTCGCATTGTGCGCCGACCTTACGGGTTCTTTAAAAATGGATGCCTTTCAGGATGCCTTTCCGGAACGGTTTTATCAGGTAGGCATTGCAGAAGCCAATATGATGGGAATAGCGGCCGGCCTTACGATCGGAGGTAAAATTCCTTTTACGGGAACATTTGCTAATTTTTCTACCGGCAGGGTGTACGATCAGATCCGACAATCGATTGCCTACTCCGGAAAAAACGTAAAAATTTGTGCTTCGCATGCCGGATTAACCTTAGGAGAAGATGGAGCTACCCACCAGATTCTGGAAGACATTGGCATGATGAAAATGTTGCCGCACATGACTGTTATTAATCCTTGCGATTACAACCAGACAAAAGCTGCCACCCTTGCCATTGCCGACTACAACGGGCCGGTTTACCTGCGTTTTGGTCGCCCGAAAGTACCGGTTTTTACTCCTGCCGATCAGAAATTTGAGATCGGTAAAGCCATACGGATGCACGAAGGAACCGATGTGACCATTTTTGCAACCGGACATCTGGTATGGAAAGCCATTGAGGCCGGGCATATTTTACTGGAAAAAGGCATCAACCCGGAAATCATTAACATCCATACCATTAAGCCATTGGATGAGGAAACCATTTTATCGTCGGTAAGCAAAACCAAATGTGTGGTTACTGCCGAGGAGCATCAGCTAAACGGTGGCCTTGGCGACAGCATTGCCCAACTGTTAGGACGTAAGATGCCTGCACCCATTGAGATGGTTGGGGTAAACGATACCTTCGGCGAGAGTGGAAAACCCGAAGAGTTAATGCGCAAATATGGCATTGATTCGCCCGACATTGCCGCAGCGGCAGAACAATCCATTTCCAGGATATAGATCCATCAAAATACAGGAAGGTTAAATTGGGATAAGGTGAATTAGGATCTGCTGAAAAACGGACGGTTTTTTCAGGTCAGCAGGTTTCGGAAGAACGGCGAAGGGCCTCTTCGAGTGCTTTGATCTTTACCCTCAACTTCTCCTCACGGCGGTTCATCTCTTCCTGTGTACTGTGCAACTCTTCCAGGTTTTGACGCATTTCTTCTTCCTGCATCCGCAAGTTTTCAGTAAGGGATTGCGAATTTTCCAACAACACTCGCGTTCTGTCGTTAATTTTAGTGACCGAAATGGTCGATGCAATGATCTCTGCCACCCGTTCCACAAAATCGATCTCATACTTCTCCAGGTTGCGGAACCCGGCCACCTCAAGCATGCCATAAATTTCATTATTGACCTTTAGCGGCATGATGAGAATACAAGTGGGATTTGCTGCCCCTGTTCCCGATTGAATGGTCACATAATCTTCAGGAACATCGTTCATATAAATAGCCTCTCCTTCTTGCCAACACTGCCCGGTAAGCCCCTGGCCCATGTATATCTTTCCGCTAACAAATTTCTTGCGGTTAAATGCATAGCACGATTTCAGATCCAAATAAGCTGCATCATCCCGGTGGTCGTTTTCGTATTCCAGCACATACATCCAACCTTGATTGAGCCTTAGGTATTTCACCAAACTGCCGATGATCTTATCCGACAGATCTTTCAGAGAAAGATGGTCGCCGTTTCGCAGCACTTCGGCAAAATGAGCAAGCCCCTCATTCGACCAATTCCGATATTCATCCTCTTGGGCTACTTGTTGAAGATTGGCACGCATTCGCAACAAGGAATTGCCCAGCACATCCTCATTACTCAAAGGAGAAAACTCCGAAGCAAGGTTCCCGTTCCCGATGTTTTCGGAAAAGTCAGATACCTTTTTCAAACCAACGATCAACGTATTTACTTCCGAGATCATTTCGCCAAACTCATCGTTGGTGATCTCAGGGTTTTGATCCGGTAAGCGACCTTTGCTGAGTTCGTGGATCGCCTTTTTTAACGCTTGAACAGGACGACTGATGGACCGGGAAAGCACAAAAGCCGCCACAATGCCGACACAGATCCCTATGATGCCAATGATAGTGGCGGAAAACCGCAATCGGCCAAAATTTTGGTTGAGCTCTTGCTCTGCCCTGATCGCATCTTCACGGATGGATGGATAGATCCGTTCCAGTTTGTCCGATAAAACGTTGATATCTTCATTTATATCTTCTGCCATTTGCCCGGCACTGTTTCTCTTTTGGGGATGGGTATAATCGCCGGGCTTGCTTAACGAAAGCATTATAAGTTGCTGCCTTTCAATAATTTCATCAAAAGTGTTCAAAATATAAAATAAGCTGTCTTTCCGGCTTTTGTGGGTCCACTGTGCAGCATTATTCCGAAGTTGCTTTTTGAGTTGCGGATACTCTTCCCGCTGTAATTTTTTCAACAAAAACTTATCGTTGTGCTCCATATCCCATAAAACCCAACTCGAAACATATTTTCCGGAATTTTCCAGCAACTGTTTCAAGCGTGGGATTTGATGGCTTGCTTCACGCATTTCCGACTGAAGCGTGCCGGAAAATCCCGTTTTGTTCAGATAATAATGGTTCAGAAAGGCATTTCCTGTGAAAAACACGATTACAACGGAAAACACCAGTAGAATCTTATTTTGGATACTAAACCTTTGTTGCATAGGAAAATGGGAAGAAACCTGTTAGCCACCAAATGGAAACCAAAGTCTTAATTTAATGAATTCAGCCATACAGCACAAAAAATTAAAGACCCGCCTGTAAGAATGGCCACCCGTTGTAGGAAGGTAGAAGTCTTAAAATGAGGTGCTTCAATATTTTTTATACCCGACTCAGGCTCCCCCCGCTGCTTTCGCTGATAAAGCCGAAACGCTCCCGTCTTTGGTGCCCCACCCCATATTTGCCGAATGGAAAGGTTTTTTTGACAGACGGTTCTCAGCAGCACCTGGCTGATGCCGGTTGCCGCATTCGGCCGAAATAAAAGCAATACAGACTGCTCGAAAAAAAAAATCGCCGAATCTAAAGAATGGATTTTAAAGATTACTGGCTACGCTGTTTCGAAGTTTTGATGTTCCGTTCCCGACCATAACATTTACCGGCCATTCGTTTTCGGATCTCTTCTTGAGTAAAGGTGGACCCGATGCGGCATTTAAGGGCTTGTACTTCTGCTTCTGGAAGCACTCTTATTTGGTTTTTCATGATGGATAGAGAAAAAATATTCCCGGCAGATGTGCATCTGCCGGGAGAAACCATTAAAATGCATCGTCAGTCACTGCAACGGTACTGTCCGTAGCAGTGCTATCGGTGTTGGTTCCCATGTTGGTGGTATCCATCTGTATCGCAGCAGAATCCGTCTGCATGGTGGCAGAATCCACGGCAGAGGTTGCCGGCATTGCAACAGCAGCAGAATCGACGGTGGGTTCGGTATGAGTAGTGTCGGCACCACCACCGCAAGAAACAAAAACACTTGTGCCGGCTGTGGCGATCATTAACTGAAAAACTCGCTTCATGATAAAATAGGATTTAAGAATAGTTTGGGAGTTGATACGCTTGGTTTGGAAAAGGTAACCCGGCAGAATTTTTTTTTAATTTGGGTGTCCTTCTATTTTTGAAGCGTATAAACCCATATAAACCGAATGACGGAACAAAAGGGAATGACCGATGAACAAATTGTAACAGGCATTCGGACGAATGATCCTGTTGCATTGCGGACCCTGTATCGGCAACACTATAAAATGATAGTGCATTTCATTCGGCAGAACAACGGCTCGGAGGCAGATGCCAAAGACATCTATCAGGAAGCCATGATCGTGTTGGTAGAAAAGATCCGGAAAGAAGAGTTTGAACTCCTCAGCAAATTGAAAACGTTCATTTATGCGGTGAGCCGCAGGCTGTGGCTCAAACAATTAAAAAAGAACGAACGGTACAGCGGCGAAGTAAAAGACCATGAATATTACGAGGATTGGACTGCCGATACGGACGATATCGAATCGTTGCGTGAACAACATGCAGTGATCGAAAAAAGCATGGCTGAGCTGGGTGAACCGTGCAAAACGGTTTTGGTGGATTTCTATTTCAGAGGTTATACCATGGAAGAAATTGCAACCAAAATGGGATACACCAATCCGGCCAACGCCAAAAACCAGAAGTATAAATGTTTTCAGCGGCTGAAAAAGCTGGTACTGATGCATAAAACGCATACTTGTGTATAAAAGATGAACGAACCAACAGACCATAACGAAGCCATTGAACGCTACCTGAACGGAGAAATGAGCCCTGGCGAAAGTCAGGCTTTTGAGAAGCAGATCAATAGCGATGCCCGGCTTGCAGATGCGTTTGACTTCCACAAGGAATTGCACAACGCACTCAAGGCTTACGGAGAGCGGGAAGCACTTCGCCGGCAATTCAACGATTTTCATCGGGAGATCAATGCGGCTGAAACGCCCCCTATAACCACGCTGAAACCGGAAAAACCGCACCGGGAAAAATCAAAGTCCGAACATGGCCCGGAAACCGTTACACTGGGCCAGCTTTATCGTACCGCTGCAGTGGCCGCATGCCTTGCAGTGGTACTTTCCGTTTCAGCCGTATTTTTCCTGCAATCCATACAAGCCGGGGAAAAACAGGCCGAACCCGTTAACTACATGGAGAATCCGCTTCCGGAAGCCATGGAGCCTACTCCCGAAAGATCGGACGACCGTACCGAAGCCGAAGGTACACCCGAAACGGCACCTCCGTCTCCACGGGCTTCTGCCACTGCTTTTGCCATCGCCCGGAACGGTTACCTTGTTACCGCAGCCCACTTTGTAAAAAACCGCCATTATTTTCATGTAAAGATCGAACCTGATTCGGTAGCACCTTATCGGGCAAAAGTAGTGAAAACCGATGCCCGGCTTGATCTGGCTTTGTTGCAAATTGTAGACGAAAGATTTGAGAAGTTCAGGCGCTTGCCCTATCCGTTTAAAAGTGGTGAAGCCCGTTTAGGAGAGTCGGTTTATACCCTTGGCTTTCCGGGGGAGGAAATGGTGTATGGCGAAGGCTCCATCAGCGCTTTAAGCGGATTTAAAGATACCGTGGAATACCAAGTATCTGTTCCGTTAAACCCGGGAAACAGCGGCAGCCCGCTCCTCAATGAACGCGGAGAAATTGTGGGCGTAATTACCGGGAAACACTCCAGTATCGATGGTGCCTCTTATGCTACTAAATCCGGATACATGCTGGAGTTTGTAAACACTTATGCAGATAGCCTGAAAGATGTAAAGCTGACCTTTTCTGCTCGCAATGCCCTCAAAAGAAGAAAACGACCGGATCAGATTGTCCGTTTGCAACCTTTTGTTTTTGAAATTTTAGCAAAGTAACCCCGCCGAAAAACCCACATTCCGCCCCATTTTGTAAATTGCGCACCAAGCAAAACGCATGGCCCGGGTCCTTTATATTTCTTACGATGGAATGACCGATCCCCTTGGGAGATCACAAATTTTGCCTTATCTGGCGGGCCTGTCTGCCAAGGCACATCAAATCACCATCTTGTCCGCAGAAAAAGCCGAGGCATTTCGGAAAGGAGAGCAACACATCCGCTCCATTTGTAAAACAGCAGGGTTGCGCTGGGTTCCCGTTCCTTATACCAAAAAACCACCGATCGTTTCCACACAAAAAGACATTAGACGATTATGGAAAGAAGCTGCTGCCCTGCATGCACACAAAGCGTTTGATTTTACACATTGCCGCAGCTACATTGCTGCCCTTGTCGGTTGGAAGATGAAACGTCGGTATTCGGTGCCTTTCCTGTTTGATATGCGTGGCTTTTTTCCCGATGAGCGGGTGGAAGGAGGGCTTTGGAATTTGAAAAACCCCTTATTCAAACAGGTGTATAAACATTTCAAAAAACGGGAAAAAGATTTTCTTCAAAATGCGGATGTGATCGTTAGCCTGACAGAGCACGGAAAAAACGAGATGATGCAATGGAACCTGAAATTAAAACCCGAAAAAATTCATGTCATTCCATGTTGTGCCGATCTGGATCACTTTCATTATCACAATGCCAAAGCCAACCATACCGAAGCCTTTCGCAAAGCACTCGGATTGCCCGATAATGCTTTTGTACTTACGTACCTCGGCTCTGTGGGCACCTGGTATATGATGGATGAAATGTTTTCGTTTTTCAAAGCATTAAAAAAGAAAAAAGCAACAGCCCGTTTCTTATTCATTACCAAAGACGATCCGGAAATGATAAGAAAGCTGGCGCTGGAACAGGAGGTCGACCCATCCGACCTGCACATAAAAAGTGCAGAACGGGAAGAGTTGCCCTCTTTGCTGGCCCTTGCCCAACTCAGCATCTTTTTTATCAAACCGGTTTTTTCAAAACGTGCTTCTTCGCCCACCAAACTGGCGGAATTACTAGGGATGGGCATACCCGTAATTTGCAACAGTGGCGTAGGAGACCTGGATCTGCACCTGGCCCGTTTTTCCGGAGCCTACGTTGTGCATGCTTTTCACAAAGAAAGTTACCAAAAGGCCATCGAACAGATCCCTGCATTGTTGCAATCCGATCCGGACGATTTACGGGCCTTGGCTGAAAAATATTATGCTCTTCAACACGGTTTGGATCGTTATCACGTTGCTTACCAGGCTATGCAGATCACAGCTAACCGGGAAAGCTAAAACGCAAGCAACGGGAGAGGCCCTGTGCCCTAAAAAGCACGTTACTCCTCATACGTTGCGGCATAGTTATGCTACTCATTTACCTGAAGCGGGAACGGATTTAAGATGTATTCAAGTATTGTTGGGGCATGGAAGTAGCAAGGCTACCGAAATATATACCCATGTATCCAGGGCAAGCTTATTTGGGGTTTGCAGTCCTTTGGACTCATTGTATTAGGGAAATAAACGCAATTGTGTATATTTACTAGTTAGCACCAATTCAAGAAGACAAATGAACTGTATTAAATGTGATAAAAAACTTAACCTATTTAATAAGCCTACTTTTGGACTTGGCAAGTTAAAAGATGATAATGAACTGTGTCATTCTTGTTTTAGGACAATCACTAAAATTGATTTAAATCTTACTCGAAAATTAAAAAACTATACTTTAAGTGAAGTCAACGCCTTTTTGACTTCTAAAAAAGAAACACAAAACAATAATTCAACTATTGACTTTAAAGTTACAGTTGATTCAACTTCCACAGGATCAAGTGAAGAAAAAGCTGAATATGATGCCTACACTAAAAAATACCCGAAATGGTTTGCAGGAGAAAACACAAAAGGATTATGTTATAAATCTGAAAGAATTACTCCATTAGAAAAGGGAATAGAGGAAATTGTTCATTACAAAACAGATAGGTATGCTGACTTATTTGGTCGCGGAAAAGATTGCAGTTATTTTCCTGGTTACGGTAAAATCTACAATAGAATTTTTGAAATATGGTTTCAGGAATTTGGATCGAAAGAAAAACAAAATATTATTAGATATATGGACATTGGTGCAAACCAAAATGCACCATTTTTTAATGAAGAGTTAACAGAA
>CALLUQ010000072.1 GCA_938010565.1 uncultured Flavobacteriales bacterium
CTGGAGCTCGAACTCGCCAAAGTAGATATTTTTACTTCTGATTTTGAAGTATTACTGGCTTCTTCCAAGCAGCCAGTCAACGTGGATCTGGGAACCCATTATCGCGGAATCATTAAAGGCGATCAACATTCCGTAGTAGCCATCAGTGTTTTTGAAGATGAGGTTATGGGCCTGATCGCTTCGGATGCCGGCAATCTGGTGCTTGGTAAACTGAAAGGAAGAGCATGGAACGGAGAGCACATTCTATATGACGATAAAAATGTCATTCGCAACAATCCCTTTGAATGCGGTACACCCGACGATGGCATCGGCTACAAACGCAAAGACCTCGAATACAATAATGCCAACCGTGCCCCGGGCGATTGCATCCGGCTATACATTGAGGTAGACAATGATATTTATAACGATAAAGGAGGGACTACCGGTGCCACGAATTATATTACCGGTCTGATGAATGAGGTGATCACTTTGTATGCGAACGAAAATATTATTTCGGTAATATCAGAATTGGTCCTCTGGGATGTAACCAGCCCTTATTCCAGTAACTCCAGTAGTGGTATGTTGTCGGATTTCCAGAATAATATCTCCAGCATCAATGGGGATCTGGGGCAATTGTTCTCTTACCAGGCCAGTGGCGGTATTGCTGCCGGTTTCAATGGTATTTGCAATTCAAACGTAGACAACAGCCTTTGCTTTTCCAGCCTCAATACTACTTATGCCACCGTCCCTACCTATTCCTGGTCGGTTATGGTAGCTACGCACGAATTTGGCCACTTATGGGGTTCGCGTCACACGCACGCCTGTGTTTGGAATGGCAACAACACGGCCATTGATGGTTGTGCAGGAGGCACGGAAGGTGGCTGCGCACTTCCTGGTTATCCTTCCCAGGGCGGAACGATCATGTCCTACTGCCACCAGCAAAGTGTAGGGATCAACTTTAATGAAGGATTTGGTCCCCAACCGGGCAATGTAATCCGCAACAACGTAGATAACGCCAATTGTACTTCCTCTTGCGGACCACCATCTTGCAGCGATGGCATCCAAAACCAGGATGAAACCGGCGTTGACTGTGGCGGTACCATCTGCCCTGCCTGCCCTACTTGCACCGATGGCATCCAAAACGGAGATGAGACGGGGGTAGATTGTGGCGGACCGGATTGTGACCTCTGCCCATGCAACAATGGTCAGAATGTAATACTGACCATTGTTTTGGATAACTATCCCGGAGAAACAAGCTGGTCCATCACTTCCGGCGGAGTGACTTATGCTTCCGGTGATTCTTACAGCGGTGCCGGTTCAACCGTAGTAGAGGTCAACTGCCTCAGTAACGGATGTTATGACTTCAATATCTTCGATTCTTTCGGCGATGGCATTTGCTGTAGTTACGGAAATGGTTCCTACATGCTGGAAGACGATTTGGGAAATGTACTGGCTTCAGGTGGCAGCTTTGGGTCTTCGGAAACAACAAATTTCTGCTTGAACTCCACACCGGTACTCTCCGTTAGCATTACCAATCAGACGAATGTTTCTTGTAATGGCGGAAGCAACGGTGCTGCAACGGCAGCCGCTTCCGATGGTACTTCGCCATATTCCTACTCCTGGAGTAATGGCGGTTCCGGAGCAACGATCTCCGGGCTGTCGGCCGGTTCATACACCGTAACCGTTACCGATACGGATAGCAATACGGCTACGGCTACGGCAGTCATTACAGAACCTTCGGCAGTAACGGTTGCTGCTTCCGGCACCGATGCCAGTTGCACGGGTGCCAACGATGGTACTGCATCCGCATCCGCATCCGGCGGAACGGGACCTTATACCTATGCTTGGAGTAATGGCGGCTCCGGATCTGCCATCTCCGGACTATCAGCCGGCACCTATACGGTAACCGCTACCGATGCAAACGGTTGTATAGCCACCGACGCAGTTACCATTGGCGAAACCACCCCGGGCACAGCCTGCGATGACGGCAATGCCTGTACCATCAATGATGCTTACGACGCCACCTGCAACTGTGCCGGCACCTTTGAAGATACGGACGGCGACGGTGTTTGCGATGCAGACGATGCCTGTCCGGGCTTTGACGATAACGCCGATGCAGACGGCGACGGCATTCCCGATGGTTGTGATAATTGTATGCAGGAAACCAATCCTTTCCCGAATGATCCGCTACAACACTCGGGCACGGGCTCTTCCTCCACAACGCTTAATTACAGTGTGGTGCATGAGGATGTATCCTTCACGATCACGGGACTTAATGCACGTACCAATGGCAGAAAGAATAGACGCTATATCGAACAAGCAACGGTAACCTACAACGATGGTAGTGGTAACACTATTACCGTCGGCACCTACAGTGGTAACAACGTTAGTTCTGCCAACGTCAGTATTTCCGGAAGTGTGGCCTCCGTAACGGTAACCTTACGAGACATTTATGACGGGAATGCACCGCCATTATCAATTGATTTCTCGGAGGTATCCTCTTGTATGCCATCCTCAGGATTAATGCAGCCTTCTAACCCGGAGGTTATAAAAGAAAAGTGGATGTCTTTTAAAAATGACGTAAAGCTGTTCCCCAATCCGGTTACAAATTTACTGACCGTACAATTCGAGTTGCTTGAAGACACAGAGGTTTTCTTGCAGATCACAGATATAAACGGCCGCGCCATTCAGCTTAGCCCAATGCAGTTGGAGAAAGGCTATCAAAAAGCACAGGTAGATGTTGGTCAGCTACCGGAAGGTGTTTACCTGCTCCTCCTTCAGTCGAAAAAAGAACAGTCGACCCATAAATTCCTGATTGTACGATAAGAAAGTCGTTCCATTCAAAAACAGGAGCCCGGATTTTTAACAAATTCGGGCTCTTTTTTTTCACTCTGTTATGAATAGGTTCTTTGGTATTGGGGCAGTTTCAGAGAATTTTCGGACTCCTTCGTATCAACATATCGGCCAGGACAAGCGCATTTAAAATCATCCCATGTTATGAACAAAAAGCCAGTTGATCACGAACTGAAAAAAAGGTGTTTATAATTTTTTTGCCTGAATCAAAGTGAGTTCATTTATTTGAAAATCAAACTAATACACGGTTTTAAGTAAAAAGAATAATTGGTTGGACTTCTTTGCAGATTTAGAAGATCCAAGACGTGAAAAATGTAAAAACACCTTCTGTTGGATAGGGTTGTAATCGCTGTTTGCGGAGTGATCTTCAGAGCAGAGTCATGGAATGAGATCGAAGCGTATGGCAACATGAAACAGGACGGGCTAATGCCATCCAAATATTTACAAAAATCTTAACGGAGTATTGTTAGCGGCAACTCTGAGAAAAGATCTCCCAAGCCATTTCTGCCTGCATTTTCAGCATATCCAATCCGTTTACAACGGTTGCCCCTTTGGCTCTGCCTGCCTGCATAAACGCCGTTTCGGCAGGGTTGTATACCAAATCATATAATACATGTTTTGTTCCGATAGCGCGGTAAGGCAAATCGGGCTTATTTTTTACATGAGGCCAGGTACCCAAAGGGGTGGCATTCACAATCAGTGTATGTGCCTGAATGATCTGTTCGTTCAAACTCCGGTAAGTGAGCCGGCCGGATGGCGCTTTTCGGGAAACCAAACTCACCTGAATGTCAGCGTTTTCCAACACATATTGTACCGCTTTGGAAGCGCCGCCTGTTCCCAGAACCAATGCCTTTTTGTGGTGCGGCTTCAAAAAAGGCGTTAACGACTGCCGGAAACCATAGGCATCGGTATTGTAGCCGATGAGCCCATCGGAGGTAAAAAGAATGGTGTTTACAGCACCTATGGCGGCGGCTTCTTCGGAAAGGTCATCCAAAAAAGGCACTACCTGTTCTTTATAAGGAAGGGTAACGTTGAGGCCACAAAGTTTGGGCCGGGCTTTTAAAAGAGCAGGAAATTCCCGAACAGAGGCCATGGGAAACAACTCATAGGCAACATCCGGCAGGTTTTCATTTTTAAATTTCTCTGTAAAGTACTTTTTAGAAAAGGAATGAGCGAGAGGCCAGCCGATAAGTCCGTAAAGGCGCATCAAATCTTTTTGTTGCGGGTGGCTGCAAATTCCAGCAAAAAGATGAGGGCCAGGCCACCCAGTCCCAACAAAATGGCGGAAAGCAATTGAGGGTCGCCGTCAAAATGTTGGGGAAGTACATTGTTCCGGATAAAGATCTCTTTGACCTCGCCATCGGCTCGGGTAAACACCTTTTTCTCCACAACTTCTTTCCAGGGCCAGATCTTATTGAGCGAACCGATCAAAAAACCGGTAAGCAGGGCAATGGTAAGGTTGTGGTATTTCCTGAACAACCAGGAAAGCACATGCGAAAAGGCCAACAAACCAATGATGCATCCCAAACCAAACCAACCGATCATGACCAGATCGCGGTGGTCGATTGCGGTAAGAATGGTTTGATAAGAACCGAGTAAAACCAGAATAAAGCTTCCTGAAATGCCCGGCAAGATCATGGCGCAAACGGCAATGGCTCCCGAAAGTATGATGTACCAATGTTCGCCAATGTTGCCGCTGGGTGTGAGGGTGGTAATCCAAAAAGCGAATCCTGCTCCTGTTGCCATGGCAACAAAAGTGCCTGCTTCCCATTTTTTTACGGTTCTGCCTACGTAGAGTACACTGGCAACGATCAGACCAAAAAAGAAAGACCACAACAAAACGGGGTAGTGTTCAAGCAGCCTGGAAATTTGGTGTGCAAGCAAAACAATACTCGTACCAATTCCCAGAAACAAAGCGACCAGAAAGTTTCCGTTGATGTGGTTCCATGCCGCCTTAAAGCCTTCTTTTTGCCAGGTTTTGATGGCCTGTAGGTTGACGGATCGGATGGCGTTGATAAACTCCTCGTAAATACCGGAAATGAACGCAATTGTGCCGCCCGAAACTCCGGGAACCACATCGGCAGCTCCCATAGCAAATCCACGCAATACAATGCCCATATAATCGGTAAACCTGCGTTTTGGTACCATAAGCTCAGTATTGAGGCAAGGTAGGATCAATTTCTTTTGCCCAAGCCAGAATACCGCCTTTCAGATTCATCAGGTTGTCGTACTGATGCGTGCGCTCCAAAGCATCGATCACCGCTGCGGAACGTTTGCCGCCTCTGCAATGTACCACAACCGGAATATCACGTTTTATTTTATCCGAATTTTCCATCACCGTGGCCATCGGGATGTGTTCCCCGTTAATCGAACAAACGGCTACTTCATGCGCTTCGCGTACATCGATAAGTTGGTGTGCCTTCCCTTCGTCTCTGAGGGTTTTCAGCTCCTGAACCGTAATCTCTTTCATCATTTATACTGGTTTGGTTTTTGAAACCATGTTTTCCGGAAGGAAATCAAAAAAAGTATCGCCCCGTAAGCCCAAACGAAGGCTTTCCAGCGGGATGACTTCATTGGGGGCAATGTTGCCGAGGTTCACATTGGCTCCGAACAACTTGATGAACCAAACCTGCTGGTTTTTTTTAGGGGCTTCCCAAAGAATGCTTTCCGGAGCTACCCGAGCAATGATCTTGTTGACCAACATGGTGTGTACTTTTCCGTTGGGCCGGAAAATGCCCACACTCCCGCTTTCACGGCCTTCTGCAATTACTTTCCAGGATCCTGCTTCAATTTCGGTGCTCATCATTTTGACCCATTTGCCCGGACTGATGATGATGCCTTCCTCTTTTGAGCCCACTTCCGACAGAACGGTGTAGTCTTTCGCCAGCTTTTCAATGTATGCCAGTTTACGATCGTGGCGGATGCTGATGGATCCGTCGGAAACCTCACACAGATCAAGCTGGTATTTGTCGAGCAGTTTGCGGTAATCGTCAAACATATCCCGTGCAATAAATGCCTCGAACAGCGTGCCGCCAAAATAACAACGCAAGCCAGCTTCTTGGTATAGCCGGAGTTTGGTTTCGAGGTTCCGGGTTACGTAAGAAGACCCGAACCCCAGCTTAACAAGGTCGGTCAAAGGCGACGAAGCAGAGATAAAATCTTCCGTTTCGCGAACACTCAGTCCTTTATCCATGACCATAGTTAACCCACAATCTCTTGGGGTGGCTGCCCGTTCGGGAATAAAAGGGAGTTCAAAATTCATACGCTACTTTTTGTACAACTCAATGAGATCCAACACCGCAGGTTGGAATTTGGCGGCGGGAAAGTAATCAAATAATTTGGAATGATCCGTATAGTCCAGTTGCAATGCTTCCTCCAACTGCAAAAGGGCCTCGTTTAATTTTCCGGCTTTGAGCAAATAAGCAGACAACCGGTACATTAATTCCGCACAGAAAGGAATATATGCCATTCCTTCTTTAATCGTGTTCAGGGCTTCTTCTGTTAGCCCTTGTTCCATTTGTAAATTGGAAAGGTCCATCCAAACTTCCGGTTGTTCGGGATCGATCTTGATCACCTTTTCGTAGGCACGGAAAGCAGCATCGTATTGTTCCAGTTTTTCAAGTGCTTCGGCATAGATGTACCAGTAATCAAAGTTGTTTTTGTCTATGCTCAATGCTTTTTCAAAATACCTGAGGCTCTCTTTGGTATGGCCTGTACTATCTTTCACAATACCGATACCCAGCCAGGCATCGCCTAAGTGAGGATCAAGGTCAAGGGCTTTTTGGTAGTATCGCATCGCATCGGCAAACATTTCCATTTTCTCATAACATTCGGCAATGTAGCTGTAGCTGATGGCCTGTGGCTCTTCGTAACGGAAAGTAGCCGTATAGCAATCGATGGCATCTGCATAACGTTCCAGTTGCAACAAAGCATTGGCTTTGTTGAACCAGGCCGATGAAAAAGTCTCTTTGATGAGCAAAGCATAATCAAATGCCTCTATGGCTTTGTTAAAGTCCTGATCTTTACTGTAAGCATTGCCCAGATTATACCATGCCGTAAAAGCGTAAGGGTGCTCATCGATAAAATCGCGGTAATAGCGAATACTTTCTTCCGTATCTTCTGCCAGATCAAAACAATATGCCAACTCGTAAAGTGCTGCTTCATTATCGGGGTTAATGTCCAACGCTTTGCGTAAGCAGGAAATGGCCGACGGATAATCATCAATATTCTCGTATTCCAAAGCCAGATCCAGCCACAAATCATCGGCGGCTTCATGGCCGTGCAGTGCGATGGCTTTTTTGTAGTTTTCAATGGATTCGTTATAGCGGCGTAACTGACTGAAAACATTGGCTTTGGTTACGAATATTTCCTCGTTAAAGGGGGCGATGGATTCGAGTTTATTGAGGATCTCCAACGCATCGTTCAACCGGCCGGTGGTGGCCAACATTTGCGATTTTCGCAAACAAAGAATGCTGGAAGTGGGGTGTTGAGAAAGGGCAAAGTTCACGGCATCAAATGCTTTTTTCAGTTGCCCGGAACTCATGTAATAATCGATGATGTCCTCAAATACATTCACATCAAAAAAGTAAGCTTCATTATTTTGGAGCATGTATTCAAAGCGATCCAGGTAAGGTTTGAGGTAGTCTTCGGAGTTACTGTCGTCTTTCATAAAAGTTGTTCATTAAGATGGGGTTATATGATCAACATCGAAGTAAAAATCGGAATAAAACAAGAGCGGGTTCATTCGTACAACGCACTTTTCCGATACAAAACTATAAATAATGTGATTGAGTTGAGCGGAAAGCCCCCAATGTTTTTACCCATAATGTTCCGATAATGTTCCAAACGTTTTTGAAAAAATGATACTGATTAGGGGGTTAATACATTCGGGCCACCCTTTTACTTAGGGTTTTTCTCGGTTAGTAATGAATTTTTCCTATCTTCTGTAATGTCAATTTATTGAAACTACTTAATTCCTACTCTTATGAAGGCAATGATCTACATTTCAGCCAGTTTAATTCTTTGTTCTGCTGCGCAAGCCCAAGAGGTAGTGTCCGTCCAAGGAGGCTCCTATTCAAACAGCTCTGGCTTTATCGACTTTACAATAGGTGAGGTTGTTATCGCTACAGGTACGAACGGAACACAAGATATCACGCAAGGGTTTCACCAAACCAATTGGAACTTTTTAGGTGTAAAAGACCACAACCCCGATTACACTGCAAGTGTATTTCCAAATCCCTCCGAAGAGGTGTTAAACATTCAGGCATCAAAACACAAAAACGTGAAATATACCCTCTATGATGCAATGGGGAAAAACGTCGCCAAAGGAGATCTGGCGGGAGAATTAACTACCATTCCGGTAGCTGCTCTAGCACCCGGGAAATACTTTCTGGCACTGAACTCGGGAGATTCAAAATTGAAAGTATTCAAATTAATAAAGAACCAATAACATCATTTTTTAACGATATAGTATAGCACGATGAATACCAAAAGATCATTCACCACGATCACTGCAATTTTCGCAGTACTCCTTTCTTTCGGACAGGCTCCGGAAGGGTTTAAATACCAGGCTGTTGTTCGCGATGCGGGTAATGTAATATTGAACCACCAGGCGATTGGTATGCAACTAACAATTCAGCAAGGGTCCATTGGCGGACCTTCGGTGTATACCGAAACGTTCCATACTACTTCCAATGCTTACGGAATTGTAAATATTGAGATCGGAACAGGTACGACCACAGACGATCTCTCAACAATTGATTGGGCAAACGGCCCATATTTTATTGAAACGGCTATTGATGTTACCGGAGGTACATCGTATACTACCATGGGAGCTTCGCAATTCATGAGCGTTCCTTATGCATTATATGCAAAGATGGCCGAAAATGTATCGAATGACCTTGTTGATGATGCAGATGCTGACCCGACAAACGAGCTTCAAGCGGTGAGTTTTAGCAATGATACACTTTATCTGAGCAACGGAGGAAGCGTATATTTAGGAAACTACGCCATTGATACGCAAATTGACTCTGCCGGAATTGCAACACTTGGATTTGTAGCAGGGCCACATACCATTGATACGGATACAGACGATCAAACATTGAGTTTGGCAGGGGCAGATCTAACCATTACAGATGGAAATACAGTGGACCTTTCTTCATTGCAAGACGGAACGGGAACGGACGATCAGAACATTTCAGGGTCCGGCTTGTCGGGAACAATATTGACAATAGGAATTGAAGGGGGAGCGCCCGAAACCGTAGACCTTTCTTCGCTGAAAGGTGAAGGGGGAACAGACGATCAGAACATTTCAGGATCCGGCTTGTCGGGCACCAACCTGACCATTGGAATTGAAGACGGAACATCCGAAACCGTAGACCTTTCTTCGTTGCAAGACGGAACCGGAACAGACGATCAGAACATTTCAGGATCCGGCTTGTCGGGCACCAACCTGACCATTGGGATTGAAGACGGAACATCCGAAACCATCGATCTTTCTTCGCTGCAAGACGGAACCGGAACAGACGATCAGAACATTTCGGGCTCCGGCCTGTCGGGCACCAACCTGACCATTGGAATTGAAGACGGAACATCCGAAACCGTAGATCTTTCTTCATTGCAAGACGGAACCGGAACAGACGATCAGAACATTTCAGGATCCGGCTTGTCGGGCACCAACCTGACCATTGGGATTGAAGACGGAACATCCGAAACC
>CALLUQ010000073.1 GCA_938010565.1 uncultured Flavobacteriales bacterium
AAATCAATTTCATCTTCATGATGCCTTACATGTACCAAACCATAACTACCAACTGCAATATCCCCAATTTTATAAAGCAATTTATGAATTGAATCGATATAACCATGATCATGATTGTGATTCAACCCAATAAAAAGAGTATGAAACCCATTCAGAGTCTTAATTTCCAATGTTTGATTCAAAACAGCCATTGGCATGATAATGGTTTCTATTTGATGAATAATCTCACTTACTTCATTTACATCATCTTCACCATCCGTACTGGCACATATAGTTACCCAGCCATTCATTTCAATCATAATTAATATTTTATCGTTACCGGCACTCCCTATTCTGAAGCGTATTGACTTAGTTTATCTATTACCTTTTGACCAGGTCTGCCATCAAAACGATAATACACTTCTCTTCCTGTCTTTTTAGCAGCATTAAATGTTGCTCTTGCTTGATTTCTGAAAGATTTACCAAAATTATTTCCTAAAGCGGGTTTATGTTGTCCTATGAATTTATCGCTGATAGCATCAAACTCTCTTGTGCTATTTCTAAACCTTGCTTGTGCTATGCCTCCTATCTCATTCGCAAGAACATGAGCCCCTTTATCATACTTAAGATTTGTTGGTAAAACATCCCAGTCCGCTCCCTTCGCCGCCTTCCCGGGTTCACCCCCATCATCAACACGTTTCCTACCATCGCCCAAAGCTGCTCCTGCTCCTCCTTTTTCAGGGATAACATTTTTACCGGGAGGTACTCCGCTCTCCTGCCAGGGTTTTACCCAAGTCGACCCTTTTATCTCTTGTATAGCGGCAGAAATGGCCATAGTTACAGTCATGGACTCTTCACCTACCGAATGAAACGTTTCTTTCCAATATACCAAAGCCGCATCATTCAATTGGTATTCAAAAAGTACAATGCCATCAAGATCGCCTTCATAAAAAACAATTTTGCATACGGTTAGTGTACAAAGTTCATCTTCCGGGCTATGGGTTATCCAACGAAGTAAGACATCATCATTATAACCGGATATAAATGAGAAGGTAACAAGCCCTCCCATTGGAATGGGGCCGGGTCGGCCTGTTTTATCATTTAATGTCCGATGGTATTCCAGTTCCGTCCGTAGCAATTCCCGTTCTATTCCCCAAACGAATAATCGGGCTTTGATCATGGGCTAATTTTTATGTTTTAAAATTTAAAAAAATGCCAAGCGGAAAACAATATATGATTTTAATCAACATGTTGGTCTGTTCTGAACGCCAAACAGTTAAACAGGACCTAAAAGTGCCGAATATCAGTACCGGTGCATCCCTGCCTCTGCTGGGGCGACCTTTTAGCTCGTGGCCTTCTTTTATTATATCTCATCCATTTTCATAACACTTGCTTTACCGGCAAAATTACCTGCTTTGCTATATTCCCAGTGTTGAACCCAACTTCCGGTGGCTAAAGATCAGGAGGTTAGATTCATAACAAAAATGATGTGATGAATAAAACAAGCAAAAAGAGGGCTCAAGTGCAAATCGCTCCAGTTTGGTCAAAACAATTGTAGAACGAGCTAAGTGTGAGGCTCCAAGCTTTGTAGAGCATGTATAATATATGCCGAACTGCTTTTTCAAATGCATCATATACTCACAAAACACGATGTGTCCACTCAAAGTTTAAATTTTAGTAAAGATGGGGCGATCACACACCGGATCAAAAGTTTTCCAAAGTACGCCCCTTTGGAATTTTAACTTCGTATTGAAACATCAACGTTTTTGCATCGCTTGGCCCGAGCACCATGTTCCACTCCAGTTCACCTGTGGCAGCATTGTGTTTCGCGCCACTCCACTCTTTTAAAACCACACCTACCTCTTTGTGGTTGGAAAGCGGGATCTGATCCGTTATCCGGATGGCCACACGCTTGTTTTTGGCATTGCGCAAACGGATCTCTATGCCTACAGTGGTTTTTTTGTGGTTCCCAACGGCAGTGGTTTGGGAATGATCGCTCATTTTTTTGCGCTCTGCCACAATGCCTGCATCGCGGCCCATCGAAACATGGAGTGTATCGCCGGTAATTGCAGGGTTGAGGAAACTTTTGCCCACATAGGTTCCTTGATAATAAACATGCGCATCCGCAGGAAGCAAAGCCAGCTCCTCCCAACCCGTTACACGGGCCATGAGGAAGGCATCGGTTTGGTATGCGGGAGCCATATAGTATGCATAATCTGCCGGAAGGCGATGTTGGCCTATTTCTACCCTATACTGTTGTCCGTCCGAAGGAATGGAATAAGGAATACGCACCTCAAATTCGTTGTGAATGCCCGAAGCAACCTGCGTGGCATGGTGGGCAAAGGGGGTGTCGTTGCGATCTTTGTTTTTTGAGCGGGTGATCTCTACCTCCTCCTTTACTTCATCTTCGTAAACCTGCTCATCGTGCTGTTTTACCACACCATCCATATACACTACACGGCCTCCCGACCTTGCCCCCCGCTGAACGGGCCGATCCAACGCAAGCACCCATGGGGTTATTTTGGGCTGCACATGGCTCACAGCAGGATCTCCGGTATGGAGCTTGATGTTTACCTGCTCCCAGTCGTATCCGGTATGCTGCCATACGCGGCCTTTATAAGTAAGGGCCACCGGGCCGGTAATATCGTTGGTGCGGAGGTCGTATTCCGGAGCCCAGCCGGCATCATGCACCAGAAACTTCACCTCTACTTTTACACTACCCGGAGTGGCAACCATCAGAGCGATATGGATCTCGCCGGTGTTTTTCCCTTTGCCGTAGCGGAGTTCCTCAAGCTGTCGGGAAATGCTTCCGATCGCCTTTTTCAGATCGTTTTGTTGCTCTTTCAGATCCAGTATTTTGTAGTGGATCTCTTTCATCCGATCCCGGTAATAATCGGCCAGCTCGATCAGGTCTTCGATCACCATGTTCTGATTTTCACTCCCCAGTTTTTTGTTGCTTTGCAGCATGGTGCGTTCGGCCTCATACACCTTTACTTCGCTTTGGCTTACAGCAAGATCGAATTCCAAACGTTCTTTCTTTTCCTGCAGATCCTTTTCTTTTCCGGTGCCGGTAGGGTGATCGAGGTAGTTGTGTTGGTGATGAACGGAAAGGATGGTAAAACGCGGGCTTCCCATTACCAAAATGCTATTCGGATCAATATTGGGAGCGAGGTGGGTAAAATGCACTTCGTTGCGCCCATCGGTTAAGGTGATCTGGCCTTTTCGCGTAACCTGAGCACCCCGGCGATAAACCGTTACATCGGTGATTTCGGAAAGGGCTTTTTTTACCGTTTGTGCCGCAACAAAACCCGGCCACGAGAGCAGAAAAACCGCCAGAAAGATGCCGGATGTCCGAATGGTTTTCATAAGTCGAAGTTAGAAAGGGTTTTGTGGTCCGGAATTTTAACCGAATACGTGTAACGAAAGGAATGGGAGGCCCCCGGCTCCAGTACGATGTTCCACTTCAACTCTCCGGTTTTTGGGTGGTAAACGGCACCTTTGGCTTCGATCATTTCCACTTCAATTTCCTGGGTTTGGGTTAAAGGGATCTGATCGACCACGGTTAGTTGTACCGGTTTGTTTTTGTGGTTGCGGGCCACCATCTCCCATCCTTTCCGGATCTTGGTGAAATGGCCCACATGCGTCGGTTTGGAAAAATCCTTGTTTTTCAGCCGTTCTACCACAATGCCTTTGTCCCGCCCGAGCGATACATCGAGGGTATCGTTCGTAACCCGGGTATTCAAATAGGATCTTCCTACATACGTACCCTGGCAATACACCTGCACTTCGCCGGGCAAAAGGCGAAAATCGCTCCAGCCGGTTAAACGCCCCAACAGAAAAACATCTTTATCGTAACGGGGAGCTGCATAATGCCAATACGTTGCAGGGATCTTGTGTTTTCCGATCTCAACATCATACGGTTTTCCATCCGAAGGAATGGTATACGGAAGGGCGATCTCAAATTCGGTATTTACTGCGGTTGCCAGCATTTGGGTGGAAGAAGCCGCCGAATAAGGGTTGTTTTCTTTCATCCTATACGTGGCATCTGTTGCGGTACTTTTTTTCTGCTTTCCGAGGGTATCCGATCTTTCGTAAAAAGGCGGGTGGTTTGGGTTCGGATGCCGGTCTTTTTTTTCGGAACCGGTGTGTTGCACCGGATGCATCCGAAGCACCCACGGCACGGGTTGAGGCGGTACTCCGTTTTTACCGGGGCTTCCGGTACTCAGTTTTAGAGATACATTTTTCCAGTCGTACCCCGTGTTTTGCCACACTTTGCTTTTGTAGGTTAATTCCACCGACAACTGCATGTTTTCGGTTCGGATATCGTAGAGCGGCTCCCAACCCGCATCCCGCACCATAAATCGTACTTCGAGGTCGGCCGAACCATTCAGAACACTGGCCAGGCGGATCATTATTTCACCGGTGTGTTTTTTTCGGTTGTTGTTCAGGGCATTCAACTGCTGTTTTAACCGGTCCGTTTCCTGATCGGCCTTTTTGATATCCGTTTTTATTTCCAACAGTTTGTACTCGATCTCTTTCATCCGCTTGCGATAAAAATGGGCCATTTCCATTAAATCATCTACATCCATGGCAGCTCCTGTTCCCTTAATCGACTGATTGGCTTCCAGCAAGGCACGTTCGCCTTCGTATACACTGCGTATGGCCTGGCGTTGTTTTTTCAGCAATGCCAGGCTTTTTACCCGGGCATTCAGGCGGTTGATCCGGTCGGAGTTTTTGATCTCGTTGAGGGAATTGGTACGATGACTGACCGAAAGGATGGTATAATGTGGGCTTCCTGCTACCTGAATGCTGCCCGGACGGATGTTTGCCGAAAGGCCGGTCAGCTTAATTTCATGGGTGCCCGGGTGCAGTTTCAGATGTGCAGTACGGGTGACCTGTGCTCCGCGCAAAAAAACCGTAACGTGTTGAATTTCGGAAGGAACGGGCACCGGATCGGCAGCAAAAGCAAGCGCCGGAAAAAGCAGACCCCATAAGGTCAGAAAAAATGGATGCATCGATGTTTTCATTTCATGGGCAGGCATAAAAATATGTGATCTGAAAGGTATAAAAAGTAAAACGGATATATCCCTTCTGCGGTACAAATTCAGCGAAAGCGGGTTCATCTGCATGGTCGGGAAGAAAAATATGGTCCGCGTTTTTGGTAACTTTGCCGGAAAGGATTTAAAATGGAAAAGGTGTACGTTCTCATTTTTATGGCCCGCAACGATGGTCCGGATGCCTGTTGCACCGGTACCCGTCCGGTTTCATCCGGCAGGCCATCCCACCCGGGTTACCCATAAACATCGAACAAAAGCATGAAAAACAAACTGAACAACATCCGAACCGGATTTCTTACCGGAATATTGGGCGAGGGTATAGGCATTTTGATGGTTTTTTTCTGGTATAGAGTACAAACAGGTACGGCTACCTGGAACTGGTTTTACCGTACCCTTGTGGAAAGCACGGACATCCGGGCCAAAGTGATGATGTTTGCCATGGTATTCAATGCTTTTTTATTTTACATCATTATGAAGCGCAACCTGGATCGAATGGCCTATGGCATTGCCGGGGCTTCGCTTATGCTCACCCTTTATATCGTGATCATTTATCTTTTCTGACCGCCTATGCGCTATTATGTAATTGCCGGCGAAGCTTCCGGAGACCTGCACGGCTCGAACCTCATCCGTGCGATGAAAAAATACGACGCAACCGCCGAGTTCCGGGCCTGGGGCGGCGATTTGATGGAAGCAGCAGGAGCCACCCTGGTAAAGCATTACAAAGAGCTGGCATTTATGGGGTTTGTGGAAGTGGCGATTCATTTGCGTACCATTTTGCGCAACATCAAACAATGCAAGGCAGATCTCCGGAAATACCAGCCCGATGCACTCATCCTTATCGATTACCCCGGATTTAACCTGCGCATTGCCGAATTTGCCAAAAAAGCCGGATTTACGGTTTGTTATTACATCTCGCCACAAGTATGGGCCTGGAAACAAAACCGCGTGTACAAGATTCGGAAAACGGTAGACCGCATGTTTTGCATTTTGCCTTTCGAAAAAGCCTTTTATCAAAAATTCGATTACGAAGTTGATTTTGTAGGCCACCCCTTATTCGATGCAATGGCCCGTTTTCGGGAGGAAAAATTCGATGTCGCTGATTTTTATCAGCGCAACCAACTCGATCCGGAACGGCCGGTGATCGCCTTGTTGCCCGGCAGCAGAAAACAGGAGATCAGGGCAAAATTACCCCTTATGCTTTCGGTGACAGCTTATTACCCCGAGTATCAGTTTGTTTTGGCGGCAGCTCCTTCGCAAACGCTTGATTTTTACCGGAAAATACTGCAGGGAAAAGAGGTAGCCATGGTCGAAAACGATACCTATGGTTTGTTGGAAGTGGCAAAAGCAGCACTGGTAACCTCGGGCACTGCCACCCTCGAAGCCGCCTTGTTCAACGTGCCGGAAGTAGTATGCTACAAAGGCAACCCGCTTTCCTACATCATTGCGCGGAAACTCATTAAAGTAAACTACATTTCGCTGGTAAACCTGATTGCCGACCGGGAGATCGTAAAAGAATTGATCCAGAGAGAACTGCGTCCCGAAAATATCAAACGTGAACTGGACAAGGTACTCAGGGAGGGAAAAACCCGCTCCGAGCTGCTGGCAGATTACCGGAAATTACATGCCACTCTGGGTGGGCCGGGTGCTTCCGACAAATGCGCCCGTATGATCGTTGAACACATCAAAAACCGGTGTTCGGATATATAATGGATCACCATACAAATTTATTCTACGGTTTTATTTAGTGCCTGGCCGGAGATCATCCACCCTTTATACAGTAGGTCATACCGATAAATTTTCCACGCGAATGTATTCGCAGATCATGAAAAAACCCCGCTTCTTCAAATGATTTGTACACCGTAAGATCATTTTTGGAAAAAATGGGAACGAACCGCCTTTTGCGGGATAGGAAAGTCTTTTTGGATTTTGCCCAATCCTTTGATATGGCTCTGATTAATAGTGACTTAAGAGAGGCTCAAACAAAACAGCCCCGCCAAAGAGGCAGGGCTGTAAGCGGTACTGTTGCTGTCAATGCAACTTGGTGGAGAATGCCGGATTCGAACCGGCGACCTCTTGCATGCCATGCAAGCGCTCTAGCCAACTGAGCTAATCCCCCATCGGGTTTATTTCCGGCCCCTCATCAGGGCGGGCGGCAAATCTAATAAATTTTTCTTTAACCCCTGCAAACGAGATCAGGGCAAACGCATTTAAATTTTGAGCAACCTCTCCGGGAGAATTATTCTTCGGGCTTATCTCCCAGCTGCAATTGCCAGTTCCAGGCATCGCGGGCGCATTCGGGTAAGGATTTTTGCGTTTCCCACGACAATACGGTCCGGGCTTTTTCAACATCGGCATAAATTTGTTCCACATCGCCGGGGCGGCGGTCGCCAATGGTATATTGTACATCAAGACCGGTTCCCTTTTTAAACGCCCGGATCACGTCCAGAATGGTAGCTCCCGTACCTGTTCCCAGGTTGAACACTTCGGCAAAAGCGGTTTTGGATTGATCGCCCAACCACTTCAGCGCTTTGATATGAGCTTCGGCCAGATCCACCACATGGATGTAATCCCGGATGCAGGTGCCATCGGAAGTGTTGTAATCGTTTCCAAAAACCGTTAAGGGCCCACGCCATTCTGCCAGAGATTGTGTAATAAACGGAACCAGATTTTGCGGTACGCCTAACGGCAGTTCGCCAATCAGCGCACTGGAATGTGCCCCTATGGGGTTAAAATAGCGAAGAATGGCCGTTTTAAGCGGAGAACCGGCATCTCGTTCCTCCCGAATGAGTGTTTCGCAAATTTGTTTGGTTTCACCATAGGGCGAAAGCGCTGGTTGCACAGGAGATTTTTCGGTAACCGGCAACCGATTCGGCTGGCCATAAACGGTACAGGAACTGGAGAACACAAAATGCGGAACGTTAAACTCCTTCATCAAACGCAGGAGTACTTTTTGGGAACCTACATTGTTGTGGTGGTATTTACCGGGCTCGGCCACGGATTCGTTTACGGATTTAAAAGCAGCGAAATGGATCACTCCGAACAGCTTTTGTTCTGCTTCAAAAACCTCCCGAAAAGCGCCCTCATCGGTACAGTCAACCCGATGCAAAACCAGTTTTCGCTGGGTAATTTCTTCCAAACGACCGATTACGGATTCTTGCGAGTTGCTAAAATTATCGACTATAACGGGCTCAAAACCTGCCTCGTACAATGCCACCACGGTGTGTGAACCGATAAATCCTGCTCCTCCTGTTACAATGACTTTTTTCATACTTATGGTTTCTTTCACAAAGAAAGGAATTTCATTTCAGGAAAAAACCGGATCACTACACAATATTTGCGTAACCCATTGCTCATGTTGATCTCCGTAACAGTCCCATTACATAGCCTTCCTTAAAAACACTTCAACTTCTTTTTTTACAGGTGCTTCGTATTGAAAAGCAGTGGAAAACAGATCGAAAAAAAAGAGGTGGAGAAAATGCATTTGCTCTGGTGAGCAGGCATAAAGTTTTGCACGCAAATCCCAACGGGCAACCATCGGTTGTGGCCTTTTGTGTTGGTGATCAATAGAAGAACGTTTTTGTTCGGTTTTCCGGTTCAGCTTTCCGCAATAAGATCCTGTTCCGGCGCAGCAGACTGAGGGTGGAAATACATCAGATGATCCGGGTTTTCCGGTATAAGGTCAGAAAGCCAGTATGCTTCGGAACTGCCCGTAGCCGTAAAAACCTTTCCTGCAAGATGAGGGTTTCGGTGCCTTATGAAACGGAGGGTAAACCTGAAGCGATCCGGTGCCATTTCCCAGGCATCCAAAAGTTCCACTTTGCCTTGGGCAGTCGACATTACCGGGCCCCGGACCGTCAGAGACAAACCATTTATACCCCGGATCGCCTCTTTGTAAATTTCAATTGCACGTACAAGAGGAATGGAAAAATAGTGATGTGCTCCTGTGTTTCTGGAGATGAACATGTAATACGGTATACACCCCAGATGTACCTGCTTTTCCCACATCCGTTTCCATACCTGGGGATCATCGTTCACTCCCCGCAAAACGGGCGATTGTGTGCGTATAACCGCTCCGGTATCCAATACTGCGCGAATGGCACTTTGGACCTTTGGGGTTTCCAGCTCATGGTAGTGGCTAAAGTGTGCCATGATGGCCAGATGTTTTTTGTGGCTGACCACCTTTTCGAAAAGCTTCAAAAGTGCTCCGGCATCGGGATCATTGATAAATCGTCCGGGCCAGAAGCCAAACGATTTTGTACCTATGCGAACCGATGTGATGTGATCCTGACCTCCGGCCAGCAAAGGCCGGATCACCTCTGCCAGGTTGTTTGTCGACATAATAAGGGGATCGCCTCCGGTAAGTAGGACCGATCGTACTTCAGGGTGGGTTTCCAGATAATCACACAGTGTTTTCACATCTGTTTTGCCAAATTTATTGCTGGTTTGACCGATAAACTGAGGCCATCGAAAACAAAAAGAACAGTAAGCATGACACGTTTGGCCTTTGGATGGAAAAAAGAGTACCGCATCTTGATACTTATGCTGGATACCGGTCAGCACTTTACCCCCCACCACCGGTCGGTTTTCCATCTGGTTGGCAGGGTGAGGGTTCATCCGGTTTCTGATGGATGCCGTAAGCAGCGTTACTTGCTGTTTATCGCCAATGGAACAGGCCGCTTTCAGCTTTTCAAATTCGTCATTCAGCAGCATCTCTTTCTGTGGGAACAACAATCGAAATATCGGATCATCAGGCACCTGGGGCCATCTGATGAGTTCATTCAGAACATACGCATTCACTCTGAAAGGAAATACATGGCTTACAATTTCCGTTTCTTTCAACCAACTTTCCGCTTGTATTTCTTCAGGCAATATCGTACGTAAACTCTTGGATGATATGGCTTTAAATCGTTCCACAATGTTGTGCCGCATTGAACGGCCGTGTTAGATAAACGTATGGTTTTGTCACAAAATTAATGGAAGTTACCAAAGGGACAGAAGGGACAGAAACATTCGGGGAACATGGGGGCAGGGATGATGCATGCATAGGGGAGATCAGGAGGAAATTTATGGTGCGTTTCCATGTTTCTTTTTAAACAAGTTATATTTTGCCAGCTTTAAATCCAATTTTTCATACCCTTTCAATACATCCGTGTCCACAGAGTTGTTCCCGGTCAATACATATTCGTGTTTACGGGTGCCATCAAGGTGTAAATAGCCTATTCTGCTCATGTATGCCACCAGGCTCCAGTCGGTCAGAAGATGTTCGGACGTGCCGATCGTTGTTCCTTCCGGTACCACATCTGAAATCGCATAAATGTCTTTCAGCTTTTCTTCGTCTCTTGAAAAATCTCCGACCTTATACCACGAAAACAGCATTACGGCAACAAAAGCGGAAACGGAGGCTCTTCTGATCCATTTTAACGCGGAAACGGGTATGGCTTCGATCTTTTCCTTTACAAAAGGGGCTGTTAAAAAAGAAATGGATAAAATATAAAACGGGATGGAGGGAATTAAATAGAACTTTTTTTGTTTGAATGATATGATCAATGGTATGGAAGCACTCAGCGCAATGAAGAAAAACAACATGGGTTCTTTATGCTTAAAAAGCTTGAACTTTCTTTTTCCGATCCGTTTTTTAACCGAAATATAGAGCAGAAGAGCGATGGGAAATGAAAGCTCTATGGCAAGGTGGAAAAGAAGGGTAAACCTGTTGTGGGTGGAAACTTCCCGTTGTTGGTTAAGTGCCGGTATGAGTTGTTGATCAACATAATGGTTGAGATTGCTTTTTAATGCGGGGAATACAAGCAAAAGCAGGTAAAAAACAAGAGCCGTAAACAGGCTCAGGTACATAAAATACAATAGGGGAGCCTTGCCTTTTCCGTAAGTTAATGCAAATAACAAAGGCACTACAACAGGAAATATTCCGACAGGCCCTTTGGATAAAAAGGCCAGTATCATCAAAATACCTCCGGTGAATAAATAAATGATCTTACCATGGGTTAATGATCTTAATATGCAGAAAACGGAAAAAGTGGTAAATACGCCTACCGTATTCTCCAACAGGTTGTTTTTATAGGCCCAAAAAACCAATGGAACAGTAATCCAAAGGAGAACAGGGAACCATCTGTATGTTTTTAATGCGTGTTTAGGGTTCAACAACAGCCAGCATTGCTTTATTCCAATGGCTGTAAGAATGGCCATCAGGAAGCTATAGATCCTTTCGGTAAGGAATGCATCTCCAAATAGCCGGAAGAAAAAACGCTGTAGAATAAAGACCATTGGAGGGTGTTCGTGAAAATCGGGGTATAACGTTACGGAATAGTGGGGATGAAAAAAACTTCCGTAGCCATTGGCCATGTTCTTAGAAATGGCACCATACGTAATGCCATCTAAAAACATGCCTTCCTGTACCAAAACCGGAACCAGCAAACCGGTAAACACAGCGGCTGTTAAGACCGGGTATGGGTTGTGCTTTTTCATTTTTTGCACACAAATGCTTTGGTCGGGTTGCGTTGTGAATGGCGTTTTAAACCGCTTTCGCTTCGTGCCGCTGGGGCAAGCCTATCTTTTTCGTCGGTAGTGGCTTTGTACCAGTTCGTTTAAAAACACTTCAGACCCGATGAGTTCAAATTGCAGTGCTTGTGTCAGCTCGGAAAACAATGGGATCCCTCCTCCCAACACGATCGGAACGGTGGTGATCTGCATCTCATCGATGCGGTCTTCCTTTAAAAAACTTTGAATGACAGTCCCTCCGTCAATGTAAAGCCGGCCATACCCTTGTTGATGGATCCGGTTTAAAATTTCGGTCAATTCTCCTTTGACCAAATACGCTTTTCCCTTATGGCTTTGAGGGATCTTGTTTAAAGAACGGCTCCATACGAATACCGGCTTTGTATAAGGCCACTCTACCTCAAAACCACAAACGGTTTCAAAGGTTTTTCGCCCCATCAGGAGTGCATCAATGCCTTTCATAAACCGAACATACCCCATGTCTGTGTTTTCGGGGTTGGGAATGGATTGGAGCCATGCTATGCTCGAATTTTTATCGGCAATGTACCCGTCTAAACTGGTGGCAATAAATACACTGTTTTTCTTTTTCATCGATCATTGAATAGTTAACGGCAGCACCTTTTCACCAATTAAAAATGCCTCTCAGATCTGCAGATAAAGCAATAAAAGCCTGCTTTTCGCTTCGCGTCAACGGCCACATTTTCGGTGGGATACAGTGCCACTTGCGGAATGAAACGTTTTCCGGTTTGGTTTTTCCGGTATATGGGCATTGAATTTACGAAATCTCCGGAAACTCAAAAAAACGGAAAAACTGCGTTGTCTTTCCTTCCGAGGCCCCGATCAACATGCAGGAGCTAAAACGTAATGGCTTTCCGGTGGCCCGAACGGGTCGGTTTTTTTTCTTTGCCTTTGATGCATAAGTCTCTGTAAGTTTGGGCAGCGTCCATATCGCCCAGCATGCCGGCTTCTTCCCAGTCGTTGCAGGCACCGTCACGATCTTTGAGTGCATACCTGGCTTCTGCTCTGAAGTAATAGGCTTCGGCCAGGTACGGACCTTTTTTATCGATGGCTGTGTTGAGGTTGTTCAGCGCCTTTTGGTAAGATTTGGTTTCCATTTGAATGATGGCAATGCTGAGATAGCCCTCATATAAGGAAGTATCGAGTTGCATGGCCTTGCGGATATCGTTGATGCCTTCGTTGCCGGCATTTTTGAGTTCGCTTTTTGCAACCCCTCTGAAATAGTAGGCATCGGCAAACTCCGGGTGGTATTTTAGCGCTTTGGTATAGTCGGCCACGGCTTGTTTTACATCGTATTGGAGGTAATGTACACTGCCGCGGTTGAACCACCCGTCGGCAGATGCGGAATCGAGCTGGAGTGAAGTGTTAAAATCGGTGAGGGCGGCATCAAGTTGGTCTGTTCTCATGTAAGCGGCTCCACGACTGAGGTACAGGCGGGCGGTGTTCAGTCCCATTTTTTCCGATTTGTTGAAATCGGCCAATGCGCCTCTGGTGTTTTCCATCCGCATTTTACAATCGCCCCGCATCTTGTAAAAAACGGCTTGTTGATCATCGGCTTTAATGGCTGTGTTGAACTTTTCCATGGCTTCATCATAGTGCCCGGCATGGTAGGCTTCCACTCCCCGGTGGTAAATTTCCGTTGCGGTTTGGCCCATGGTGTGGTTCAATATAAAAAGGAAAAGAAAGGCGATTAGGTATGGCATGTAACATGTTTTTAACACAAACGTAGCTGGGAATACTTTGTTTCGGCACAACAGGCTACATGGTTGGATCAAGAACCATTCCTGTTTTATTTCTTCTTCAGTTTATGCCAGCCGGCCATCAGAATACCAAAAAGAAAAATGCCCAGCAGTGCCAACCACAAAAAGGATCCTCCAAAAAACAGGAATATCCGGGTGTTGACCAGCAGAAACAAAACCATAAACACCACTGCCAACATGATGATCAAACCAAAAACCCGATCAAAACCCGGTACTTGTTTCAAATCGACCTGTTTTCGCATCAGCAAAAGCGTAACCAGCATGGAAAAAATGGGAAGGAAATAAACCAAAGCATTTACCTGCAGTAAATTAGCGCGGATAAAAAGCAGGGTATACAACGTCAGAACGGAAGAAAACACACCTGGAATACAAGTGGCGTAAACCAGCAGGGAGTATACGTATTTATGAGGGCTTTTTGTTCCGGCTCTCCGGGTATGTATGCGACCGTATAAATAAACCACTGCCGGTACCACCACAAACCAAATCATCAACATCCGGTTGTGGTTTTGTGTCTGGTAAATAAAATCCTGGATGCTCATTTTTCAGGGGTTAGGGGAGTAAAGCTGTGGTTTTTGGATTTCACAACAAATGCAAGGTTCATGCCCTTCAAAAATAACCCTCTGTGCTCCGTGTCGGGCATTTTCTTTGTGGGATATTTGAACAAGTGATTGTTGATAAACACCCAAATACCGGGTGGGAAAAGCGGCATCCCCCTTGTTTGTTCGACCGGAGCAAACAGGATAAAAAAGCAAAATGTTTCAACGGTTTTCAGGTTGAATACAGTGCTTGTTGAAAGCAGGCCATGCATACATGCGAATGAGTTTTTCTCTGAGTTGAGGAACAGGGAGCGGAAATTGTTGCATCTGATGGTCCAGATACTGGACAAACTCCGCTTGGTTTTCGGCGGTGTAATAGGTCGAAAACCGATGGTTTCCGCTCTCCATATCGGCAGCGATGTAATTGCCCGGGTATACTTTGTAGTTTTGGTGAATAGCGGCATCTATGCGTTGGGCGATGGCTTGTATCCGGGCATTGCGGCTGCCCGTGTTTTTTACTTCTGCCAGGCGCTCGTTAAGGGGAGCAGCAGCATGAATATGAATGTTTCCTTTCCGGCCTTTTATGCCTGTTACGATGCTGTTCACATCTTCCCGGTAGGATGCCTGCTCCGAAAGGGCCTGTGTTTGGGGCTCCAGTTCATGAAGTTTCAGTACATCGCACGGATCGTATTCATACGAAATGGATACCGGCACGATCTGCAGTTCTTTCATATTGGCGATCAGGTCGTCGCTTCCGCTGATGCTCAACATTTTTAGCAACCCGGGCTGGGTAAGATCGTTGCCACCCTTGGTTCTTCCTTGCCGTTGAGCAATCCAAACGGAAGTATTCTTTTGAGAAATGTTGGTGCGGATATAAGCCGATAATTGTTGCGAAAATTCGAGTTGTTGTCTGCCGTTTAAATCGCGCCGTACCACAAAGCTCTTATTGAGTTTCACCAGGTCTGCAATCCAGTTTTCTTTCAGCAGGTTGTTCCCGATGGCAATTTCGGTGGTGTTGAAACCTTTTTCGTACAACAGGATGTTCAACAAAGCCGAATCGAGAATGATATCGCGGTGGTTGGAGATGAAAAGGCAGGCTTTGCCGGGGTTGAGCCGGTCGAAACCGGAGGAAGATAAGCCATCGGAAGTGGTTTGGAGTACCGACATTAAAGCAGGATAAACCATTTCTTTTTGAAACCGGATCAGCCGGTTGATCGATAGCAATTTTTGCTGCAATTCTTTGGGCGAAAGGGTTTTGAAAAAAGGAAGCGCCAGACGAATGAAAGCAGGTTCCGAAAGCAACCGCCGGATGGCTTCGGGTACTTCTTCATCGGTATGGGGGCGCATGGCATCATGTAAAGTTGGGTCGGACATCTCGTTGTAGGTATCAGATCGCCTAAGGTAGTAAAAAGTGTGAAGGAAGCTAACCTTGTCTTTCTAAGAGCCTGTTTAAGAATGACTCTTCAGCATGTTTATGCGCCTTTTAAGTCATCTCTTCGTTATGTTTTCATCAAATAGCTCAGGCTATTCTCTTCAAACATGCCTTAATCTGACTCAAAATTCACGATAATCATTTGCTGAATCTCATTTTTAAACAGGCTCTAAGGTATTTTGTAGTAATTCCACAGCTCCGGTAGGATTTGCCCAAATTAGGGGTATTTCCTGCTTCAGGTGTTGGACGTTTCCGAAGCGGATCGGTTCATTGAATGGATAGATCTGGGGGGATTATACATTTCTTTTTCATGTACTTAGAGCAAGATCATAACGGTATTCCACCTTTTTTACACTGGCCATAAACCAGGCATCAAAGCGGATGAGTTCGGGGCTGGTCATGTTCCACTCGTAATCTTCGTTGCCCGATGATAGCTTTTGCAGCACCGATGCTTTTTGTGCTGCTACGGTGTCGAAATTAAATCCTTCTTTCACCAAGGCTTTCAGGATATCTAAAATGGCCAGGTTGCGCGGTGTGATGGGTTTTATTTTCCGGGTTTTGAAAATGTGATCCCGAAGGTTATCAATGTGGGGATCTGCACTGTGACGAAGGCCATTCCATTCAATTTGGTTCATGATGTCCAAGATCCGAACGGCAATGTTCCAGCCGTTTTTATCGGCATCGAGCGCTTTGGTAAATTGCAAACAGTCGTGCGCATATTTATGGTGCCTTTGAAGAAGCAAAACACATGCACGGTAATAATAACGTTTTGCTTTATAAAAAGTATCTTCGGGAGGAGATTTTGCAACCAGGCTTCTGATGGTTACATGTGATTTCCCTATTTCTCCTGCATGAAATTGCGCGACGAATTGTTGTTCCAAAGCCATAAAGTAATTAAATGATTTAGGTCGTGCAATTTGCACACCCAACTCGGAATGATGCAAGGCAAAGCTGGTTTCTCCCACCTTCAAATAATAATGAGCAAGATTAAGTTCTATTGGGCTTAATTTTATACGTCGATTAAGGCTGGGATGATGGATTACATTTTGCCTTAACTCTCTTAGCAGAGTGATTGCATCTTCAATTTTTCCTTCTGTTTCAAGAATATAAACTTTGAGAAAGCAAAGGTAATAATACAAGTTTTTGGAATTGAATTGAAGCAAATCATGTTCCAATCGTTCAACGGTGTCATTTATGAATGTTTTGGTTTCTATCGGGTTAGCATGAAAAGAAGTCGCTGAGTTTAATCTGCTAAAAACAAACCTTGCTTCTTCGTAAGCGGTTTTTGTTTTGATGTAAAAATCTATTTTTGCTTGAATTTCCAAAATAGCCGACTGTCTTTCGTGTATCGCTGTTATGTTTCTTTTTAAGATCAAGCACTCAATCAGAACATCATAAATTTCATAATCTATACACTTGTTGATGATCTTGTCGTAGAGATACCGGGCTTCATTCTTAAGCCCTCTGCCAAGAAGAATTTCAGATGCCATCATTCTTTTTCTCACCCAATAGTTCGTTCGCTCATAATCACTATAAAATGATCGGCGGCTAATATTGTGATCTAAACAAACAGCTTCAATGATCTTATCTCTGAAATCTGAAATAAAGGTGGAATACGCACTGCTTTTAATGCTAAGTCCAACTTTGGCTTTAAGGGTTTCATCTGTATCGTTTGGCTGACTTTGAATTAACGCCAAAAATTTTGCTGACTTAGAGGCTTTAGTCTTAGCAGTGAGCAGCTTCACTAAAGAACGAATCTCTTCATTCGTTAATTCTGCGATTATCCTTTTTATGTGATCAATCGTATTCAAAGTACCCCCAAAGCTGAACAAATTTACAAATAAATTTCTTTGATTATTAGCATGTTATATTGATCTAATAGAAAGAAATATACTCGTTGAAAACTGAAACATAAGATCATCCAGTGTTGCATGACCTTTCTTTTGCGCTTTATTTTGCCCTTACAATCCGATGCACAGAGAGATTGTTAGCAAAAGAGGCAAGTACCTTTGCCTTGAAGCTAGATTGGTTAGTGGAAGAATGGGAAGCCATCCACTCCTTTAGGATGGCTTTCCTTCTTTTTCCCGGGCAAGGTACGATGGCTTGAACAATATATTCCTTACAACAGCCCGCCTCACCGATTGATCCCGGAGTGCTTGAACAGGTTTATAAATGCAAAAAACAATCGTTATGATTATCATCGTCATCATATAGAACACCATTCGTAACAAGAGGAGTGTAAATGTCCTTCCTTACCATTTGGGGCGATGCACAGGTTGCACATCTCCGGATGATCCGGCCGGCCTTCTCTGAAACAAACACACAAAACTACCTGATAAACAAATAAAATATGCCAAACAAAAACACCCTAAAAAGCCAAAAAAAGGCACGTGAAGTACTGGAAAAATATCCGCTGCTCGAAAGCTTTATACAAGAAGTGAGGACTTGTTTACGCCCACGCCACCTGCAAATTATACGGCGTTATGCCTCCGGAGAAGCCATGAAGCACATTGCCACC
>CALLUQ010000074.1 GCA_938010565.1 uncultured Flavobacteriales bacterium
CCCGTATTCCAGGTATTTTTCTTGGGCTTGTTTTCCGATGTAAATGTCGGAACTGTCTAACGCAGAAAAATAAATGAGCGAAGCTTCATTAAATGTTTTTACGATCCTGCCCGAATCAATATCCAGAATGGAAAGTGCCGAATTGCTGGTGCCAAAGTCAAAACCATAAATGTATTTGCTCATTGTATGTTGTTTTTTGTGTGATCCGCTTTTGTTTTTTTAAATCTGCCTGGCAAACAAGGCCGTTTCGGAGGAAAACAGCCCTTCAACAGCACATAATTTACAAACAAGAAAAATGTTTAACAGTGGCTTGTATGGAACACAAGCATGTAAGTACCCTGAAAATTAAAAAGAGGGGGGTGGTCTGTAGCGAAGTGGCCAGAGCCCCTGATATGGCGTTTTTTTCTGATGGTGGCATCACCTTTTACAGAAAGGGGGCACAAATTTAAGCGAATATTTGGTTTGGACAAGGGATAGGGTTACATTTTCGGGGCAAACGCATTTAAAATTATCCTGTGTTATCAGCAAAAGCCCGGTTTATAACGGGCTGAAAAATAAAGCGACGATAATTTTTCATCTTCAGGTTCTGCGCTATCATCCGTATTCAAGTCTTAAAAAAAAGAGGGGCTGCCTTCTCTGCCAATTTAAAATAACGCAGGTAAATTGTTGCACTTAATGTTCGGTCCTTCGTTGTGATCAGGCACAACTACGATAACCTCGGCTGCCTTCCGATAAACCATTTGGCCTATCACTATGCCAACCGTTCCGACTGAAAAAAGACAGCCTGTAAACCGGTTTATCAGGCCTCCCCGGGTAAGGACCCGGACCGATTATACAAAAAAGTGCTATTTTCACCTTCGCCAAGATCAGACAGAACATTGATCGTACAAACCTTTTCGCACAAAACCGACACCGTTTGACATGAACCCCCCTTTGCTTTTTCATCAAGATGGTCTGTACATGAGGCATCCCGATGTTTCCGATGGTCCTTACTTTGTTCGGCGCATCAAAGATGCCCGTGGTTTTCACCACCCCTGGTCAAACCCCACTTCCGATCCCGACCAATTTAAACAATATGCAACCACCATTAATTCCGGAGAACGCCATCGGGGTTTTTTTATTTGTACAGCCGATCACCGGCCGGTTGGGGTCATCAACATTCGGGAAATTGTAAGAGGGGCTTTACAGGGAGGCTTTTTGGGGTATTACCTTCTGCATCCGGATGATGCACGTAAAGGATACATGTTAAAAGGCCTCCGGATGGTGCTGCACTACGCTTTTAACACGATGGGGCTTCACCGGCTGGAAGCCAACATACAACCGGAAAACACGGCTTCAATAGCACTGGTAAAACGGTCTCTTTTTGTCAAAGAAGGTTTTTCGAAAAACTACCTTTATATGGCCTCCGAATGGCGGGATCACGAACGGTGGGCCATCACCGGAGAGTTGTGGAAACCCTCGGAGGCGATCAGAACGCATGGATAACCGGCTTGTTTCATTCCTCCATTATTTCACCTGTATTTTTTTCGTTTTATGTGTGGCATTTCAGGCTTTCTAGACCTTAAAAAAAGAGGGGCTCCTTCAGCCGAAAAGGCAGAAGCCATGATGCGGGCCCTGCAACACCGCGGACCCGATGAAATGCAATGCATCACTCACGACCATTTGGCATTGGCTTTCAACCGCCTGGCCATTGTGGACCCGGAAACCGGCATGCAACCCATATACAATGAGGACAGATCTGTGGTGGTGATCTGCAATGGCGAGATCTACAACCACCGGGAACTGCGAGCACAATTAACATCCAAAGGCCATCGTTTTCAAACGGGATCAGACGTTGAAGTGCTGGTGCATCTCTACGAAAGTTACGGCACAACGTTTATGCATCAACTGAACGGGCAGTTTGCCTTTTTCCTTTATGATTTTAAACGGGAGTTTTTTATGGGGTGCAGGGATCATTTTGGCATTGCCCCTTTTTATTATGCTGTTGTAGACGGTTACCTGGTGTTTGGTTCGGAGATCAAAGCCATCCTGGCCGGCGGTTTTATTACACCCCGCATCGACCTTATGGGGTTAGATCAGGTATTGTTCCTTCCGGGGCTGGTAAGTCCCCAAACCATGTTCGAGGGCATCCACAGTCTTCCTCCGGCTTCTGTGATCAGTGGTGTTTCGGGAAATTATAAGGTGAGATCGTATTGGGAATTCCGGTATACCCATTTTCAGTCGGAACCTGCCCCGGGGGCTGCCCGGGTCTGCCTGGAACAGATGGAGGAAGTACTTATAAAAGCGGTTGAACGAAGGTTGCAGGCCGATGTTCCGGTGGGTTTGTACCTTAGCGGAGGGCTCGATTCTTCGTTGCTTGCTGCCATTGCAAGCCGATCTTCGGACGATCCGCTAAAAAGCTTTGGCGTTTGTTTCGATGATCCGCTGCTTTCGGAAAAAGTACATCAACAGACCATGGCACGTGCCTTTTCATTGTTGCACACCAGCCTTTTGTACGACCACGAAAATACGGCAGATGCTTTGCGAAAAGTTATTTTTCATACGGAAGTGCCCATCAGAGAAAGTTTGAATGTGGCACTTTTTCGGCTTTCGGAGGCCACACGCAACCACAAGGTGAAGTCTGTTTTGTCAGGGCAAGGTGCCGACGAATTGTTTGGGGGGTATGTGGGGTATCAGATGGATGGAAACCGGATGGCCGGTGCTTCGGCTCAGCTGCAGGAGCAGCAATTGCGGAACTTACTTTGGGGCGACCGCTCTTTTTATTACGAACGCGATTATTTGGCAGCCCGCCATCAGCTGGGCACAATTTACAGCCCGGATACCAGGGAAGCTCTGGGCCGGCTTGGTGCGCTTGGCGCTCCGCTTATTCCGCCCGGAGCGTTGAAAGGTTCGGACCCGTTTCAGCAAAGGTCGTATGTCGATCTTAAGTTGCGTTTACCGGATCATCTGCTCTCCGATCTCGGAGATAAAATGGCGTATGCAAACGGAGTGGAGTGCAGGTATCCTTATCTGGATCAGGAGTTTGTTCGGTTATTGCTGCAAACGCCAACATCGGTTAAGTTTGATGCACTGAGTGGGAAAAAAGGGTTGCGGAATATGGCGGAGAACAAAATACCCGGCTCAATACTGAACCGCGATAAGTTTGGCTTTTCGGCACCCGGAAGTCCGCAGTTTTTGCAATCAAAAAACCCCTATATTGCTGATCTGTTATCGTTTTCAACCCTCAAAAAGCAAAACATATTTGACCCCAATAGGATTGAAAAAATGAAACAGAAATACGCCCGCCCCGGTTTTAAGTTAATGGCTCCTTTTGAAGATGATGTTTTGATGGTGGTCATCACAACGGGGATCCTTATCGAATTGTATAACTTGCATTAAAATGCCTTGCATTGTTGGTATATCAGCATTTTATCATGATTCTGCCTGTTGTTTGTTGCGGGATGGTCGTTTGGTGGCCGCAGCACAGGAAGAACGGTTTTCACGGATCAAACACGATCCTTCGTTGCCCTTACAGGCGTTTGAGTGGTGTTTGCAGGAGGCCGGCCTGCGGGCCGATGAAATTGATAGTGTGGCGTATTACGAGCGGCCCGGAGCAAAGTTGGAGCGGCAACTTGCGATGGATCTGCCTGCTTTTCCTCCTTTCCATCCGGATCGGCTGCTTCAGCTGGACCCAAGGGCAGTAAAGGACAGCATTGCGAACCGCCTCGGATATACCGGTCCTGTTGAATGTATCGGGCATCACCTTTCCCATGCAGCCAGTAGTTTTTATTTTTCGGGATTTGAAGAAGCCGCCCTTTTTAATGCCGATGCCGTTGGCGAATGGGCCACCACTACCTATGGCAAAGGCAACGCCGATGGATGCACCCTTTTTGAACAGGTCAACTTTCCGCATTCTTTGGGGTTGTTGTACAGTGCCATTACTTCCTACCTGGGTTTCAGGGTAAACAATTCGGAGTATAAGGTAATGGGCTTGGCTCCTTACGGAGAACCCCGGTTTATGGGGGTTTTTGAACAGCTTTTGCAGGACGGGCAGGACGGACAGTTTCAGCTGGATCCTGCGTTTTTTAATTTTTCGGGTAGAGGAAAAATGTACACTCCGGCATTGGTAGATCTTTTTGGTATTCCGGCCCGGGAACAGGAAAGTGAAATTACCGGGGATCATAAAAATATAGCCCGGAGTTTGCAATTGGCATTGGAAGAAATGCTGGTAAAAAAAGTACGTTATCTCCACAAAAAAACCGCTTTGCCTCACCTGTGTATGGCCGGCGGTGTTGCCCTCAATTGTGTTGCGAATTCGAGGATCAGCCGCGAGGCCGGTTTTGAACGGGTTTTTATTCAGCCGGCGGCCGGCGATGCCGGTGGTTGTTTGGGAGCTGCTGCGGTAGCGCACCACCGTCTTACGGGCGAATGCCCGCGGCTCAACATGTCGGGCACAAAGTTGGGGCCTTCCATTGTAAAGGAAGATGCGGTTCGTTTGTTGAATTTATCGTCTGAAAATTATACTTCTTACGTAGAAGATGAAGCCGGACTGCTGAATGCCGTTTCGGATAAATTAACAGAGGGCAAAATTATCGGGTGGTGCCAGGCAAAAATGGAGTTTGGCCCCAGGGCTTTGGGAGCGCGGTCTATCCTTGCCGATCCCTCCGTTCCCGGAATGCAGGAGAAGGTGAATAAATTAATTAAAAGAAGAGAGGCTTTCCGGCCATTTGCACCGGCCGTTTTGGCAGAACATGCGGAGGATTATTTTGAGATGGACAAAGCGTCTCCTTACATGCTTTTTACCTTTCAGGTAAAGCCTGGTGTTTCGCTTCCGGCCATTACGCATGTGGATGGTTCTGCACGGGTGCAAACCGTAAGCAAACAGGATGATCCGCGTTTTTACGGATTGCTGCAAGCCCTAAGAGCAAAAGGAAGGGCACCTGTTCTTCTGAACACCTCCTTTAACATGCGAAAGGAACCGATTGTTTGTACGGCAGAAGATGCTGTGATCTGTTTTATCCGCACAGGGCTCGATGTACTGGTGCTGGGGGATGTGATCATCGAAAGGGATCAGGTTCCGGTATCCTGGTTAAAATGGTGGGAA
>CALLUQ010000075.1 GCA_938010565.1 uncultured Flavobacteriales bacterium
CAACGGGCTTGTTGAACTTGGGCATCTCCAAATAGATGAAGGTCAACTTATCGTAAAACACTTTACACGTTTCAACATCCGTCAGCTTTACGTCATACCTGAACTTTGTGGGCTCTTCCATGTCCGAATCGAACACAAAATCCAAGATGGCTATGGTGTAAACCGCTTTCAGTTCAAAATTCCAGCCCGAACCCCTTTGGGCTTGTTCCCGAATCGGGAATGTCGAGTAATAGGCCATCCGGTCCTTGAAGAACTTCTGCTTTGTTTTTTGGAGTTCCACAATAAATTTTTCCCCATCCTCATTCTCACAGTACAGGTCGAAAACGGCCTTTCGGTCGTCTTCGCTGTTTCCCAGCCTGTCGCTTTTCAAATACGTCAAACTGACAATCTTCCCTTGCTCATTTTTGAGCAGTTCATTCAGAAAGTCGAGCAAGAGTTCTTTGTTCGGTTCCTCGCCAAAAAGTCGCTTGAAACCGTAATCAGTGAAGGGGTTGATATATTTTTCTATGAAATCGGGCATATGGTCTCTTTCTCACAAAGATAATGATTTGCCCAATTCATGGTTTCACAGAACGAATTGGGGTTTCAATGGGGGGGTAGTGGTTCGTATATGAAGCGTAGTATCCCGAAGGGAGCATATGCAATATACAAATTGTTTAACCCAACCTTCGGCAGCGAAAGACCGGATTTCAAAGGCCAGGAGGTTTATCGATTAAAAATGGGGCCCGTAAGTCGTTTTGGGTATTGCCTGAAAATGCGAAAAATATTGAAAGTGCATGAGTTGGCGGTATAGCGCCGGTAGACTGGGTTCAACATGTCCTCTGTAGTGCTTTGGAAACTTACTTTTTTTTTCGCTCTACCAATCGCAGGTCTTTGATCTTGGCAAAGGTGCGCATCATGCCAAATACGACGGTGGCCTGTTCGCCTTTTACCGATTCTACAATGCCTTTTTGATGGCCATTTTTTAACCGGACTTTTGCGCCTGTTTCGATCTTTTCCCGGGCCAGATCGGCTTTTTTAAGGCGTTTTTCAGCTTGTTTTCTCTTTTTTTCGGTGTGTGTTTTTTGGTTTTGTTCCTGCTTTTCTTTTTCCCGGATGGCCTTTCGCTCTGCTTCAAGCCGGTTTTTTTCGTTGTTGAGGTGGATCATCAGTTTCCGCACCACCGCTTTTTTATCGCCATTTTGATCGTACAGCTCGACCAGCGCCTGGAATTTTTGTCCCATAGCAGTGAGCTTAAGTGTGCGATCGCGATGGCTTTTTTCTTTTAATTCCTGTGCTTTCAAACGAGCTACCAGCTGGGTATACATGCCTGCTTTTTCTTCGGTTGCGCGGCGTTCTTCCCGGAGTTCTTTCCGGGCAGTGCCAAGGGCACTTTGTTCTTCTTGCAAACGCACCAGCAGTTTGTCAAATTCGATGCGGTTGCCATCTACTTTTGCCCGTGCCCGATCAAGAAAGTTTTTGTCGAGCCCTATGCGCTCGCCTACTTCAAAAGTATAGGAGCTACCCGGCTGACCTGTGATCAGCCGGTACATGGGGCGCAACGATTTTTCGTCAAACAGCATGCAAGCATTGAGGATATCCGAGGTTCGTTCCCCCATGAGTTTGATGTTGGTATAGTGTGTGGTTACAATGCCATAAGCACCACTGGCGGTGAGGTCTTCCAGTAAAATTTCGGCAATGGCACCTCCCAATTCCGGATCGGAACCGGTACCAAACTCATCCATGAAAAAGAGGGTGCCTTGTCCGGCAAAACCTCGAAAATACTTCATTTTGATGAGCCGAGAACTATAGGTACTCAATTCCATCTCAATGGATTGATCGTCGCCAATATCTACCAAAATGGCATTGAACAAACAGATGTCGGAATCGGAATGTACCGGCACCAACAACCCTGATTGCAACATCAGCTGTAACAAACCGACTGTTTTTAAAGCAATGGACTTACCGCCTGCATTGGGGCCTGAAATGATCACGATCCGTTGTTTGGGGTGCAAAGTCAAATGCAACGGCACCGTTTCTTTTCCTTCGGATCGGTTGAGCAAAAACAGCAAGGGATGGCGGGCATCCATCAGGCGGAGTACTCCTTTGGTATTGAGCCGGGGCAAGCTGGCTTCCATGTCTTCCGCCAGCCGGGCCTTTGCCATGGCCAAATCCGCATAAGCCAACATCTGTTCAAAATCGATGATGGCATACCACTCTTTTCGTACGTTTTGGGTCAGTTCCCGAAGGATGCGCAACACCTCGCGGCGCTCTTCCTGTTCCAGCTCAAAAATTTCGTTGTTGAGGCTCACGGTGGCAATGGGTTCGATAAAAGCCGTTTGTCCGGTATCGCTCGAACCGTGGTAAATGCCTTTGATCTGCCGTTTATACTCGGCGATTACTGCCAGTACACGCCGGTTGTTCCAGGAGCTTTCATTAAAATCGCGCAACCATCCCTGCTTTTGATATTTGCGGATCTCATTCAGGAAAACCCGGCTGGCTTGTTGCCGTTTGCCGGCCAATTTTTTTCGGATATTCGACAACAACCCGGAAGCATTGGAACGTACCAATCCCGGAGGCTCCAATATCTTATCGATGATTTCCACAAGTGTTTTGTTCACTTCGCAATTCACCACAAGATCGTATAAAGCAGGGAAGGTATCCGATTTTTCTTTCAAGTAACGGATCAGTACATTGGCCGTATCTGCCATGGTACGAATGGCGATCATATCCTTGCCTTCGAGTACCGTATCGTCTACTTTAAGGGTTTGAATGGCTTCCCGCAGATCAGGGTAACGCACCGATGGAAAAACCGTGCTCTCTTCACGAATGGTAAAACATTCTTTGGTTTGTTGCAAGCGCAGGAGAACGAGTTCCAGATCGGAAACGGGCTGTATGTCCAGCGCAAGCTGTTTGGCAGAAAAGCCCATACAGTGTTCTGCCAGCAGCATGCGTACTTCATTCAGCTGGAACCTGTCTTGGGCATCATCCGGATAACAATGCATCATTTTACAAATTAAACAACCATGCACCTTTTATGGAGTGCCATCCATAACCGGCACCTTAGTTTAATAAAGCAAAGAACGTGGAAACGGTTGAATGGCGCAAAAGAGACACTGATTATGGCCCGAAGATCGTTCACAAATGCCCGTTTTACAGGCTTGGCATAACCTTTTGTATAACAAGGAAAGGTTACATACTGCAAGGAGGTCTATGGTTCCGACAGGTATCGGAGAACACTTCTCAAAACAACCCATGGCGGCTTCATTCAGCACCTGGTATTTTGCAGCAACTCCCACAAAGAAAAAACGTTAACCCGCTTCTTTCCAGCGAACTAAAACATCGGCGTATGCCCTGTCGTTGCTTAAACGCGGAATTTTGTTTTGCCCTCCCAGTTTTCCCCTTGAGCGCATAAACTGGTTAAATCCATGCTTACCGATGCAGGTTATTTTAAGCGGCTGTAAAATCTTTCCTTCGATCAGGTCGCGGTAGTAAATGTTTTTATGCTGCATGGCTTCATCCATGCTTTTACGAAACCGGTTCATATTTTCCGGAGGTCGGGCAAATTCGATGAACCATTCGTGGTAAGGCAACTCATTTTCGGTCGGATCTACCTGGGGAGCCACCGTAAACTCCACCACTTCCGATGCCTGATCGGCACAGGCTACCTGTAAGGCATGTTCCACTTCTTCGCCAATTACATGCTCTCCGAACGCACTGATGAAATGCTTTATCCTACCGCTTACCACAAGGCGGTAAGGCGAAGTGGATACGAACTTTACGGTATCGCCGATGTTATAGCCCCAAAGGCCCGCATTGGTATTGAGAATGAGTACGTAGTTTACGCCAACCTCCACATCCTTTAATGCCATTCGGGTTGGGTTTTCGTCGAAGAACTCGTCGGCAGGAATGAATTCATAAAAAATCCCCCCATCTACGGCCAACAGTAACCCTTTTTCCGTTTGTGAGTCCTGATACGCAATAAAGCCTTCCGATGCCGGGTAGGTTTCCAAGCTGTCTACCGGGCGACCGATCAATTGATCGAACCGTTGCCGATAAGGTTCAAAATTTACTCCTCCAAAAACGAACAGGGAAAAGTTGGGAAAGATCTCACCTACGGGTTTGCCTGTTTTTTCGATCAGTTTTTCGAAGTACATCTGTACCCAGGAAGGGATGCCGGAAATGAGGCGCATGTCTTCATTTACCGTTTCTTCTACGATGGCATTCACTTTTTTTTCCCAATCTTTTATGCAGTTGGTTTCGTAGGAAGGCATGCGGTTTTTCAGGAGATAAGCCGGAACGTGGTGCGCAACAATGCCCGACAACCTGCCGGTTAATATGCCGGAAGTGGTACTCATTTCCGGGCTGCCTTGCAGAAAGATCATTTTACCATCGGCAAAAGAGGCTTTACCGGTTTCCGAGATATAGCTTAACAAGGCACAACGTGCGGCTTCCGTGTGGAAGGGCATGCTCTCTTTGCTGATCGGAATATATTTGGCCCCCGATGTGGTACCTGCCGTTTTGGACAGGTACAAAGGCCGGCCTTTCCACAGCACATTGCTTTCGCCCTTTAAAATACGATCAATATAAGGCCGCAACGCTTCGTAATCTCTGATCGGAACAGCCGCTTTAAAGTCGGCATAAGACCGAATGCGATCAAAACCATTATCTTTGCCAAAAGCCGTTTTTTTACCCGTGGTTATGAGTTGATGAAAAACCTTTTCCTGTGCTACAATGGGAGCAGAGCTCCATTTGCGCATTTTTTTCGTCGTTAATTTAGCAAAAGGTTTACTCAAAGTGGCTTTTAGTCCCATAGAAGCTATTTAAAAACGATCCATTTTTCAGGGTCGGTTGCCTGGCCGTTTTGCCACAATTCAAAATGCAGGTGTGGTCCTGTTGAAGTGGTTCCGGTATTTCCGATAATGGCAATGGCTTCGCCAGCTTTTACCCGGTCGCCTGCTTTTTTGAGCAAGGCGGAGTTGTGTTTGTATATGGAAATAAATTCGTGGCTGTGTTGAAGTGCGATCACATATCCGTCTTCCGGGGTCCAGTTGGCCCATACAACCGTGCCATCTAACGTAGCCGAAATGGGTTTGTTTTTACCGGCCACAACATCTACCCCGAAATGGTCTTTTTGGGCATTAAACGACTGGATAACCTTGCCACGGAGCGGGCAGTAGAAAAAGACCCCGGCCAAACGGTGTTTTTTGGTTTTATGATCATGGTTGAAAGCCAAGGCATACTGATCCTGGTATTCCACCGCAGTCCGAAAAGCAGAGTCGGCCGCAGAATTGGATAAATCGATGGCATCGGAATGGATATGATCGGGCGAGTTGGTCGGTGTGTGTTCGCCAATGGTCCCATTCAGAATGCTACGGAGCGTATCTTTGTAGCGTTTGAATTGACGCAATTCGCTGGCAATGCTGTCTACCCGAAGCTCATTCATTTCACTTTGTATCCGATAATCCGAATTGCCAAAACCGGGAATGTATTCTTTAACAGGCGTAAACGTGATCAATAAAACGGTAAGGCTGACAACCAGAAGGAACAGAAGTGTAGTGACAGAAAAGATGTTTAAGCGCGAAAGGCGCATTGAAAAACGTTCTTCAAAGGTTTTTTCATTCACAATCACCAGGCGATATTTATCCCTGAGTTTCCGAAAGAATTGTTTGGCTTTTCCTGATCTCTGCTCCATCTTGCAGGCGCAAATATCGTAAAAATGTTCCCTTCGGCATCTTTATTCATCAAGATACCAGGCTTTAATTTGGTATGATCCTTAGTAACGGTTAGGAAATTTGGTTATCGATTTTGTGAAGGGATATTCTGATCATTGCCAGTTGCACAAAAGATTGACCGGATTTGGTAAGCCTTTCGTAATCTTTTGAATTTCTTCCGGAGAATTGAGACCCATGCGAATGTCCTTTCGACCATCCATCGTTTTGGCAGCACTTTTTTCAGGGGTTTTATATGAATGGTTGCTCATGGCCCGAAAATGTCCTATTTACTCCTGGCACGATTTTGTTATCTTTACTTAACTAAAATCCAGACTTTGCGTACGTTTCTTTTTCAATTGCTTTTTGTTTTTGTTGCGGTTCATGCCTTTGCTCGTCCAACGGGGGGAAGTAACGACAGCATTATAAAAAGCATCACCCACGAAACAACAGGCATTGAATTGGTATTTGTTTCACACCCCAATATGTTTCCCCAAAATTGGTATTCCAACCACATCGATCCCAAAGCGGAACCATTGGATCAGAATGAAGTTGATCGTTCCATAGCGTTGATAAAAGGCTGTTTTCAAAAATATCCTGACTCCCTGCTGCAAACCTACCTCCAAAAAGTATACATTTTGAAAAGCCTGGCATTCTTTGGTGCTTTTTATGGCGGCACCTATTCCGAAAATGCGGTATATCTGAGCAACAAAGGCATTGCCCACGGTTATAGCAAAAGCTACATCGAAAAAGTGTTTCATGCTGAGTTTTCCAGCATTCTGTTTAACCGGAACCGCCAACTCTTTACGGATTCTTTGTGGCATGCCGCCAACAAAAAGGGGGTGGTATACGGAGATGGAGGGATGCAGGCATTAAAAGCAGGGAAAAGCTCGGAAACCTTTATCAGCAAGATCAACGATAAGGGTTTTCTCAACCAGTATGCGCAATCATCCATAGAAAATGATTTTAATGCTTTCGCCAAAAACCTCTTCGTGCCAGGTGCGGAGTTTTGGGCAATTACCAGTAAATTTGCCGGTCTTAAGAAGAAGTTGGAACTGACCGTTGCATTTTACCATGAACTGGATGCCGAATTTACATTGGAGTATTTCAAATCGTTTACACCAAAGTCTGAAAACAGTGATCCGCAGCCTTAGTTTTTGTTTTTTGCTTTTCCTGATGGCCGGATGTAACGATCCTGTTTGTATTTACAATCAGGAGTTGCATGTGCCGGAAGGCGAAAACATTGTTGCTTCTCATCAAAGCGGGTTCTTCGACGCTCCGTTCCGGCTGGAATTGCGCCCGGAAAACGACAGCCTGTACATTCGCTTTACACTCGATGGTACTTTTCCCGACGAAACGGCTCCCATTTATTCGTGTCCCATTTACATTACTGGCCGGAATGGCCCCGATGCTTTGCTGGCCTGCCTTCCGACCACCCCCCTGAAAGGCAAATGGCAATTGGATCAGTTCAGATGGAAATATCCCCAAAAAGTACCGAGGGCTTCGGTGATCCGATACCGTTGTTACGATGGTTACGGCACATCGTCCGGCAAAACGTATACCCAAACTTTTTTCGTCGGAAAAGCGGCTCAAACCCGGTTCTCGGTGGTTTCCCTCGTTACGGAACCCGGCCATCTGTTTGATGACGATGACGGCATCTTTGTACCGGGCATTCATTATAGCCCGGAACGATGGACAGACGATTGGTGGCCTCCCGGAAACTACCGCCAGAGAGGCCGGGAATGGGAACGAAAAGTATGGGTTCAGATGTTTGATGAAAAAGGCCGGCTGGGTTTTGAAACACCGGCAGGCCTTCGGCTCAACGGTCAGGCCATCGCTGCTTTTCCTCAAAAAAGCCTGCGTTTTTCGCTTCGGAACGATTATGGTAACCGCAGCATCGAGTATCCGCTTCTCGAAAACTATCCTGCCCGGAAGTTCAAAAAATTTCTGCTCCGCAATTCCGGGAACGATTGTTTCAGCACCCTTTTCAGAGATGCTTTTTTGCACGAGGTGATCCGGGAAATGGATGTGGAATCGCAACGGTATCGGTCGGCATTGCTCTACATCAATGGTGAATATTGGGGGGTTTACAATTTCAGAAACCGCTTGGACAAACATTTTTTCAACGACCATTTTCAGTTGGAAAAAGATGAGATTGATTTGCTGGAGGGTTTCCATGGGGCTGTGGTGTTGGGCGACGATAAGGTTTACCGTGAGATGATGGCCCTGGCCAAAGCCGAAAACCTTGAAAACCCGGAGAATTACGCCAGGATGATGGCCTATCTGGATGTGAACAATTTTATCGACTACCACCTCATTCAGACCTATTTTGCCAACTACGACTGGCCGGCAAACAATGTAAAATGTTGGCGCCCCAGAACAAAGAACGGCCGTTTCCGCTGGTTGGTTTTTGACCTCGATTTCTGTGCAGGTTTTAACCTAATGGGAGCGGCTTCGACATCCGATTTTGATGCCATTGCTCATGCCACTGAAAAAAACAGTACAAAATGGAACAACGGGCATGGTTCCACGTTGCTCTTTCGGGCTATGATGGAAAGTCCGGAATTCCGTAAAAAGTTGGTATGTCGCTATCGGGAACTTGTTCAAACCGTTTTTAACCCGGAACACCTCCATCCTGTTCTGGCCGATTTCGAAGCTCGTTATGCCGTTGAGATCCCAAAACACAGCAAGCGTTGGGGTTACCCTGAGAACATTCGGGAATGGGAGGAACAGGTACAAATTATTCGTGATTTCATCGCACAACGCCCTGCTTTTTTTCAGCAACACCTGGAAGCATATCTGGGCACCGCTTTAAGCGAAGTTTGCCCGGAAAATTCAGCTACTCCTTTTGGTGATCATGGCAAAATGCCCTAGCTTTGGTACAGTTCCTTTTCGAAAAACGAACTTCATTAAGAAAAGTGGAGAGTCCGGACCCGTCAAAGCTTTGGCAAATGCTTCTGCAACCATGGGAAAGGGGCTAAGTCCTGTTCGGGATAAACGGAAAGATGCGTTGGGAGTACAGGCCATAATCATGCATTCGCAAATATGATCTCTTCCGACCACCGGTAAAGAATATATTGTTTTGAATGCTTATGAACGATAAGATAACCGAGGCACTCGCCCACCGCATCTTGGTCCTCGACGGAGCCATGGGAACCATGATCCAACGCCACGCCCTCACAGAAAAAGATTTCAGAGGCGAACCATTCAAAGATCACAATCGGCCTTTAAAAGGCAACAACGATCTGCTGTCCTTAACACGCCCCGATATCATCGCCGATATTCACCGCCAATACTTTGCCGCAGGGGCCGATATGGTTGAAACCAATACCTTCAACGGCACATGGATCGCCCAAGCAGATTATGGTCTGGAATCAGCGGTTTACGACATCAATAAAGCATCCGCAATAATTGCCCGAAAGGTTGCGGATGAATTTACAACAAAAGAACCCCACAAACCAAGATTTGTGGCAGGTGCCATAGGGCCAACCAACCGAACCGCTTCCCTCTCTCCGGATGTAAACGATCCGGGCTTCCGGGCCATTACATTTCAGCAACTGAGCCATGCTTATAAAGAACAAATAAAGGGATTGTTGGATGGAGGAGCCGACCTGTTGCTCATCGAAACCGTATTTGATACCCTCAATGCCAAAGCAGGCATTTTTGCCGCTATGGAAGTGTTCAAAGAAAGAGGCCGGGAATGGCCGCTCATGATTTCCGGAACCATAACAGATGCCAGCGGACGAACCTTAAGCGGCCAAACAGCAGAGGCTTTCCTGATCTCCATGTCGCACGCCCCTCTCTTAAGCATCGGTTTGAATTGTGCGCTTGGTGCCAAAGCCCTTTTGCCGTATTTACAGGTGCTGGCGCAAAAAGCCAACTGCCTGGTAAGTGCCCATCCCAATGCCGGGCTACCCAATGCGTTTGGCGAATACGATGAAACACCGGAACAAATGAAAGCACAGATCCGGGAGTTTTTAAAACTGGGCCTGATCAATATTATCGGAGGCTGTTGCGGAACAACACCGGAGCATATAAAAGCCATCGCCGATGTAGCCCATGAATATCAACCCCGGAAAGTAGCTTCCGTAACCGTAGCATGATTTCCCGCCAAGGAAGTAAACCACCTCCAAAAATCAGTGACAAACATGCAAAAAGCAAATCAGGCAAATGCCGTACAACCTCCGTTAAAGCTGAGTGGTCTGGAACCCCTGATCATTACCCCCCATTCCAACTTTGTAAACATTGGAGAACGAACCAATGTAGCAGGGTCGCGAAAGTTTTTACGCCTGATCAAAGAAGAGGCCTTTGAAGAAGCCCTGGCGATTGCTCGTGATCAGGTGGAAGGCGGAGCCCAGATCATCGATATTAATATGGACGATGGTTTGATCGACGGAAAAAAAGCCATGGTACGTTTCCTCCATTTAATTGCTTCCGAACCCGACATTTCCCGTGTTCCCGTAATGATCGATTCTTCGAAATGGGACATCATTGAAGCCGGGTTGCAATGCTTGCAAGGAAAAGGAGTAGTCAATTCCATAAGCCTCAAAGAAGGGGAAACGGAATTTATGGAACAAGCCCAAAAAATCAAGATGTATGGAGCTGCTGTAGTGGTGATGGCGTTTGACGAAACAGGCCAGGCCGATAACTACCAACGCCGTATTGAGATTTGTGAACGCTCCTACCGCATTCTGGTGGATAAAGTAAAATTCCAACCCACGGATATCATTTTTGACCCCAATATTTTTCCGGTTGCCACCGGAATGGATGAACACCGCCTGAATGCCATCGATTTTTTCAGGGCAATCCAATGGATCAAAGCACACTTGCCCGGAGCCAGAGTGAGTGGCGGAGTAAGCAATGTGAGTTTTTCTTTCCGGGGAAACAACATGGTACGAGAAGCCATGCATTCGGCCTTTTTGTACCACGCCATCCGGAACGGAATGGATATGGGGATCGTAAATCCGGCCATGCTCACGGTGTACGACGATATTCCGAAAAATCTGCTCGAACGTGTGGAAGATGTGTTGCTCGACCGAAGGAGTGATGCCACCGAACGTTTGCTGGAATTTGCCCAAACCGTAAAAGGAAAAAGCAAGGAACGCAAGGTAGATGATGCATGGAGAAAGGGTACGGTGGAAGAACGTTTGTCGCATGCTCTGGTAAAAGGCATTGTTGAGTTCATTGATGCGGATACTGCCGAAGCACTGGAAAAATACAAACGTCCCATTCTGGTGATCGAAGGCCCTTTAATGGCTGGGATGAACATTGTAGGCGATTTGTTCGGTTCCGGAAAAATGTTTCTCCCGCAGGTGGTAAAAAGTGCCCGGGTAATGAAAAAATCGGTGGCCTGGTTAACGCCCTGGCTGGAAGCTGAAAAAGGCGAAAAAAAGACCGCTGGCAAAGTATTGATGGCCACCGTAAAAGGCGATGTACACGACATTGGAAAAAACATTGTTGGTGTAGTATTGGGGTGCAATAACTACGAGGTGGTGGATATGGGGGTAATGGTACCACCCGAAAAAATATTACAGGCCGCTCTGGACGAAAAAGCAGATATGATAGGCCTGAGTGGGCTGATCACACCATCGTTGGATGAAATGGTTCACCTTGCCCGAGAAATGGAACGGCAAAATTTCGACATACCGCTGTTGATCGGAGGAGCTACCACATCCAGGGTACACACCGCAGTAAAAATTGAACCCCACTACAGAAAAGGCCCTGTAATCCATGTGTTGGATGCCTCCAGAAGTGTTCCGGTAGTGGGGAAATTACTCCACGATCAAAAAGACGATTTTATTCTTGAGGTGCGAAAAGAATACGATAAAATTCGCGAAAACCACACCCGTAAACGCAGCGGAAAAACCTGGCTTTCCATTGAAGAAGCCCGCAAAAATGCACCTTCGGTGGAGTGGAGTGCAAAAAACATCTATCCCCCTGCCAGGGAAGGATTGACCGTTTACGATGCGGTAGATCTGGAGCCACTCCGGAAGTATATCGATTGGTCGCCCTTCTTCCGAACCTGGGAGTTGCACGGCCGTTACCCGGATATCCTTACGGATGAAGTGGTAGGCGAAGAAGCCCAAAAACTCTTTGCCGATGCCCAAAAAATGTTGGATCGGATAATTGCCGAACAGTGGTTAAAGGCACGTGCCGTAACAGGTCTTTGGCCTGCGAATGCCGTGGGCGATGATATTGAAGTGTATACCGATAACAACCGCTCCGAAGTACAAACCACTTTTCATACCATCCGGCAACAACTTAAAAAAACGGCAGGAGCAGCCAACATGGCCCTGGCTGATTTTGTGGCCCCTAAAGCTACGGGGCTGCCCGATCATATAGGCGGTTTCGCCGTTACGGCAGGCATTGGGATCGAAGAAAAAGTACGGGCATTTGAAGCCAATCACGACGATTATAACAGCATTTTACTGAAAGCATTGGCCGATCGGCTGGCGGAAGCCCTGGCCGAACGAATGCACGCAAAAGTACGCCGGGAGATCTGGGCTTACCAACCGGAAGAACAACTGGACAACGAAGCCCTTATTCGTGAGAAATATCAAGGAATTCGTCCGGCTCCGGGTTATCCTGCCTGTCCTGACCATACCGAAAAATCAGCCCTTTTTGAATTGCTCAATGCCACGGAAAATGCAGGCATTTCCTTAACCGAAAATTATGCCATGTATCCTGCAGCTTCTGTAAGCGGCTGGTATTTTGCCCACCCGCAATCAAAGTATTTTGGAGTGGGAAAAATTGGAAAAGATCAGGTAGAAGACCTTGCAAAAAGAAAAAAAATGGATGTTGCGGTTATGGAAAAATGGCTATCGGCTACCCTAAACTATAGATAACTTGCTGCCGAAATATTTTTTCTTATACTACTCTTTACACTACGATGCTAAACAAGAACTTTTTATTGCTGCTTATTCCGTTGTTTCACACTCCCTTATTATTTGCCCAGACACACATGCCGGTTCGGGTTACAAAAAACCAGGGCGATTGCATAGGCGCCTACCTGATCCGCGATACGGTTTTTGGGCCGGTGCTTTCACCGGAAGGGCCCGGACATAAAATCGAGATCAAAGGCTATCCGCCGGGCGATCTTTACTTTTTTGAACAGGAGCACAACACCGTTTGGTATAAGATAAAAGCACCCTATTCCACCACCATGTGGTTCGATATCATTCCGCTTAAAACGGATGATGATTTTGACTTTTTGCTCTTTAAGAACCCGGGACCGGCATTTTGTTCCAGACTTCCGAAAGGGGAAGTATTGCCCGTAAGGACCAACATCAGCCGGGTATCCGACTTACGCGGAGGAAGAACCGGCTTATCGCCCGATGCCACAGCGAACTTTATACCTTCGGGCCCCGGTAATCCCTACAGCAAAGCTGTAGAAGTGAAAAAGGGCGATGAATTCCTTCTTGTGGTAGACAACCCTTACAGAGCAAACGAGGGCCATACCATTCATCTCCATTTCAAAAAGAAGAAAAACACGGGCTATATTCGCCGGAAACAGGAAGAGGCCAGCCTAAAATACCACAAAGTGCATATTAAAATTGTGGATCAGAAAACGGGAGAACCTGTTTCGGCCAACCTCACGTTGAGCAACGGAGAAAAGGAAGCGAAAAAAATAAACGGGGTATCCGAATATGTTTTTGAAGGGGAAGTGTACCGCAGTTACAACATCCGGGCTGAAAAAAAAGGGTATATGTTTACCACCCTTCAAATGACGGTATTCAAAAAAAAGGATGCAGAACAAATCATCAAAATACAAAAGATTGAAGCCGGAATTAAAGTAGCCTTAAAGAATATCCGGTTCGAAGGAGATAAAACGGCTATCCTGGCTTCTTCAAAAAAAAACCTGAATGCATTATTGAGGTTTATGAAACAAAATCCTTCGGTAAAGATCGACATTCAGGGCCATGTAAATGCACCCGGCCAAAAGAATAAAAAGAAGCACAAATTGTTGTCGGAAGCCCGGGCCGAGGCCGTTTTTAACCACTTGATCCTTTCAGGTATTGAAAAAGAGCGGTTGATTTTCAGAGGGTTTGGCAATTCGCAAATGATCTACCCGAATCCCATCAGCGATCACCAGTCAGAAGTTAACCGGCGTGTGGAAGTAATGATCACAGCTCACTGATTTCATTGATCCTTTATTTCGACCATCCATCCCGTATACAACCGCTTTAAGGAATCTCACCTTAAATTTGAAGAAGATCGCGTATTTTTAAGAAATTAAAAATTCACCTCTCCGTGCGCAATTTTAAAAATTGGATGCCTCTTTTTCTTCTGTTTTTCGGAAGTACGCTTCAGGCACAAACCGGCTGGACCCTCGAAAAGTGTATCAATCAGGCCGTTTTAGCCAACATTCAGGTGAAACAAGGCGAGCTTGGTTTGCAATCACAAGCATACCATTTGAAAAGTTCCAAGGCTAGTGCGCTGCCATCACTGAATGGCAATGTAATCCATGGTTATAACTGGGGGCAAGCGCTCGATCCCTTTACCAACCAGTTTGCCACCAGCCGGGTACAATCGAATAATTTTAATGTGGGTGCCAGTGTAACGTTGTTTCAGGGGCTTCAAACCTTAAACCTCATTCGCCGGAACCAAAGCAATTATAACGCAGGAAAAGCAGATGTGGAAGCAACCAAAAACCAGGTCCGGTTAGCGGTAGCTGCTACCTTTCTGGCCATTCTGTTTCAAGAAGAATTGGTAGCCAATGCACAGAATCAGGTAAACATCAGCCAACAACAGGTAGCCCGGATTGAAAAACTCGTTGAAGTGGGACAAATGGCCCGCGGAAGTTTGCTCGATATGGAAGCACAACTGGCTTCGGACGAGTTAAATTTGGTGAACCAAAACAACCAACTCACCATGCGCCATTTGGAAATGGTACAACTGCTCATGCTGCCCTCTGAACAAAGCAATGGATTCAAAGTTGTGAAGCCGGAACTGGCCGAGATCAATGAAACACTGCTCTCGGCTACTGCGCATGATATATACAAAGCGGCACTCGGTACGATGCCCGAAATTCAGGGCCAGGAATACCGGATCTCCGGAGCAGAACATGCTTTGTCGATGGCAAAAGGGGGTTATTCTCCCAGTTTGCGTTTGAACGGGTCTTACGGAACAGGTTATTCCGGACTTCAAACCCGCCCCACAGGTGTGGTTAACTTTTTAGGGTATGATACTTCCGGTTTTACAGCCGTAAATAACGAAGCTGTTTTGACGCCTCGTTACGGATTTGAGACGGAAAACACTCCTTTTGGTGCGCAGTTAAAAAACAATACCAACACCAGCCTTACGTTCAGCCTGAATATTCCCATTTTCAATGGGTTTCGGGTGCGGAACAACATACAACAAGCCCAAATTGATCTGGCCGGTGCTCAGTTGAATATGGCCAGCGCTCAAAACAGTTTACGCACCAGCATCAACCAATCCTATGCCGATGCACTGGCTGCTCGCAAACGCTTTATTGCCGCAGAAAAATCGGCGAAAGCAATGGAAGAGTCGTTCAAATATGCCCAAGTGCGATACAACGAACAAATGATCAATACCGTAGAGTATAACGATACAAAGAACAAACGATCGAATGCAAAATCGGAATTGATCCAGGCAAAATATGACTATATTTTCAAAACGCGCATTTTAGATTTTTACCAAGGAAAACCATTCCAACTCTGAACCCACTCATAAGCAGGGAATGAAAAAAAATAAAAAACCAATCCTTATCATCGGAGGAGCCATTGTTTTTTTGCTTGTTGTGGTGTTGATGAGCAAAAAAAACAACAGTGACCGCACCCCCGTTACCGTTCAAGAAGCTTCTATCGGGAACATCACCGAAATTGTGGAAGCCAGCGGAAAGATCCAGCCGGAAACAGAAGTAAGGATATCTTCGGATATTTCAGGCGAGATCATTGCCATATTTATAAAGGAAGGCGATAAAGTAAAACAAGGCGATTTGCTTTGCAAGATCAATCCCGATCTGGTAGAATCTGCTTACAACCGTGCCGGAGCGGCTCTGAATCAGGCAAAAGCCAACCTGGCCAATGCCAAAGCACAAGAGGTGGAAACCAAAGCCCGCTTCATCGCTACGGAAGCAAGTTACCGACGAAACAAAAGGTTGTACGATCAAAATACCATTTCGCGCGAGGAGTATGAAACGGCCGAATCTTCTTACCTGGTCGGGCAAGCCCGGGTGCTGGCCGCTAAGGAAACCGTAAACGGAGCCCGTTTCAGTATCAAAAGTGCCGAAGCCAGTCTCAAGGAAGCACAAGATAACCTGGAACGTACGGCTATTTTTGCTCCCATGGACGGAACGGTATCTCAACTCAATAAAGAAAAAGGCGAACGGGTGGTAGGAACCGGACAAATGGAAGGAACCGAGATCATGACCATTGCCAACCTGGAAATAATGGAAGCCACGGTTGAGGTGAACGAAAGCAACATCATTCGTGTATCCCTCAACGATACAGCATGGATTGAAGTGGATGCCTACCCGGGACGCAAGTTCAAAGGCATGATCACCGAAATTGCCAATACCGCCAATTCAACGGTTGGAAGTTTGGATCAGGCAACCCATTTTGAAGTGAAGATCCGCTTGTCCGGGGGGTCCTACAAAGACCTGGAAAATCCTGCAATGCCCCACCTCTCTCCCTTCCGCCCCGGGATGAGTACCACGGTTGAAATTCATACCGAAACCGTAGAAAACGTGGTAGTAGTACCGGTTGAGTCCGTAACATCGCGGGAAGATACCGCGTTACAAAAGCCCCTGTCCGACCCATCCAACAGGCCGGAAACGGACCAGAAAAAGAGTGCCGGTGCCGAAGCTTTCATTTGTGTTTTTGTTGTGAAAGACCACAAAGCCCACCTTCGGGTAGTCGAAACCGGAATACAAAACAGTACATTCATCCGGATCAAATCAGGAATTCAGCCGGGAGAAAAAATTGTAACCGGAGATTTTGAAGCCATTTCAAAAACCCTGATGAACGGTTCGCCGGTTTGGGTTGAAAAAGACAAAGAAGAGAAAAAGAACTGATGGCGGTGTTGCTTTGTTTGGAAACGAGTACAAAAACCTGTTCGGTTGCTTTGTTGGAAAACCACCGGGTTCTGGCCCTCAAAGAACAGACAGATGAACGCTATTCGCATGCTGAAAAGCTCACCCTTTTCATAGAAGAGGTATGGAAGAATGCCGGCAAGAAAGCCTCTGATTTAGACGGTATCGTAGTCAGCAAAGGACCGGGATCTTATACCGGCTTAAGGATCGGGACCAGTACAGCCAAAGGGTTGAGCTATGCCCTTCGGATCCCGATGTATGCCATTTCTCCACTTGCAGCCATGGCAGAACAAGTGCGCCGGCAAATGGATCCGGCAGCCGATGCCCGGCTCATTCCCATGATCGATGCCCGGAGAATGGAAGTTTACGCAGCAGTGTATGATACCGGTGGCAATGAACTGCGCCCTGTTCAGGCCGATATTGTGGAGGAAACCGGTTATTCGGAGTATTTGAATGCCGGCACCGTTTATTTTTTTGGGGACGGTGCCATGAAATGCAAAACCACTTTAGGCAGGCATAAAAATGCCCGATTCATTCCCAATATCCATCCTTCGGCCGAATTTCTGGGTAAACTCCTGGTGCAAGGCCCACTTCCCGTACCCCCCGTTGACACCGCCTATTTTGAGCCTTTTTACTTGAAAGACTTTGTGCCCGGGTTGCCCAAAAAACGGGTTTAGTTTCTCTTGTCAGCCGGCTTGTAAGATCATCTGTATCACTAAAAATACCCAACCGACCAACACACCCGATCGGATGGTAAAATCGACGAAATAAAAAGAAACGTGTGGCCGGTCGAGTTTGTACCGAAAAAGAGGCAGGAACAGCAGCAGCAGGAAAGACCAAAACCGGTCGTGCGCAAAGTTGCTGATAGGGAACGAGACATAATATCCCGGATCGTAGATATCGGTACGCACAAGTTGGCGTAGAAGTGCGCTCTTCACATGCACCAGGGTGTTTCCCGGCGATACATGGCCATATATTCCGGGTTCTACATTCGTTTTGGTGCCATCGTTCAAGATCAGAACATAATCCATGCTCCCCGCAGTTGTTGTTCCAAGCATGTAATATTTCTTTTTTACCAGTGCCTTTTCCTTGTGATAAGGAAGAAAATGATCCAAAGCCAGAACGGTTCCCGTAAAAAAAGCTGCCCAGGTAATAAAAACCGTGACCTTGTGTTTATAGCTCTTTTTATACTTCCGGTAAAACTCAAGTCCTTCACGGAACAACCGGTCCCTTCGTCTCTTTGCTTTTTCGGCAGGCGATTGCCCCGGAGGATAGGTTTTAACCTGCGATTTTCTCTGCTTGTTTCCGGCAGCACCATATTTGCGAGGGTCTTCGGGAGGAGGAGATGCCTCTCTCTTCGGAATGGGCGGGTTGCCGATCAATGCTTCATACGCCCTGTTGATCTCCAAAAACCGGGCTTCGGCATGGGGAGATTGGTTAACATCCGGATGGTACAGCAACGCTTTTTTGCGGTAAGCTTTTTTGATCTCTTCTTTTGAGGCACCCGTCCGGATACCCAAAACGTTGTAATACTTCTCGTGCATGGGCCGCCATAAATATAAAGACTCCCTCAAAAAAGAAAAGAATGTTGTGCCAAAACCAAAGGAACGGCATACGGGACAACTTCGCTTAAAGCGGACGCAGGTATGTTTCCGGGTGTTGCCGAAAAAGAGCAGAACGTTGTGCCATGAGGTCACGGATAATTTCTACCTGTTTCTCCCATTTCCGGATGTTTTCGGGGCAGTCTTAACGCAGTTGGCTGTGTTTTGGAATTGCAACGGCATAATGAGCTTTGAAATCGGCCGGAATAGGATGGAGGTGTTCCGGATTGAATCTACCGGAACATCATCGGTTAGTAAATTATATTTACGTCCTACTGGTTTGATCTTTAGTGTAATGCTACATTTATAGCGATGCGGCACCGTTCCGGAACATGAACCATAGCTTTAAATAAAACACCGGAAGACCTATGGTAAAGGCCAAACTATTTATTAAGGGAACCGAACGGGAGTTATTATCAACGGAACACCGGTTGAATTTAAATATAATGGAAAGACCATTGGTTATGAACCGGATCTGCCTATATCAGAGGAGTATTCTGCAATGGCTATATCACCTCATCAATTCGATCTTACGACTTTGAAACCTTTGGGTGGATCAGGATGGTGTTTTGGCCCCGGGCATTTACCTCGGAAATGGAACTTCGAAAAACAGTATTGCAAGAATTACATAGGCTTAATTTTTCAGACGTTGTTAAAAAAGGCGGAGCAGAAATAAGAACTGCAAAAATTTCAACAAAAAACGCATTTCAATTCGCAGAAAGTGGGTGGGAATTAATGGAATAAAAATGAAACGACCAGAAAGATTAAAGTGGAGCAAAATTAGTTCGGAAGTGAATAATAATGCCAACACTGAACAGAGGTGCCCTAAAAATGAAGAACATATTATTTCTCATCGTATTAACGATTTTAATGAATATGGTAAAAGAGAGATAAAACGAATATGTAAAGAATGTAACGTTGAAGTCACATTTACGCTTAATGTTTTTTCCGGTTGAAAGATATGATGATAAGAAAGGTAGTGAACTTGTAACAAAAAAACACAACAACATTACCGAAAACAGCTGTACTGCCAGCGGCCGATAACGTGCAACCTCCCCAACCTTCGTTTAGATTAAATTAAAAAATGGAGAAAGGGTATGGGAGAATAAATAGGGCTTCTTTTTTAGCACAACGTAAAAGTTTCCATTAAATTCGTAGCAGTACCCATGGTTTAAAGACCGGCCAAATCCATTTTGTTGCCTTCATGTACCATGCTTAGCCTGGTGTTACAATCGTTAACTATTTAAAAAAGAATATTTTGCAGATGGGTGAGCCTTTAATTGATCTTTATCCGTTCAGAAGCGATGTACAAGAGGAATAACCTGAAAAATCATCATTATTACCGCATCAGGTTGAAGTGAATACATCCCTTCGCACAAAGGAGTAAAATTCCTGAGAAACAACCGCCGGTTAGTTGTAGCCATATTATAAATGCTCATAACTTGTCGATATATCTGGCCCTTTCTTCTTCTATTAAGTAGGATGAATGCGTTTGCCCAGGCTCCGGGGTGCCCGAACATTGTATCCGGGCCCGATCAGAGCCTTACGTGCCAAAACAACTGCACAAGTCTTTCTGCCACCATTTTGGAAACCGGTTCTTCATCGAACTACTCCGTTTCCGCTATTCCTTTTAGCCCGCCTTACCCTACTACGGGAGGAACACCGCTTTTTGTGGGGCTAGATGATATTTGGGGCCCCATTACCTCGCTTGGTTTCAAATTTTGTTTCTTCAACTCCCTGAAAAACTTTGTGGTTGCAGGTGCCAATGGCCTGCTCACGTTTGATGGCAGCCAGGCCAACCAAGATTGCGAATGGAGCTTTACGGCCAGCTGCCCTGCTCCCGGCCCTCCGCCGGGAGGTTTGTACAACAATTCCGTTATGGGGGCTTATCACGACATCGATCCTTCGCAAGCCACCGGTTTCGGTATTAATTATGCCATTTTAGGCAACCCGCCTTGCCGCACCTTTGTGCTCAATTATCATCAGGTGCCGCATTTCAATGCCAACCCAATCAAAACCACCCAACAAATTGTGCTGTACGAAACCACGAATGTGATTGAAGTATACATTAAAGACAAACCTACCTGGCGAAACTGGAACAATGGCAATGCAGTAATTGGCATTCAAAATAGCAATGGCAGCATTGGTCTTTCACCACCCGGAAGAAACACAGGCCCCTGGACAGCCAGCAATGAAGCCTGGCGCTTTACCCCCGATGGCCCTCCCAACTGGACGGTAACCTGGACTGATCACCGTGGCAATGTAGTAGGAACCGGGCTCACAATACACAACGTTTGCCCGAGAAATACCACCACGTATTATGCCGAAGTGGTTTATACCAATTGCGACAATACCTCCATTGCCCTCACAGATAGCACTGTTATAACGATGATAGATGGTTTCACCGCTACGCATACAGCCATCGACGAATTCTGCCCGGGCAGCTGCGACGGCGAAGTCACCTTTGCCACTACAGGAGGCACAGCTCCTTTTTCGTTCGATATCGGAAATGGCCCCCAGGCCAGCCCTACCTTTACCGGTTTGTGTACCGGAACGTATTTTGTTGCCATCACCGATGCACACAATTGTTATGAAACCATTGAAGTCACCATTGCAGGCCCTCCGCCCATTGTGATATCCATGGCCGATACTTTTATCTGTTTAGGAGGTACAGCTACCATTACCCCGGTACTATCCGGCGGTACGGCACCGTATAGCTATGCATGGGACAACAATACCACTCATACCACGCTCACCGTTTCACCGGTTACGAACGAAACGCATTGCCTGGTGATAACAGACGACCGGGGGTGCTCCTTCCCGCCGGTGTGTGTAAATGTGAGTCTGCATCCCCTTCTCACCGTAGCACCTGTTGCAGATCTTACCATTTGCACAGGCAATACCACTTCCCTCGGTGCCACCGGTACCGGCGGGTCAGGAAACTACACCTTTGCCTGGGATCAGGGTTTGGACACCGGACAATACCATGATATCGCCCCGGATACCACCACCACTTACACCGTTATTTTAACCGATGATTGTGGTACGCCACCGGATACCGGACAGGTAACCATATCGGTGGTTCAGCCTCCGGAAATTTCATTCATGGCCGACACCACTATCGGTTGCGCACCATTAACAATTCATTTTACAAGCAATGGCATTCCCCCGGGTTCCGTTTGTGTATGGGAATTGGGCGACGGAGGCACAAGCCATATATGCGATGCGCCCTCTCATACTTACCTTACAGGTGGCTTTTACGACGTTTCACTTACCATTACCTCACCGGCAGGTTGCATTGTAAACGAAACAAAAACCGACTACATTTTTGCAAGGAAACAACCGGTTGCCGCTTTTAGCGCCCATCCTCAACCCACCACAATCCTCGATCCGAGAGTTTATTTTACAAACCAGTCTTCCGGTGCTTTGTTTTATGAATGGAGCATTTACGACGAAGATGGCCTTGTGACCCATCACAGCCAACACACCCGTCACACCTTCTCCGGGAAAAACCCGGCAATATACCCGGTATGCCTGATGGCCATTGACCGTTTCGGATGTACAGATACGGTTTGCAACGATGTGGTCATTCACGACAACGTATCTGTTTTTGTACCCAATGGTTTTACACCAAACAACGACGGGCTGAACGAGGTTTTCACTCCCGTTCTTTCCAGTCATGAAGTACACGAATATGCCTTCTTGATTTTCGATCGGTGGGGCCACACCATCTTCCATTCAAACACACCCGGAGAAGGATGGGACGGAACAGCCGGAGGAAAACCCGTGCCCAACGGGGTGTATGCCTGGAAAATGAACTTGATTTATGACTGGAACAATAGACCCGGTCAGTTTGCCGGGTATGTTACCGTATTTCGGTAAACGCATACGATCTTACCACCACAAAAGGAGTAAACCTCAATTTTAATGTTTTTTCTGATGAAACAAGAATCGTTTATTTGCCTAATTACTGGTTATTTACACTCTGGAATTAAAGGTGAAATAATCAACCTGTAAATTTTAGCTATTTTCATTTCATTAACTCAAGCCATGAATGAAAAAACAACTATTTATATTCAAGTATATATTGTTTTGTTGCTATTTCGCGTCTTTTTCATGTAAAACATCAAATGATCTGCCTAACATTTATGTTGGTGAATATTTTGATGAGAACTACCGATATACCCTGCCGGTAATTATAGCGTTTATGGGGTCCGATACCGTTCAGGTAGCAAAAATCCTAAATGAGGGAATTAAAGTGAATATATACATGTTAAATCATGATTCATTAATCGGGAAGGAAAAATATAAATATCACTTTGGCGGGAATGAGTCATTAACACTAACGGATGAAAAACATCATTTTTACTTTAAGAAGAATTCTTCATTTCATCAAAAAGAAATACACCTTTCAGGAAAAGCGTATGAATTTAATATAAATGATCCGAATAATGATCTTAGTATTATTGAAAGCTGGCATTTTAAGGATGACTCTTTAATGATTAACAGAGATTATTATTACCTAAACGAGCTGTGCCATGCAGAAGTTGAAGTCGAAAGGTACAATATCTTAAACTATGATAATAAATGTCGCTTTTTAGTCTTTAAAGGTGAAAAATCACCGGAAATATTTTGGCAAATTATTCCTTCAAAAGAAGATGATATTTTTCTTTTTAATTATAATAGTGGAAATGCCATATTAGGGAAAAGCAGCTCTATTCATACAAGAAATGCAAAAAAATTCAGTGTATCCGAAAAACAACACCTATATCAATATTATCAGTTTAAAAATAAGCCCACTCCGATCAATGGCTATAATGACTTGAAAAGGAATATGGTGAAAAACTGTAGTTCCACACATATTGACGGGCCTGACGGGTATATCGTTCTACGCTTTGTTTTAAATCAACAAGGGGAAATTGGCAGATTTGAACTTGAACTCATGAACCGGAATTATCAACCGGCAAAATATTCATTTAAGAGTGTTTCCAAAATTATTTCGGAAGCGATTAAATACAAATGGAATCCTGCTCAAATTGAAAATGAGGTTTATGATTGTTCCTGTTTTTTGATTTTTAAGATAAAAAACCATCAGCTTATCGATGTATATATTTAAACTATTAATGGCAGTGATCCCTGTTGTTAGCTTTGGCCAGGGAGCCGGTAAAGGCGAAATGGACCAAAAAAAGGCTTTCATGTTTTATGAACAGGCTGAAGTTTACAAGCAAGGAGCTATCATACAATTGGCTTTATACGATTCAGCCATTAAATACGACCCATATAACCCGGATTTTTATTTTAAAAAATCAATCTGGTATAAAAAGTCCGGAAAATTTATTCAAAGTTTTGAAATTTTAGATAAAGCGATAGAACTATCTCCCTCAGAACATTTGGGCTACCGAGCATGGTCTAAATTGTATTTTTTAAGAGATTTTGAAGGATGTTTAGAAGACATAAATATCCTAGATCCTTTAACCCCTAATTTTATAGATTATCCATGGGGAGAGAATATGTTTTATCTAAAGGGGCTTTGTTACATGGAGCTTAACAACTTTAATAAAGCGATTGATCATTTTAACATTGCTCACCGTGAAGATAATGACATTTATTCTTTACATTATAAGGGAGTTTGCTTTTACATGCTGGGAGAAATCGAAAAAAGCTTGCAAACTTTCATCTCTTGCTTAGAGATATACAATAAACTTCCCGATACGTTTTACTATATGGCAAGTTGTCATCAAATACTTGGAAATAAAGCAAAAGCAATACAAGAAGTTGACCATTGTAACCAGTTATATAATAGCGGATATAGATTTACCTTGCCTTTTATCCAGCCTTTTAAAACAATTTACCAGTCTGATATTGATGCCCTAAAAAAAATTATCCAAAACTAATATGCGTACCATATACAGACAACTTGATCAAAGAGATTGCGGGCCAACTTGTTTGCCAGAGCCGTCTACAAAGGCCCCGGATTTATCTTTTTTGATGAAGCCACCAGTGCTTTAGATGCCAAGAACGAACGCATCATCATGGAGAACCTGAACCGTTTTTTTAAAGAAAGAACAGTCGTAGTGATTGCTCACCGATTAAGTACGGTAAAAAATGCCGATCAGATCGTAGTGCTCGGTAAAGGAAAGGTCATTGAAAAAGGAACCCATAGCGAATTGGTTGCATTAAAGGGAAACTATTACACATTAGTAAAGAATCAACTGGAGCTTGAAAGACTTAACGGATAATGGGGAGTGGAGAATGATGAAAAAGAATGTGATAAAGGAGAACACTCATCACACAAAAAACAGTCGCTGAAAAACAGATATCCGGATCTTGGGAGACGAAAGAAGCCCTGAGGTTGGCTTTAAAACGGAAACGTGAGTTGCTTTCCCACCTCAGGTATCGCTTGTTTCCGGTTGTTGAGGCCGGATACCCCTACCCCCAACAATCGGATGCCATGGCCGGAAACAGCCGGTTGATCGATCAGGGCTTTCACCACCGGCCAAAGATCGTTATAACCGGATAAATAATCGGAAACAGTACGGCTCCGTGTGGTTTGCCGAAAATCCCTGAACCTGATCTTCAACGTAACCGTTCGTCCTGCCAGGCCTGTTTTTTCCAGGCGCCGGGCCACTGTTTCAGTAAGCTTTTCCAGGCTGGCATTTATTTCTTTTCGGGTATACAGATCGTTCGCATAAGTGTTTTCCGCACTCACCGATTTTCGGGCCCTTCCCGGGCTTACCTTCCGGTGATCGATGCCCCTTGCCATATCATAATACCAACTACCTGCCTTGCCAAACTGCTTCGTTAAAACGTTTTTTTCCACGGCTCTGAGATCTGCACCGGTAAAAATGCCCATTTTCTTCATTTTAGCAGCCGTTACCTTTCCGATGCCATGAAACCGGTCGATGTCGAGGTTGGCGATGAAAGACACCACTTTTTGCGGAGGAATAAGATACAAACCATCGGGTTTGTCAATATCCGAAGCAATTTTAGCCAGGAATTTATTGACGGAAATGCCTGCAGATGCCGTTAAACCGGTTTCTGTTTTGATGCGTTGTTTGATTTCGCGGGCGATCAAAGTAGCCGAAAGCATCCCTTTTTTGTTGTGGGTTACATCGAGGTAGGCTTCGTCCAGCGAAAGCGGTTCTACCCCATCCGTGTAGGATTCAAAAATGGCCTTAATTTGCCGACTGACCGATTGATATACCTCAAAACGGTGCCGTACAAAAATCAATTGCGGACACAGGCCGAGGGCTGTTTTTGCAGGCATGGCAGAGCGCACCCCAAATTTTCGCGCTTCGTAGCTGGCAGCAGCCACTACCCCCCGGTCTACTCCGCCAACGGCTATGGGTTTACCCCGCAACGAAGGATCGTCCCGCTGTTCTACCGATGCAAAAAAGGCATCCATATCTATGTGAATGATTTTGCGGGCGGGGAGCTTTCCGATGCTTTTAGATGTTTGATCTTGATTTTCCACTTTCCGGTACAACAACCTTTGCCAAAAGATAACTAATATTGTACGATTAAAACACAACAATTATGTTTGGAGATATGATGGGTAAGTTGCAGGAGATGCAACAACAAACAGAAGAAGCCAAAAAACGCCTCGACACCATTTTTGTGGAAGGCGAAGCCGGAGATGGCCTTGTAAAAGTAATCGCGACCGGCAACCGAGAGATCCACAACCTCGAAATCAGTCCCGGATTGCTCGAAAACAAAGAGGAATTGGAAGACCTGTTGCTCGTTGCTCTGAACCGGGCCCTCACAGAGGCAAATGCCATTTGGGAAGAAGAAATGGCAAACTCGGTAAACGGTATAATGGAACTTTGATCCGTATGCCGGTAATACCTCTATTTGCTTGCCGGCATGCATGTACCACTGCGAATGGCTACCTGCAAAAACAACCGGGCTTTTCCTCTTCTTTATTATCTTTCGACCATGGCCCAATCATCCGATCAAAAGGGCAATTCTGCCTCAATAAACCCCAAAGCGCTGGAGCAATTTCGTGCCAAACGAAAACGCCTGCTGCCTGCTGCTGCCTATATTTCCGGTATTCTGGAAGGAGACCGCAACCTTCTGAGCCAGGCCATCACCTTGATTGAAAGCGCCCATCCGGATCATCAAAAACTGGCCCGCTCCATCATTGAAGGTTGCCTGCCTTACTCCGGCAATGCCCATAGGATTGGCATTACAGGCGTGCCGGGGGTCGGAAAAAGTACCTTTATTGAAGCCCTGGGCCTGCAAGTGGTTGAAAAGGGACATCAACTCGCCGTGCTGGCAGTAGATCCAAGCAGCGAACACAGTGGCGGTAGCATTTTGGGCGATAAAACCCGCATGAACGACCTGTCGGTTCATCCCAACGTTTACATCCGCCCTTCTCCTTCATCGGGATCGCTGGGCGGGGTAGCGCGGGCCACCCGCGAGTCGATGGTGTTGCTGGAAGCCGCCGGATCCGATATCATTTTTGTAGAAACCGTTGGAGTAGGCCAATCGGAAACGACCGTACACTCTATGGTGGATTTTTTTCTCCTGCTCCTGCTTGCCGGCGCAGGCGATGAATTGCAAGGCATCAAACGGGGCATCATGGAAATGGCCGATGCACTCCTCATCACCAAGGCAGATGGCCCCAATCTGGAGAAAGCACGCCAGGCCCGAACGGAATACCGCAATGCACTTCACCTTTTTCCCGCCGCCGAAAACGGTTGGCTGCCCCGGGTTGAAATTACTTCAAGCCTCGGGGGCAAAGGTTTAACGCAAGCCTGGGAGATCATCAACCTCCATCGGAAACATCAAAAAGCCAATGGCCATTTTGGGAAAAGACGTGAAAAACAAGCCCGCTACTGGATGCACGAAACCATCCGACAACAATTGGGCCATCGCTTTTATCGGCACCCTGCCATCCAAAACGCCTTAACGGAAATGGAAAAAGAGGTGACAGCCGGGCAGGTCAGCCCATTTGACGGTGCCTGCCGTTTACTTGATCTGTATTTTAAATGATCGGTATCAAAACGTAACTTTGATTTGTTATGCCAACGGAAATTACTCTTCAGGTTACTCCAAAAGAAAATGCCGTGCCGCACTTGCTCAAAGAAGCGGCTGCCCGTATGCTGCTTACGGATCCTGGCAACATTTCTCACCTCCAACTTCTACGCCGTTCGATAGATGCCAGAGGAAAACGTATAAAATACAACCTGAAAGTAAACGTTTGGGTCCATGAACCTCCCCCTGCTTTTGATCCCTTTCATATCGATTATAAAAACGTGGATCAGGCCGAACCTGTGGTCGTTATCGGCGCAGGACCGGCAGGCTTGTTTGCTGCTTTGCGGCTTATCGAATCGGGGTTTCAACCCATTGTGGTGGAGCGCGGCAAAGCGGTACGTGCCCGCAGGCGGGACCTGGCTGCCATTAACAAAGAGCATATTGTAGATCCGGAATCGAATTATTGCTTTGGAGAGGGCGGTGCCGGAACCTATTCCGACGGGAAACTTTATACCCGATCGAAAAAAAGGGGCAGTGTTGAAAAAGTGCTGAAAACACTTGTTTTTCATGGTGCCGACAGCAGTATTCTGATTGATGCCCACCCTCATATAGGAACCAATAAACTGCCCCGAATCATCGTGGAAATGCGCGAAACCATTCGCAAATGCGGTGGCAAAGTGTTGTTTGAAACGCGGATGGATGATCTGATCCTCAAAAATGGAAAAGCGACAGGCATTGTTACCCGAAATGGAACAAAAATAGAAGGCAAAGCCGTTATTTTGGCTACCGGCCATTCTGCCCGTGATGTTTTTGAATGGTTTGATCGCCGGAACTGGGCCATCGAGGCAAAAGCTTTTGCCCTGGGGGTGCGCATTGAACATCCGCAGGAAATTATCGACAAGGCTATGTATCATTGTGATTTACGCGGCCCGTATTTACCGCCGGCCTCTTATCGTTTGGTGCACCAGGCAGGCAGCCGGGGAGTTTACTCGTTTTGCATGTGTCCGGGTGGCATCATTGCGCCCTGTGCTACAGGTCCGGAGCAGGTGGTAACCAACGGCTGGTCGCCATCAAAACGAAACAACCCCTTTGCCAACTCCGGCATTGTAGTAACGGTAGAACCTAGCGTCTTAAAAAACCTGCAAGGGCCTTTGGCAGGATTGCATTTTCAGCAACAAACGGAACGCACAGCCTGGATCAGTGGCGGAAAAACACAGGCCGCTCCGGCCCAACGGCTAACGGATTTCCTGACCCAAAAAACTTCCTCCGACCTTCCTGGGTCTTCTTATCCACCGGGTATTACCGCTCAAAACTTACACGAAGTATTGCCCAAATTCATTGCCGGCAGGCTACAGGAGGGGTTGAAGGAGTTTGGCAAAAAGATCAAAGGCTACCATACCCACGAAGCGGTTTTGCATGGAGTGGAAAGCCGCACCTCATCTCCTGTTCGCATTCCTCGCAACAAGACCAGCCTGGAACACATCGAAATTGAAAATTTGTACCCTTGCGGGGAAGGTGCCGGTTATGCCGGCGGAATTGTTTCTGCTGCGATCGATGGCGAACGATGTGCCGATAAAGTGGTAGAGAAATTGGCCTACCCGCGCCTGAACTCATAAAGTGGTTATTCCGGTTTTAACCGGATCACCTATTCCGGAGTATTGGTGCCGGTCTGCAAACCGGTCGACATCCTGTTTTTTTTCGGGACCGACCACCCCATGGCGATGTGGAACTGGGTTTGCAGAAGTCAGCAGAGGCCATGCTAAACCAAAGCAATTCGCGCTCTTGTTCCACCACAAATAGTTTTATCAATGTCATTGCGTTCTGTTTTTTTTAAGATAAAATGTACACCCTATTTTCAAATCGCACATCCAGCCCATCTCCCGATGCACGTTTAACATCGGACCACACCGCACAATATTACGAACAACCGTAGGGTTTTGGGGTTTTCAGAGGTTTCTGTGCGTACATCTGATCTTAAGTAATTTAAGCGCTACTCAACCGAGGCAAATGAGGGTCGTCCGCAAAAAAAACACAGCATTTAACCCGTCTGAACCGGAATTTTTCATAAATTTCCAAAAAAAAGCCCCACAACCGGGTGGCTGTGGGCACTTTTCCGAACGGGAAACACAACATAGCGAGGCATTTCACCATTCTTTCGCCAACCAGCCTAACTACAAACCACCCATTACTTTATTGTTCTTGTTCCTTTTGTTTTCGTGGATCTAATCCATTTCGGAAGGGGCATTTCTTATTATTATGGTGTCTTTGCATTGGCACCCTGCTACCCCGCCTTTACCAACTGATCGTCCGGCACAAAGTGCAGTGCTACCGATATGCTTTGGTCTTTCATTCTTTTTGCCTCCGAAGAATCGATTTTAAACAGGGTGCCCGCTGTAACCAGCCATTCCAGCAGGCCGGCATCCGAAAGGTGCATGGCATACCTCCCCGAGGGTTCGTGCCCCCACCACTCGCTTTGGCCGGAAGAAGGCGGGTCTACCAATTCCATTTTTTCCAATTCTTTATACATTAAAAAAGTGCGATACCGGAAATTAAACGAAGGCCGCGCAATGCACTGAAGTCCGCCCCGGTAATAGGCCGATGCAGTGTGGTAGGTAATACCCAT
>CALLUQ010000076.1 GCA_938010565.1 uncultured Flavobacteriales bacterium
CGAAATACAGCTTGATTCTTTGAAGCTTTCAAGATCTTTGGCAATATTGAAAGCCAAATTATTAACGTTTGGAGATGGGAATAAATATTTATATCCGGAAATTCAGGTTTTAGAAGTGCTGGTGAATAAAACCAGCTATAACTTTCGGGATACAATGCGTGTAGCGCACTACAACTGGAAACCCGGAGTTCCTCAAGACACAGCATGTATAGTATACCTTACTTCCTGGCCGTATGGCAGTAGCAAGCTAAATGAAAAAAATGAGTGGATGTTAATTGAAGGAGATGGAGAGTATGCATGTGAGTGTGAATAATTTTGTCAACAATGTTTGGGGAGTTTTTTTCGTGTTGTTAAGGGTTTTAGGCGTCTGGTATACACAACGAACCCACGTGTTGACCACCATCGTATGTTGGTTTCCGCTTCGCGGTTTTTTTTCAGGTTGGATCTGAAAGCGTAGACTTCTTTAAACAGACTTTGTAAAAGCCCCCGTTTGCTCGACTTTTTTGTATTCCCGTTGCCGGAAACCGTTCGATATGCATTGCATAAAACACGCTTTACTGCGATACCGGGCCGGAGGGAGTTTTCTTGTATCGACGCATCAATATCAAAAGGACCGGAAACAAAAGAACAGATCCAACGAAAATAAGCTCCGCATTCCGGTTTGCCGAACGGGTCAGGTTCAGTTTTTCATTTTGGCCCAGTGCTACAAAAGTGGCCCAGTAATAAGGATGTGCTTTTATCCGGCTGGCTTTTTTCAGATAATTCAATTTGGACTGATGCAAAGCACTCGCAACAGGCAAATTTTTCAGTTCGCGGTAAAAATCGACCATGGTTACCGATGCTGCCTGGTCGTTTACAGTCCATAAACTCATTACCATAGAGGGACAACCGGCATAACCAAAACCACGGATCAGGCTTTGTACGCCTTCTCCCCGAAGCGATTGGCCTGCACCGGTTTCGCAAGCACTCAACACAACCAGATCGGCCTGGATCGGAAGGTTATACAGTTCCCAGGCTTTCAGATGACCAACAGAAGCAACATCTCCATCCGGAGCAAAAACAAGACTGGAATAAAGCGGGTTTTCCTGGTTGATCACCGTGTGTGTAGCCAGATGCAGCACTTTATAATCCGGGCACCTTTTTTTAAAATCGGTTACTGTGGCTTCCGGCTCAAGTACCGTTTTTCCTTTGTAGATCGTGGTTAGCTTAGTGGCTTCTTCAGCCGCATGTTGCAAGGGAGAAAGCGGGTTATGATCAAGATGGTTGTTCGGCGGTTGATGCGCCTTAAAAGACAAACCATAAGCCAAAAGTTCTCCGTTGTTCCGTCGCTTTTTGTGCTTTGCATAGCCGTAAAGCCAGGTGGCCGAAAAAGCATAGTGTATTTCGTATTGATGCAACAGGTATGGCAACGCACCAAAATGGATTTTGCTCCGGTCGGGTTTCCGGTTGAGCAAGACCTCAAAGGGCAGGTGGTGTAAGTTGCCATCGGCAATGATCGTTAGTTTTTTAATGGCGCTCCAATCTCCGGGGTATCCTTCTTCAAGGGGTTGGATCAAGTGTTGGTAAAGGGCATAAGCCTGGGTGCAAAAGGTATCAAAATCGTTTTGAAGTTGCACAGAAGTTTGAGGAGGAGAAGAGATGCTTTCCACCAGTTGTGCAATTTGTTGATCCAGCCCCTTTGGATAGGGCTGTTGATGAGCCCATATCCGGTCTTTTCCAATGGCAAAAAGGATGAGATTTTCTTGTCCGGCAAAATATTCGATCACCAGGGATGAGGCATCGGGTAGTTGTGCTTGAATTTCGTGCGTACTCAGGCTTTTAATGCCGTATTTGAGTTGATGGTACAAAGGATGTTTTTCCCGTATTTGTTCGAGGAGTTTTTCTCTTTTGATCGTCAACTCAAAAGTAATTTTAGCTTGCTGTGTTTCATTGGGGGTTCCGGCATTTTCCCACTCCAATTGTCGGGATTGGGCCAACTGATCTTCCAAGAGCTGCAGATCCTCCAACCGTTTTCCGCCTTCGGCCGAAAGGGTTTCTGTTGTTTTGGTTGCCAGCACTTCCATAAGTGAAATGGCTTTGCTCTTTTCCATCGTGTAAAAAGCACTTTGCAAATAAGATCCGCCTTGCAAACGGGCATACAGCTCCAACAAACAGGTAATGCCGTCTTCATACACCTGATACACTCGTTCCGTAAGCAACTTCAGGGATTTTTCGGAAATAAAGCCCTGCCTGAGGATATGCACCTGCTCCCGGGCTTTCAGGTAATGGGTATTGGCCAGGTGCAAGTCTTCCAATTTCCGGGTCCGGTTGTATCGTTTGCGAAAACACGATGCTTTTCCGTGCAAAGCCACCATAATCCACGGATCGGTAAGAAAAGGGTTAAGTTGGGGAAGTGTTTGCTGTTTTTTTAATTTTTGAGTCGGATAAAAAATTTGAAGTACCCGGTGATAATGGTTCAGGGCCTGCTCAATGCTGTCGCTATCCCGCAAGAGTTCTGCCTTTTGTGCATAAATGGTTGCCAGTTCACGGCTTAAAGGGCCGTCCATCTCCAAAAGCAGGCCCATCACTTTATCGTATGCAGCCAGGGCTTCCGGAATTTGATGCAAGTGGATATGGTGATCGATCTGGTTCTTTAAAGTGGATTTTTTTAGCTTCATCAACTTGGGGCTGTCGGGGATCAGAAGGATTATTTTTTCCGCTTCTTTAAGCAATGCCAATGCCTCTGCATGGAGGTTGAGATCGATGTAAACATCGTACAGAAAATTATAGGTTTCCGCTACTTTGATGTGCGTTTTGCCTCCTATCGATTTGCGGATCTGCAAACAATTTTGATAGCATTTTAAAGCTTTTTCAGGGGCTTTATCGAGATGAAAGGCCCGCCCCAGGTTAAGCAGGCATCGTGCCGTTTCCATCTGGTTCCGGCCATAAATGGAATCGTGCAAACGCAAACTTTCGGAGTGGTGTTGAATGGCTGCCGGATAATCGCCCAGCCTGGAATATTGATTGCCAATGTTCATGATGGTTTTGGCAACCGCAGGAACATCTTTCAGGCGTTTTTCACATTGCAAAACTACTTTATAACAATCGATCGCAAGGTTGATGTTCCCCTTCTTTCGCATGATAAAACCGTAGTACCGGTAGTTCTTTTTCCGCCTTAGATCATCTTGTGGCAAATGGGCATCGGCAAGCCGGACAGCCCGATCGAAGTGGGGGGCAGCTTCATTCAATCCGCTGATTTTCCTTTGGGCAAGGCCCATTTCATAATAACAGTCGTTGAGTTCGGACCATGCCGAAGCGGGCTTCCAGGCGGCGGCTGCTTTTTCGAAGTTCAGAAAACAAGCCTCCCAGTTCTTTTCGGATTTAAATACAAAACCGCTGTCCATCCAACTCCGAGCCTGTGAAGTATCGGTTTGTGCGATGGCAAACATCCCATACAAAACCGTTATAACAGTAAAACAAATGCGGGAATAAAGCAGGTGATGCATGAATGCCGAAGCGTTAACCGATTGCCGGGGTTCAGAATGAAAGTAACAAAAAACCAGACAACCCGGAAACGAATAAAGGCAACCGGGCCCGAATTTTATGCCTCAACGATTCAAATTCACGCCGTTGGCTTCCTGAAAATGGACCCAACCGTAAACATCAGAAACATTCGGAAGAAATAGCAGGTGTTGGTCTTTGGTGTAAAAAATCCATACTCATTTTTCTTCTCACGCAAAAAAGGGGAACCTTCCGGTTCCCCTTTAAATCTTCGTGAACATCATTTAGTTATAGGTCGTCTTCAATTTCTTCCAATTTTCATCGGATTTCTTTACCAATCCTTTATGATTGTTCTCATTCAACCAAAGCTGTTTTGCATCTAGCTCAACGTCATTGAGGTACAAGAAATACTCCCCATCTTTAACGATGAATTTGTTAGGATCTGTTCTGAATTTTGCTCCCGCATAAACGCCGAATGCACAGTAACCACCATATTGAGGCAAGTACTTTGATGGATTTTTATCAAACGTTGCTTTTTGCGCTGCAGAGGTAAAGTAGTACACTACCTTTTGATACTCCGATTTGTATTCTTTAACCCCTCTTTGCGCTAATCCTAGATCCAGGTACGATACCGGACTATACCCCTGCAAAGCAATGTTACTATTGTCGATATTGTTTGCTTGTTTGTCTTGTGCGAAAGTAATTGTACCCGTAAATAGGATACATACGGCTAAAATTGATTTGATCGTATTTTTCATTTCACTAATTTTTTTATTCTTAATAATTTTAATTCGTTAAGCGATCGCCACTTCCGGTTTGTGTAGTCCCCCAACGGGTAGCGGCCCCTTTCTTTTGGACAGAATACATGAGGCAGTGCGTAGTTGAGAGTCTGTCCCAACCTGTGTGATTTGGATGTATTTTATTCTGTTTTTTCCCTTAAACTAGCATCTGTATAAAATCA
>CALLUQ010000077.1 GCA_938010565.1 uncultured Flavobacteriales bacterium
TATTTCATACCCACCCTATCCATCACCGCTTGGGTCGTGAAGCCACGCAATAGCACTAGTGGGTCGCCTCAACAGGTTCCGCCTTGATTTTTGGTTCTTTTCATTAAGGAAAAGAACCAAAAATCACTGGTTTAGAGAAAGTTGCGTGATCCTGTGTAAGGTAGCTAAGGGATTATTTTTTCCTTAAACTAGCATCGGTATAAAATCAAAGAAGTCCGGGATAAAAAGATCAAAACTTGGTGCGGCTAAAGTAGGCTTGACTTAACATTAGGTGCTTAGTGTACAAAAGGAATCCGCCTTGTCGGTTACCATCGCATGTCGTTTTCCGCTTTGCGGCTTTTTTGGAGGGCTTGATCTGAAGAACATCGTTTCCATTCAGTCTTCAGCCCGATAAAAAGCTACTGCATTGGCAATGGTGTCGGCCATGGGGGTAAACTCAAATCCGATGGTTTTTTTGATTTTTTCCGTAGAAAAAGTACTCACATTCCGAACATTCCGAGCAACCTCTTTGCTAATGGGAGCTGGTTTTCCCGTAAAAAACCGGCGCAGAGACAAAAAGCGCCATGCCATTCCGACCATAAAAGAAGAAACGGCCTTTGAAGGGGGAGGATGCCCCATCTCCGTGGCAACCATTGTAAAATAATCGCGAAAAGAGAGGTTTGCGCCAATGACTAAAAAACGTTCATTCAGAACAGTACTTTGCATCAGCTGAATGATGGCCCGACTCACATCACGAACATCTACAAACCCGTTTGCACCTTGCGGATAATATTTCAGGCCTCGGGCTAAGGTTTTGAAAATGGTGTTGCTGGATCTGTTCCGGTTGCCAGGGCCCACCACAATGCCCGGGTTGATAATCACCGTATCCAGCCCCTCCTGAACACCCCGCCATACCTCTTGTTCTGCGTTGTATTTGCTGATGGAATAATTAGAAATCGTTTTGCCGTTTTTCCAGAGAATGCTCTCGTCGGCCACCGCCCCGCCTACGGTTTGCCCGATGGTAGCGGTACTGCTGATGTGACCAAACTTGCGAATGTTGCGGTCGAGGGCTGCGTTTACCAGATTGGCTGTTCCCTCTCCGTTGATCTTCAGCAGTTGGTTACGGTCTTTTTTGAGAAAAGAAACCAAGGCAGCACAATGGTAAATGTCTTTTACTCCATCCAGGGCATCGAGCAGCGAGCAGATGTCAGTAAGGTCGCCATCTACCCATTCGATGCGGTTAAAAAGGGCATCACCTTCAGGGTTGTAATGGAGAAAAACCTTGCGGACCGTTTCCGGATTGTGAGAACCTCGTTTGAGGGCACGTATGGTTTTATGCTGGCTTGCCAGATCGTACAACAGGTGTGTTCCGACCAATCCGGTCCCGCCGGTAACGAAAATCATTTAACAAAGGTAACAATTGCAAAGGTTTTCCGGTTGGGAAACATTGCGGGTTGTTTTTTCCTATTGCTTACTCCGGGTCATTTGTTCTTGCTGTAAATGGTTTTCGTATCCCTCTGCCAACCCGCCGGCAGGCTTCGTTTTAATCTTCGTGTTTTATTCATTTATCTCCGGGTATCCCATCCGATCCGGCTTAATGGTGAAAATGATCGACCTGTATTTTTTGAGTTATTTTGCCTCCTTATTCTATCTTTGGTTTCCGATATAAATGTACCAACAGCCATGAAAAATTTTATCGAAGAATTGAAATGGAGAGGGATGTACCACCAATCCGTTGACGGAATTGAAACAGAACTGAACAAAGGCATGGCTGTGGGCTATATTGGCTTTGATCCGACTGCCGACTCTCTTGGCATCGGAAACATGGTACAAATCATGACCTTGTTGCATTTTCAGAAATGCGGACACAAACCGATTGCGCTGGTAGGGGGCGCTACTGGCATGGTAGGCGATCCGTCTGGCAAATCGGCCGAGCGTAATTTGCTGGACGAAGAAACGTTGAATTATAACATTGCCTGCCAACGGGTGCAGCTGGAGCAGTTTTTAGATTTTGATTGTGGCGAAAATTCAGCCGAAATTGTAAACAACTACGATTGGTTCAAGGATTTTGGTTTTCTCGATTTTATCCGCGATGTAGGGAAACACATTACGGTAAACTACATGAAAGCGAAAGACTCTGTGAAAAAACGCATTGATGGCGATAACAAAGAAGGGATGTCGTTTACCGAGTTTACCTACCAGTTGGTACAGGGCTACGATTTTTACCATTTGTGGAAAAACCACAATTGTCTTTTGCAATTGGGCGGAAGCGACCAGTGGGGCAACATCACTACCGGAACCGAAATGATCAAACGTTTGGGTGGTGGAAAAGGGTACGCAGTAACGACCCCCTTGATTACCAAATCGGATGGAACCAAATTTGGCAAAACAGAGGAGGGCAACCTCTGGCTGGATGGCAAAAAAACCTCTCCTTATGCATTTTACCAGTTCTGGCTTGGTGCCAGCGATGATGATGCACCGGGGTATATCCGCATTTTTTCCACCCAAAGCAAAGAAGAACTGGATGCCCTGGAAGCAACACATCAACAAGACCCGGCCCGGCGCATTTTACAAAATGCACTGGCCGATGAGATCACCGAAAGGGTACATGGTAAAACCGCTCTGGAACTGGCAAAGGAAGCCTCAGGCATTCTGTTTAAAAAGGAGGCCCGCAAAGCAGATTTTGAACGCTTGCCCGACGATCTGCTCGATGCCGTATTCAAAGATGTTCCTCAAACAACCATTCCGCGTGATGTGGTAACATCCGGAACTGCCATCATCGATTTTCTTTCGGACCATACCGGTTTTCTCCGATCGAAAGGAGAAGCCCGGCGTGCTTTAAAAGAAAATTCCGTGAGTTTGAACAAAAAGAAGGTAAACGACGGTTATACCGTAAGTGAAGAAGATCTGGTGAAAGGCCGTTTTGTATTTATTCAGCGGGGTAAAAAAAAGCAATTCATCGTAAATGTGGAGTAGGTTGTTCGTGAGGTACGGAAATGCCTGTAAAAACATTCTTTGCCGGGGATCTTACTTGTATTTTATTAAGCGGACCCCGGAAAATTGATCGGTCCGGCTCTTTTATTATTTTCAATACCTCCTGTTCTCTCCCTTCTTTTCCCGTAAAACCCTATCCGATTTAGGAGCAACCTACACAAGTACTCCCGCATACGGCTCAAGCACAGTTAAGGCTTGATAATTACTCATCTCACCCGGCTACTAGTTGAGCACCGCTCAACCAGTAGCCTTTACGATCTGGGGTTGCAATACCCTCACCTTTTTTCTGGCCTTTTCCCAATACCTCTAATTTGTCAGATCAAGTCGAAACCATTACAAATTGGATAAACTAAAAAGAGAAGCCCTGATGGCCGGATCATTATAATTGCTAATGCCGGCTGAAATTCGGAACTTTACTTATTTCGTTCACGTACATAATCAGGTTGCCTGAAAACACGTTTAAAAAGAAAGAAGATAACGCTGCTAAGAGAATTGCAATGGCCGGTTCAAATTATCATATTCTGGTAGACAAGCTTGATCGCTTTATTAGGAAGTATTACAAGAATCAACTTATTAAAGGTGCTATTCTCGGCATTTCGTTAACCTTACTGGCTTGGTTTGTGATGGTTACCCTGGAGTATTATGGGCATTTTGAGCCCTTTATCCGAACGGTACTTTTTTATGCTTTCCTCAGTGCTGCCAGCGTAATTATAGCCCGGTGGATCGCCACCCCATTGGTTCGGTTGTATAAATTGGGCAAACGTATTTCATACGAACAAGCAGCCGATATTATTGGGTTTCACTTTAAAGATGTGGAGGATAGATTGCTCAACACCTTGCAATTGCACAAGCAAATTACCGATTTACCCGATCATCAACACCAATTGCTTAACGCCAGTATTGATCAGCGTATCGAAGCCCTGGGACCTGTTTCTTTTACCAAAGCGATTGACTTTACGGAAAATAAAAAATACCTCAAATTCGCTGTTCCACCACTTCTTTTTCTGGTGGTGGTCCTTTTTGTAAATGCCGATATTCTTTCCGACGGAAGCCAACGACTACTCCATTACGGAACGCATTTTGAACGTGAACTACCCTTTGAATTTATCATCAGCGACAACCTTGATGTGGTAGAGCAGGATGATTTCGAATTGGTCGTAAGGTTGAAAAGCAATGATGCTGTGCCGGAGCATGTTTATGTAGAAAAGGATGGTTTTCGATTTAAGCTCGACAAGGAAAGCAATGTGCGCTTTAAGTACCTTTTTCGCAATGTTCAGGAAAACATTACCTTCCGGTTGTATGCAGATGGCCTTCATTCCGAAGAGTTTGAACTCAACACCCTTCCCAATCCGCTTATTCTCAACTTCGATATCGGGTTGAGTTACCCCGGTTATACAGGGCTGCAGGATGAAGTGTTGCGCAATGCAGGAGACATGATGATTCCGGCAGGTACAAAAGTGGACTGGAAATTTCGCACAAAGGATACCGATAACCTCCGCATCCGTTTTCATGATTCGTTATATGCATTGAAGGCCCACGTTGCCGATCAATATCGGTTTACTCAAACTTTTTTAAACAGCACCAGTTATACGGTTACCACCGAAAATCAATATGTTCATGGCCGCGATTCGATCCTTTACCGGATCAATGTTGTATCCGACCTTTATCCTTCTGTTGAGGTAGAAGAAAAACAGGACTCCACCTCTGGGAAGCACTTTTATTTCCGTGGCGATGCAAAAGACGATTACGGTTTCCGCAAACTTACCTTCAACTACAAAAAACGGACAAGCCAGGATGCTTTGTCTGCTCCCGAGTGGATAAGCATACCGTTAAATATTGACAAAAACACCAACCGTACGGAATTTTTTCATTTCTGGGATCTATCGGAAATGAATATCCGCCCGGGCGATGAAATGGAATACTATTTCGAGGTATGGGATAACGATGGTGTAAATGGCAGCAAAGCTGCACGAAGCAGGGTGCGAACATTTAAAGCGCCTACTCTTCAGGAAATTTCTCAGGAAACAGAAGCGAACCATGCCGAAATAAAAAAAGGCATGGAGGAAAACATCCGCGAAGCAAAAGACCTCCGAAAACAACTGGACGATATACAAAAAGAGCTCTTTAGTAAAAAGGCCATGAACTGGCAAGACCGCCAAAAAATTCAGGATATTCTCGACCGGCAGAAACAACTGAAAAAGCGTGTGGAGCAGTTGAAAGAAAAAAACCGGCAGAACAATCAGAAAAAGCAAGCATACAACCCGATGGATGAAGAGTTGTTGAAGAAACAGCAGGAGATAGAGCAGTTATTTGAAGACCTTATGACCGAAGAAATGAAACAACTTTTCGAGGAACTGGAAAAACTGCTTGAAAAGATGGATAAGGACCCGGTGCAGCAAAAGCTGGATGAGATGAAGATGGATACAAAAGATCTGGAGAAAGAGATGGACCGTACGCTTGAACTTTTCAAACAACTGGAATGGGAGCAAAAGCTGGATGAGACTATTGACAAGCTGGACCAACTGGCACAACAGCAAGAAAAACTTTCCGAAGAAACCCAAAAAGCAAAAAAGGAAGAAAACCCGGAGTTGGAAAAGCAGCAGAAGGAATTAAGCGAGGCGTTTGAACAAGTAAAACAGGACCTTCGGGAATTGGAAAAGAAAAACAAGGCCCTCAACCGCCCGAACGATATGCAGGATACCAAAGAACAGGAAGAGTCCATTTCCGGAGCAATGGAAAAGAGTTCGGAGCAACTGGATCAGAATAAAAACAACAAAGCTTCCGATTCTCAAAAAAACGCTTCGGATCAGATGAAGGAACTCTCGCAGCAAATGCAACAAATGCAACAATCGAATCAGATGGAGCAGATGCAGGAAGACCTGGGTGCTCTCCGGGTTCTTCTCGAAAACCTCATCCAACTTTCGTTTGATCAGGAAAGATTGATGACAGACTTACAAAAAACAGATTCAAAAGACCCCCGATATATCGATTTGGGCCGCGATCAACACAAACTGAAAGACGATGCTAAAATGATCGAGGATTCGCTTTTTGCATTAAGTAAACGTGTTCCTCAGTTGGAGTCTGCTGTGAACCGTGAGATCACATCCATCAACGACAATATGGTCAGAGCACTCAAACAAATAGCCGGACGCCGAACCTACAAGGCCACCAGTCGCCAGCAATATGTAATGACCAGCTTAAATAACCTCGCTTTACTCCTCGATGAAGCGTTACAACAAATGCAAAACGCAATGGCCATGAAAATGCCTGGTACCGGCCAATGCCAGAAACCGGGAAGCGGTAGTTCGCCAAAGGCCGGAAAACCCAATATGAGTGAGTTGCAAAAACAATTAAGCAAGCAAATTGAAGAGCTAAAGAAGCAAATGGAGGGGCAAGGTAAAAAACCGGGCGAACAAAAAGGCAACGGGCAAAAAGAGGGGAACGGGCAAAAAGAAGGGAACATGCCAATTCCGGGTCAGAAACCGGGAACAAGCGGCCAGCCCGGAATGAGCGAAAAATTAGCTAAATTAGCGGCCCGGCAAGAGGCCATGAGGAGGGAGATGGAACGTATCGGACAAGATCTAAACAAAGATGGTTCGGGTGCGGGAGAAGGCTTTAAAAAGATTGCCAAAGAAATGGAAGAAAATGAAAAGGACCTCATAAACCGTAACCTTACTCCCGAAACCTTGATGCGTCAGCAAGAAATTATGACCCGCCTACTGGAGAGTGAAAAGGCCATTAGGGAACGTGAATTCAAAGAAGAAAGAGAATCGAATGAAGCAAAAAATGAAGATTATGGTAACCCTAAAGAGTTTTTCGAGTATAACAGAAAAAAAGAACAGGAAGTTGAACTGCTGAAGACCGTTCCTCCTGCTCTTAAAACTTATTATAAAAATAAAGTGAACCAGTATTTTAACAGTTTCGAAGATTAGCCAATGATGACCATGGAGGAACAAATTCGAACACCTACCGAACACAAAATCGGCTTTCCTTCCAGGATGGAAAATATGACGCTCGTAGAGAAGTTTATCGATGACGTATGTGAGGATTATAATATCAATGAAGATTATTACGGAAATATCCTGATCGCTCTGACCGAGGCTGTCAACAATGCGATACGACACGGCAATAAACTTGACCCGGAAAAAAATATCACGGTAACGTTTGATAGCAGAGGCAACGTTCTTCTCTTTGCCGTGGAGGATGAGGGCTCCGGTTTTAATTTTGATACATTGCCCGATCCAACCGATCCTGCGAATATAGAGAAGCCACATGGGCGTGGTGTCTTTCTGATGCGTAACCTTGCAGATGAGGTTACTTTCGACAACAATGGCCGACGGGTTGAATTGCATTTTCGGTTGGCCGTCTGACCTTTTATTTGGAGGTCAGGACTCATTGGAATGTCGGTAACTTTTCACAGCGAAGAGGTTAAATTTCGACTGCGCGATATTCGTGCAGTTCGCTATTGGTTGCAAGAAACGGTGGAGGTTGAAGGCTGCTCGGTTGGCGAACTTACATTTGTATTTTGCACGGATGATTATTTGCACAACATCAATAAGTCTTATCTCAACCACGACACCCTTACCGACATTATTACCTTCGATTATACGGAAAACAAAACCGTAGCAGGCGATGTTTTCATCAGCATTGAACGTACGCGTGAAAATGCAAAAACATTTGGCGTTTCTCACAAAGACGAGTTACATCGCATCATCATTCATGGCGTACTTCATCTGTTGGGGTATAAAGACAAAAAACCTACCGAAAAGGCGCTCATGACCCGCAAAGAGGATTTTTACCTATCTTTGCGAAAATTCTGAACCGGTCCTAAAATTCTACCGGGCCGTTCTTTTGTTCCACGTGAAACTATTGAGTTGTGCTTCCTGATTATGATGTAATAGTAGTAGGAGGAGGGCATGCAGGGTGTGAGGCCGCTGCTGCTGCTGCTAATCTCGGATCGAGGGTTTTGCTCGTTACCATGAACATGGAAACAATTGCACAAATGTCGTGCAACCCGGCCATGGGAGGCATCGCCAAAGGGCAGATCATTCGTGAAATTGATGCGCTCGGCGGTTACTCGGGAATGGTTACCGATCGCTCTGCCATTCAGTTCAAAATGCTGAATAAAAGCAAAGGGCCCGCCATGTGGAGCCCCAGAACACAAAACGACAGAATGCGGTTTCGCGAAGAATGGAGACGGATGTTGGAGCAAACGCCCAATGTTGATTTCTGGCAGGATACCGTAACCTCAATTCAGACGACCGGACAACGAATTACAGGAGTAAAAACCAGTTTGGGAATTGCCATTTCCTGCAAAGCGATTGTTTTAACCAATGGTACATTTCTGAATGGTTTGATTCATTTGGGAGAGAAAAATTTTGGAGGAGGGAGAGCAGGAGAAAAAGCAGCCACCGGAATTACTGAACAACTGATTGATCTGGGTTTTGAAAGCGGAAGAATGAAAACAGGTACGCCTCCGCGTGTAGACGGACGTTCGCTGGATTACAACAAAATGGAAGAACAGCCCGGAGATATAACCCCCGGACAATTCAGTTACCTGTATCCATCCCCGTTAAAAGCGCAACGTTCTTGTCATATTACCTATACCAACAGCAAGGTGCATGAGATCCTGAGATCCGGCTTTGACAGGTCTCCCATGTTTGCCGGTCGGATCAAAAGCATCGGGCCACGTTATTGTCCTTCCATCGAAGATAAGGTCGATCGTTTTGCCGAACGGGAAAGGCACCAGATATTTGTGGAGCCCGAAGGGTGGAATACCGTTGAAATATATGTAAACGGATTTTCGACCTCCCTTCCCGAAGACGTTCAGGCAAAGGCCTTGAAAAGCATTCCGGGTTTTGAAAATGTGCGGATGTTCCGGCCCGGTTACGCCATCGAATACGATTATTTTCCTCCTACCCAATTGCAGCACACATTAGAGACCAAGTTGGTGCATAATTTATACTTTGCCGGTCAGATCAACGGCACTACGGGGTACGAAGAAGCCGCCTGTCAGGGGCTCATGGCCGGTATCAATGCCCATCTGAAGATCAACGAGTCGGAGCCTTTGGTTTTAAAGCGTTCCGAGGCCTATATCGGGGTGCTTATCGATGATCTGATCACAAAAGGGACAGAAGAGCCCTATCGGATGTTTACCTCGCGGGCAGAGTACCGAATTTTGCTCCGGCAGGATAATGCAGATATTCGGCTTACCCCACTTTCCTATAAAATAGGGTTGGCTTCCGAAGTGCGTATGAAACGCGTTAACCGCAAGATAAAAGGGACAATTAAAATAAAGGAGTTCTTCCGGGATACAAGCGTATCTCCGGAAGAGATCAATGCCCACTTAAAAGAAGCCGGTACGCCACCGTTAAAGCAAAAAGTAAAGCTTCACTCGGTGCTTTCCAGGCCGCAGGTTTCCATCGAAATGCTTGAAAAAGCGATGCCTGCCGTGCGCGATGTTTTTGATCCGTTTGACGACATGGCCAAGGAGGTTCGGTCTCAATCAGAGATCCAGATGAAGTACGATGGCTACATTGCAAAAGAGCAGGAGATGGCCGACAAGTTTGCAAAGATGGAAAACATTGTTTTGAGAAACGATCTTGATTATTATGCGTTGAAGTCTTTGTCTTCGGAAGGCAAGGAAAAGCTCTCCGCCATCAAACCCAGAACCCTTGGGCAAGCTTCGCGCATCAGCGGGGTTTCTTCTTCGGATATTTCAGTGTTGATGGTTTATATCGGGAGGTAGTGCTCCCTTTTTGGGGATGATTAAAAAGCAAAACCAAGCTTCGTTTGAAGTACCTGGCTTTTCTTTTCTCTGATTGTTTCTTCCGCGACTCAAATGTTCCACGTGAAACGAAGCATGGCATATTCGTTTCACATTTCATCCGATGTATGAACTTATGTGTTCTTTGTCTTTCATCTTGGGGCAACATTACCGGAGCGAATGAAGGTCTTTAATTTTATTCTGCCAATGCCATTTCCCTTTTTCAGGCAGGGTTTGGCCTTTTTTCGGAGATAAGAAACGAGTGCTCATGTTCAGATCATTTTTGAAACAACTCCGGAAAATAAACAGGAAACCATTCGGATAAATTTAGTCTGCAAGAGATGTGAAGCAAAGACAACGTGTCGAAAGGAGTTTTTGAACCGATGTGTTTCCGGTAATTTTTCCCCTGTCAGTCCGTTCTGTGTTACACATTTCCTGTTACAGCAAACAACGCCTGGGGAAAGAAAGAGAGAAGCCCGGGTATGCATTAAAAGAGGCTATTCTTTTCTTTCAAGCACCTCCGCTCCGTGCATGATTTCAATCGGTCGGGCGAAAGGGTAAAGGTTTGCTCCGGCATGGCTCCCGGGGCTTACTTCAGAAGAATGCGATTGGGGTCTTCCTTTTCGCTTTATTTCGTTTTCTGTACAATCGGCGCTTGCACTTGGAGTGTTCCCGTGTTTTTTAGCTGCAAGCAAAGAGTGTAAAGCAGCATTCATTTATTGGCTTCCAATGGTTGTGCCGGAGGGGCGTTTTGTGTTCGGCAAACCAATGTTCGGTGCTTTGGAGAATCCACTTGGGTGAGGCGTGTGGCCATACGTTCGCGTGTTCCACGTGAAACATCCCCCAAAGACAATCTTTCGAAACATATAAACCATGCATTTATTCTATTTGTATTCCCAGGCAACAATGGAGTTTGGGTTTGCACTTGCCCCATTGGAGTGCTGCTGCTTTATCCACCCTCACCATAGCCTGACCCCGGGCGATGAGGCGAAAAGGGCGCCCTGTCGCCAACCGACCTGCTTTCATTCAACCTTGGGTCTGTGTAAATGGAGAAAACATGCTTTTAAGGCGATTTAAGGCGTGTTTTTAGGAGGGGTGGGGTTGACGGTTCAAAAAATTGTGAAACGAGCTGAAAAAGGCCTTGAAATAAAGGGCTTTTGTCTGTTTCTATGTGATCTGCTTTCAAGGGGTTAAGTGTATTTTGGAGGGCTTTTTACCCGAAAAGGGGGTATGCCTGAATTTACCGCTCCCTGTGGGTGTCGAATTAACAAAATAAAAAATAGTCCCGGGATTGCACCCAACCCATTCCTTTAAGTTGGTGTGTAATTTTTGCTTTGTCATCTGCATTTGCAACGGCTACAATGATCTGAGGTTTCTCCAAGCATTTAAGGATTTGCGTTTCTTCCATCTTCACCCCGTGAATAACATGTCCGATTTTCGACGGGGTTTCGCACACCCAGTGAAAAGGCTGCTTAAAATCCTGAAGCAAACGGGCAATCACTTTCCCTTTTTTACCTGCCCCCCACAAAACCAATGGCCGGCCATTTTCTCTATCGAGGCGAAGAAACCACCAGGTTTTAAGGTTTAAAAAACGGTTGTCTGCATACACCTCGCTGTTTCGGGATGTGCGCTCACCATAATCCCGCCAGGAGTGGATCACTTCTTTTACCGGGGCAATGTTTAATGCGGCTTCGTAAAACCGAAAAGCCATGTCGTAGTCTTCCGGGTACCGGTTGGGCTCGAAAGCACCTGCTTTTTCAAAATCATTGCGATGCACCATCCAGCAAATCGAAGGGATGACACATTCTTTATACCGGTCGAGGTAATTGGCCCCTGTTTCTGTGAGCCGGTTCAACCAGTTGGCATATTTGCGGTAGCCTTCGCCTACAAGGCCATTTTCCGTAAAATAGGCGACCTGGCCTACGGCCACATGACCTAGCCCCGACTGCTGTAGAGCACCAAGCAACCGTTCCAGCTTTTTCGGGTGAGCCAGGTCGTCGCCATCCATCCGGGTGAGGTAGGGACCGCAACTGTATGCATAGGCTTTTCGCAAGCCATCGATGATGCCTTTTCCGTGCGGCTTTAATGCGATGATCCTTGGGTCTTTTTGTGCGAATTGATGGAGAATACATCCGGTATCGTCGGTGCTGTGGTCGTCTACCACACAAAGTTCCCATCGGGTTTCCGTTTGTTGGATCAGGCTCCGGAGACAGGCCGCGATCCAATGCTCGGTGTTGCGGACAGTCATGAGGACAGAAACCACGGGAGGGTGTTGCATGCTTTACGGGTTTGAAACGGTCGAAGGGGTGAAAAATAGTTATACTCCGGCAATTCCCGAAAAGGTTTTCGGGATGGTTTCTTCGCTATTGCATGGTTCAAAAAGAAGTTTTCTTGTGTGAAAGTGGACAAAAACATTTTGTTTTCCGCTCCGAAGAATCACCTCACGCAACATGCTTACCGAGCCTATTAAAACAATCATTTTCAGTGTGTTGGGGTTTTGTCGCCTTCTTTTGGTCTGCATTCCATGAGCCAATGGCAGGCATTGCTTAATTGACATCCGGTTTTTGTGATTTTTCCATTTCGGACGATAAAAGGTCGATCACTTCGGGCAATTGTTCAATTCCCAGTTTTTTGGCTTTGATGATGTTGTTTTTATCCAGAATGAAAATTTGGGGGGTATTGTACACATCGTATACTTCGCGGAAATTATTGAGAAACGGGTCAACCGGGTTGTCGGTAACATTCAGCCAGGGAAGCTCATTTTCTTTGATGAAATCACGCCATTCTTTGGTGTCTTGAGTGGTTCCGATGCCCCACATCTTAATCCCCTTTGTGCGATACTTTTGGTAAAACTCCTTCATTGCAGGCATTGATTTTTTACAATGGCCACAACCCGGATCCCAGAAAAAAAGTACCATCAGATCGTGCTTTGATTGGCTGAGCTCATGCCATCGGCCAAGGGTATCTTTCAAACGCATATTGGGAGAAACGGCCCCACAAACGCACGGAGCCAACTCGGCCCCGCGGCTTCGGATGTTGTTCAGTTGGTTTTCCGATGCCCACCATGCTTTTTCTTTGGTATAATAATTCAGTGTCAGATGCACAAAAACCTTATCGATGCAAAGCAATTTGGAGTTGTTGTATCGGGTATACAGATAAACAAAAAGGTACTTATAGTATTCTTGGTTTCCGCCTGCCTTTTCAACCAGGTCAAATACACGATCGATATCCCGGATGATAGAATCTGGCATCTGTGGAACCAGATTATCAAAGTAAAAAGCCAGTTTTCTGTGGAAGATCGGGGTGCGTATTAACCGGTCGTCTCTGAAGTTGATGTGATCGAAATAGTGTTTTTTGAACCACAGGTATTCAAGGTTGATGCTTTCGTCCTTTTTATTATTCTCCTTGACTTCCTGAGGAACGATCGGGTCGGATTGTGCTTCCAGCATTAAGGCCAACATGGTTCCCGGGTTTTCATTTTGGAGTTTTTTCCGGTAAGCAACGGTTTCATCATTGAGGGCTTTCAGCAGCTTTGCCAATTCTTTCGCCCTTTCACTGTCTTTTTCTACTTGTGTTTGTTCGGTGATCAGTTTCTGGCGCTCCTGGCCTTTGTCCATCATGTAGTTTTGGAACTTCAAGAACAAGTTGTTTTCCGCAGACCCTTTAAAAGAAAGGTTTTTGAGGTAATTAAGGGTATCGCTTTTGATGCTGAGTTTTTGCTCGTGAATGAGGAATTCAAGCATGTAAGTTTTTTGGGAAGAAATCAGGGTATAAATACCGCTATCCAGGCTGTCGGATCCGCTGAAAACAAATTTTTCTTCTTTTACTTTGGCCGTATCTACCAAGTATTGCTGGTCGCCATAGCGGAAAGCCAGGTATACAATGCTGTCGGTATAATTTTTAATTTCACAGGAGATATTATACCCTTGAGCCCGAACAGAAGATCCGTTCATTCCGGCCGTTATAACCATTATAAAAAGACCGGCCATTACCATTTTAAACGCTTGCTGAATCAACATGCCTTGCATCACTTTTTGTTTGGACAAACTTTCACAAATACGAAAGTTAAGAAACATTACGGGAGTTTTTTTCTCGGAAGCATTAAAGCTTTTCGATCGATAGACGCTCCGAAAGAACACTTGGTTGCCGAACAGTAGGAAAAAGGAAAACGATATCCTGAAATTTACAAGAAACCTGCCCCCCTTTTATGTTACCGATGGATATTACAGCCCCGTTGCAGGCATTGTTATGCTTAAGGATAAGCTCCGAATGAAATCGGCACTTTTACGGCAAACCAATGTACTCCGGAGAGCAATTTCGGATGAACCGGTCGAAAACGCCATTGAAACCTGTTGCAACAATCGGGTTTAAATGGTCATGGCCTGTGCGGTATTCTGTACTTTGTGACGAAACCGCAGCGATGCGCGTACAAACTGCGTAATCAATGGGTGAGGCAAAGCACCTGCAGAAGTGATTTGCGGATGGAACAAGGTTCCTACAAAAAAGGTGTTATGCTTGTATTCGAATATACGGATATCTCCTGCTTCATCCATTCCTCCCGGGTGCAACTCTTTCTGAACCAGATGATCCAGCAATTCGTCGGCAATGTTCAACCTCCAGGCAGATGCTTCACGGGCTATTTCCTGCGGATAGCACTGATGTGCAATGGAACCGTTCAGAAGATAGATTTTTTCCAGTTCGATCTTGGGAGTTCCTGAGGCACTTTTTCGGGTAATGCCCCTCTGATCTTTTGCCGTAAAGAAATGAGTTGCTCCCTGAACGCCCAATACATTTTTTGTGAATTCGAGAATAGCAAACTGACATCCGGAGCTGGTGCCCAAAAACGGAATGTTTTTTTCTCGTGCATAACGAACGGCTTCTATGATGCCCCGCGCATTGGCATAAGGTCCGGCGGTAAGAAAAATACCGTCGAACCGGCTCAGTTCTGCTCTGGGATCATTGGCTATGCTTTGGGAGTCAACCCACCAGTAATTGATGTCGGTTTCGAGTATGTTTGCGCTGTCTTCAATGGCACGATTGGTGGACAGATGTGATGTCTGTTCCCGATTAAAATCACCAACAATAGCAATGTCGAGATAATGATCCATGGTTTTAAATTGATTTGCCCGGGGCAAAATATGATCTCTTTATAACGTCCATACGAACAAAATGTTACCCCAATCTGATCAAGGTGCCGCCCCTGTGATTTAGGTGTTCAGGAGTTGTTTCGGATTACAAGGGTCACGTTGGCCGGATGGGTCTAAAAACAATCCCAAAAGAGTTCCGACACATCACCACCCGGACCACAACCTTTCCTTATCTTTGTGTTATGGAGCTTCTCAAAAACCGCTACAACGATGCATTTTTTGTTTTTCTCAATGCCAATCTGAAAAAAGCATTTCCTGCTTGGAACAAAAGGGCTTTCCTTCAAAAAATATATGACACCGGATGGGAAAACCGTGGACTTAAAGACCGAATGCGACACATTACGCTTGTTTTGGGAGACCATCTCCCGGGTTCTTTCCCCGAACAACTGAGCATACTGAAAAAGGCCATCGGAGAGGGGCATGCCCTCGAGCAATTGTTTTTCCCGGATTTTGTGGAATGTTTTGGCATGCACCCCGAACACGAAGAAGAGGCCCTGAATGCATTGCATTTTTTTACCCCATACGCCACCGCCGAATTTGCCATCCGGCCTTTTATCCTACGGAGCCCGGAAAAAATAATGGCCCAACTGCAAGAATGGGCGGATTCGGAAAACCACCATGTCCGCCGCCTAGCCAGCGAGGGTTGCCGCCCGCGTTTGCCTTGGGGCATGGCACTCAAACCGTTTCGAAATGATCCTTCTTTGGTGTTTCCTATATTGGAAAAACTGAAAACCGACCCCTCGGAATATGTCAGAAGAAGTGTAGCCAATAACCTCAACGACATTTCCAAAGACCACCCCGGTCTGATACTCGATATCGCCCGGAAGTGGCAAGGCAAACAAGCCCGTACGGATAAATTGCTCAAACACGCCTGTCGTACTTTATTAAAGCAAGGAAACCCGATGGCGATGCAGTTGTTCGGATTCAACGATCCTGCGGAAATCAAGGTAAAACACCTCTCGGCAACTCCCGATCCCATTCACCTTGGCGAAAGCCTGGAGTTTTCATTCGAATTGGAGTCGGCAAAAGCACTGGGAAAGGTCCGGCTGGAATTTGCTGTCGATTTTATGAAAAACAATGGAAAAACTTCCCGAAAAGTATTTTTCATCTCTGAAAACCAGCTGAACAAAAAACACCTTGATGTGGTAAAAAAACAGGCTTTTATCGATCGTACTACGCGCAAGCATTATGCTGGCAAACATGGTTTGGCCATTTTGGTAAACGGAATGGAAAAAGCGGGATTAAATTTTAACCTTATCCTTTCGGAATGATTCGAGAGCATCACCTTTCCGTAGCCCGCACCGCGCGTTATTTCACCAACGGAGTAAGCTCCGCCGAAACCACCCATATTTGGTTTGTTTTGCACGGTTACGGCCAGTTGGCATCGGGCATGTTAAGGTGGTTTTCAGGCCTTGATCCCGTAAAACATCGGATAGTGGCACCGGAAGGCTTGCATCGGTTTTATACCAAAGGTTTCAGTGGGAAAGTAGGGGCTTCGTGGATGACCAGAGAAGATCGGCTCTCCGATATCAACGATTATATTCATTACCTTAATTCGGTTTACGATTGTATTAGATCGGAAACGGAACACGAAGTGAAAACGGTAGTGCTTGGTTTTTCTCAAGGTGCAGCCACCGCCACCCGTTGGATTTGCAACGGGCATGCAAAGGCAGATCATTTTGTATTGTGGGCGGGGGTTTTTCCTCCCGATGTAAGCTTTGATCTGAAAAAGCCTGTTTTCGATCGCATGCAAACCTGGTTGGTTTGTGGCGATAAGGATGAATTTATCGACAAAAAAAGGTTGGCAGAACAGGAAGAAGCACTGGCTGTGCATCATCTCAGGTGGGAAACCATACCTTTTGAGGGAACCCACAAGGTAGCACCCGAACCCCTGGCCATACTTTGTGAAAAAATCGTTCAGGATAAGTCTAAATAGAGCCTATCGATGAGTTGTTAAAATAATAGTGATCAACAAATTGCAGGATTTTTTGATCATTTATCTTGAATAAAAAAAGAAGACAGATGAAGTTGTTGAATGACCTGACATTAAAATTTGAACGCTCTGATTGGTCAAGAAATCCCGAACTAGGTTTGATTGACACCATATTGGAGAAAAGACCAGATTTGATCCACTTGTTAAGTGGTGATATTATGTCTGGTAACAAGGAAAGTCATTTTGGTTGCAAAGACACCCCTACTGTGGAGCAAATTGTAAGAGCAGCCATCTACAAAGAATTCAAGTCCTTTACTTACCAGGAACTGGAATACGCACAATCAGATTCAAGAATTTGCGCCACGTTTATCCAGCTTGATGAGCGTAAGCCTTACGGTTTTCAGGTATGGCAGGAATATATTTCTAAGATAAAAGAAGAGTCTTTGCATGCATTTTGGGTAGCCTTGAACCGAATAGCGATCAAAGAAGGGTTGGAAGATGTAAGTGCTATCCGTATGGATAGCAAAGCGGTAGAAACCAACATCCATTATCCTACGAATAATTCATTGGTATGGGATTGCATAAAAGAAGCACAAAGATTGTTGGGCCATTTAGCCCGAAAAGAAAACATTAAGGTCATCAATTACACTTCAGAAGCCAAATCCAACCATTTCCTGATCAACAACCCCAAAACCAACAAGCAAGTGGCCCTGTTTAAAAAACAGTTGGTGTTGTTTACCAGGAGCATCAATCAGGTGAATAAATTGGTTAAAAAAAGATTATAGTTCACCGCAAAGTTGGGTTTTAGTGGAAAAGCTTCGGCCACTTCTTCCTTTGGTGAAGCAAGCTTATTCGATGACTTATCGGACCGGAAACAAATCAAAAGAGAACAAGTTCCCAACGATCAAAAGTTGTTTTCCATTTACGAATTGCATACTGACATGATCGTGAAAGGTAGCCGAGAAGTGCTTTTTGGTGGTCATAAAGTCAACCTTGCTGATGGAAAAAGTAAGCTGATATTAGACTGCCAGGTATTAACAGGAAACATCTCCGACACGCATTTATTCAACAGCACCATAGAAAGGATAAAAGAAAATTACGGACATATTCCTAAAAGTGTGGCCGCAGACGGTGGGTATGCCAGCAAAGACAATCAAAAACAGGCTGTTAAACAGGGGTTGGTCAACGTAGTGTTCAACAAGGTAGTGGGCAGTCTGAAGAATTTGACCAGCAGCAAGAATATGCAAACCCGACCGAAGAGGTGGTGTAGTGGGATAGAGTCGACCATTTCAAACCTGAAACGAGGGTTTCATATATTCGTTGTAACCGGAAAGGATGGATGAGCTTGCCAACCAGGGGGGTATGGTCGGTGATTGCTTACAATGTTCGGGTGATGACCGGCTTGGTTATTGCTAAAATATAGACAAAAAGCCTTCCAACAAACACACTCAGGGGATAGCCATGTCTGATCGGTAGAAAAAAGACTGATCTTTATGTTTTGGCGACACTATAGCGACTGGAATATCCACTTTAGTGTAAAAAAGTAAGAAGAGAATGGTATGAATGAGATACTAAATTTAGTAGGGGTAGCCTTCCTGAAATTTAAAAGCAAATTTCTGTCTTTATAAGACAGGCTCTAGTTCTTGGCATCTGCGGTTTTAGGCTTGTTCTTGGTCATGCCGCTTTCGCCAAGGTCTTCGCTATCGGAAATTCCCGACTTGTAGGTTCCGTTGCCGGTGCCATCGTTGCCGGATTTTAATAAGTGAGCGGGCGGATCAAACGCATTGCTTTTGTTGTGAAAGCCATTGAAGCCGACACCCTCCGGATCTCCGGAAAACGCACCCCTTCTGGAATCAACCGTTTCAAAACCGGCCATTGGCTTGTTGTTTTGTCTCACGTCATTAAATTCCACTTTACCGCATGAAACCAATGCAATACCGGCGATAAAAAATCCAACTCCAGGAAGTATATACTTTTTGTTACGCATCATAATAAAAAATTAAAAGACTCCACCCCAACAACGAAAATAGGGAATTTATTGCAACGATGCCAGTGTTGGGGTATTCTTTTCATACATCAACTCCTCGTAATGCACCGGTAAAACAATTTCAACCCGTGTTCCGGCAGCTTTTCCGTCGCTGTCTTTTAATTCACAGGGGCCTTTTACATGCAAGGTTTCGCGGGTCATTTGTTTCATCAGCCTGAGGCGGCTTGTGGTAATGGCCATGCCTTGCGAAATGTGGTCTTTTTTTCCCTTCTTCTTTTTCAGGCTGGTTTCAATTCCGATCCCATTGTCTTCGATAATAAAAACGAGGCTGTTTTTTTTTCGCATCACCTCAATGGTAATGGTACCGCCATTTTTGCGGGGCAACAAGCCATGCCAGATGCTGTTTTCTACAAAAGGCTGCAACAACATGGCCGGTATTTTCAAAGCTTCGGCATCAATTTGCGGATCCACCTTGATCCGGTATTCGAACTTATCATGGAAACGCATGTGTTCCAGTGTAAGGTACAATTCCAGGCGTTCCATTTCGTCCGAGAGGGAAACCACGTTGGTTTGCGAACTGTCCAGGTTTTTACGAACCAGCCGGGCAAAACTCGACAGGTATTTATTAGCGGCAAGCCGGTCTTGCCTGTTGATGTAAAACTGAATGGAATTCAGAGCATTGAAAATAAAGTGGCGGTTCATGCTGGCATTGAGCGTTTGTTGTTCCAGTGCCAGCATTTTGGATTGGTTGATAAGGTACTCGCGTTCTTTTTCTTTACGCAGCACGTTTCGCCTCCACCGGTAAATGCGATACGTGATGATGCCCAGGCAAACCACAGCTAACGCCAGAAACCACCAACGCGCCCAGAAAGGGGGAATGATGGTGAAGGAAAAAGCAGCCGGATCGGAGGTCCAGGCTCCATCTTTGTTTTGGGCTCTTACCAAAAAAGTATACGCCCCATAGTCCAGGTTGGCATAAGTGGCAAAGGTAGCCTGGGTAAGGGGCCTCCAAGTGTCTTCAAAACCTTTGAGGTAAAACCGGTAGTGTATTTTTTTGGGGTTGGTGTGGCCGATGCCCCGATAATAAAAAGTAAGGTAGTTGTGGTTGTGTTTCAGGGCGAGGTTTTGAGGCAGTCCGGTCAGACCAATGGAATCGGTATGACATTCCCAGTCGGTTTTCTCAAGGAAAAGTCGGATCTGGCTGATGTTGATGTAGGGTTTCACGTTGCCGGAGGTGATCTTTTCTTTTTGCGGGTCAAACTCCATGGTGCCCTCGCTGGTGCCCATCCATACATGTCCGCGTTTATCGCAGTAGGCGGCATTGAGGTTGGTTTCGGGACTGTTGATCCCATCGTGGTCGGTAAAGAGTTTAAAATCCGTTTTCCTTGTTCTGTAAAATTCTTCCAGATTGAGCCGGATCAAACCGTTGTTGGTGCCGATCCACAGTCGGTTTTTATGGTCGGTGACTAAAAAATTGATCTTGTCGGAGCCAAAAAGGCGGCTCGTTTCGGAAAGCTTAAAAGTTTGGAACGTTTTTCTGTCGTAAAAACCCAGGCCGTTATCGGTGCCGATCCACAAGTTGCTTTTATGGTCTTCCAGAATGTTCCATATAAGGTTGTCGCTTAAGCCATCTTCCTGGGTGAAAAGGCGATATTCCTCGTTTTCTGATCGGGTAAGCCCGTTAGATCCGGCAAACCAAAAAACCCCTTCCGAATCTTTCAGAATGCTTCGGATCCTTACCCCCGGAAAACCGTTAGCCTTTGTATAAGTAGTCAATTGTTTACCGTCCCACCGGACAACGCCTTCCCGGTTGCCCAACCATAAATCCCCATTTTCGTTTTCAAACAGCGCAGTAATTTTCTTATCACTTAAACTATCTAAGAGGCTGTTAATGGATTTAACGGGCTTCAGGAGACCATCTTTGTAAGCGTTAATGCCTCCAGTGGTTCCAAACCAGATGGCCTGGTCTTTTGCTGCCATACTACACCAGACTTTATTGTTAGACAACCCTTCGCCGGTGCTGTAGTTTTCGTAGCGGCCTTTTCTGTCGTATTTGCAGATGCCATTTCCGTAGGTCGAAAACCAGATGTTGTTTTCGTGGTCCTCCACCACCGACATCACAAAATTGCTGCAAATGCCATCGGCCGTGGTGTAGTTCACAAATGCTTCGCCGGTAAACTTACAGATGCCTCCGCCATCGGAAGACAACCACAGGTTGCCTTCGTTGTCTTGGGTCATGGATTTGATCCTCTCAAAAGGAAGGCCTTCTTTTTCGCCAAAATGGGTGAATGTTGCCCCGTCGTACTTTACGATGCCGGATAACGTGGAAAGCCAGATGTTGCCCTCGCTGTCGCTGAAAATGGATTCGATGGAGTTGTCTTTTAAGCCATTTTGGGTGGTGAAACGATCAAACTTTTTCAGGTTAGCATCAAAGCGGTACAAGCCACTATTTGCCGTGCTGACCCAGATATGGCCCTTTGGGTCTTCGTGCAAATCGGAAATGTTGTAACCGTTGAGGGTGTCTATAATGCTTTTTGTAAAGGTGTTTGCAAAGGTACCGTTTTGATAAGCGGAAAGCCCTCCTACAATGCAAAACCAAACGGTTCCGTTCCGGGTGGTCCGGATGCTTCGAACGGATTTGTCAGACAAACCCGAGTCGCCCGTAAAATGGGTAAAGCTTTGACCATCAAATCGAAATGCGCCTCCGCGATCGGTGCCCAGCCAAAGGTGGCCTTCCCGGTCTTCTGCCATTGTTATAATAAAATTGTCCCGAAGAGGGGTGTCTACCATGTAGTTTTCGAATGTACTGCCTTTAAACTTGCTGATGCCGCCTCTTGATCCGATCCAAACCTGACCTTTGCTATCGAGAAATACCACATCGTTCCGGTTGTTGATCAAACCATCATCTACCGAATAGTTGGTAAACGAATTGCCATCGAAACGGCTCACTCCTCCAAGGGTTGCAATCCACAAATACCCTTGCCGATCCTGACACATGGAACGCGCCTGAGTGGCTGCAAGGCCATCGCGAACGCTGTAATTGATGAATTTGTATTGTTGGGCCTGCACTGAAAAATTCAGCAAACACAACAAGGCGAAATAGATCCTGATCATGGTTTTTTATCGGTATTTGTGCTCCGGAAGATCAGGATCACATGGCCGCCGCGCGTTTGATGAACTCATTCAGTTTACGGCGGGCAATAGGGATCATGGAGGCATTGCTCATTACGGCCATGTTTCCTTCAGAACGGCTAAACTCTTTGAGGTGGTACAGCATATTGATGATGTGTGATTTATGGGTGCGGAAAAAGATCCGTGGGTTGAGGCTTTCTTCGTAAACTTTGATGTTTTTACAGCTGATGTATTTGCGACCATCGGCAAGGTGGATGGTCGTATAACAATCGCTGGCTACCAGGTTTACAATGTCCATGCTCTTTACTACGGCAAAACCATCGCGGGTTGGAATGGTCGTTTTATCAATCTCTTTAAAGTGAACGGCATTCTCAAGCAATTCTTGCAAATGTCCGATACGCAAACTGCCGGTCATTTCTTCTTGGTTCCGGAAACGCTTCACTTTCTCCACAGCTGCCTGTAGTTCTTCAATGTTAATAGGCTTTTCAAGGTAGTCAACGGCACTTTCGCGAAATGCTTTGAATGCAAACTCATCGTGAGCAGTGGTAAAAACCACGGAAAAACGACGCTTCGGAAGGGAACGAAGCAATGAAAATCCGTCCTCCTGTGGCATTTTTATGTCGAGAAAAACCAAATCGGGGTCATGTTGGGCAATGCATTCGCGGGCTTGTTCCGCAGAGTCGGCCAAGGTTGCTACTTCAACATCAGGGCAATATTCTTCCAGAAACATTTGAAGGTTGCAACGAGCATTTAATTCATCATCAACGATCAGCGCTTTGAGATTTTTCATAGATATAATGCTTTAGAATAACGTCAGGATCTGTTACCGGTTGATCCTTGCCATACTGGTATTCAGTCCGGCTACAAAACACATGGTGTAAGCTACAAAAGATGCAACACGCCGGAAAACCAAAAATGGTGAAATGTAACGATGGTTGATCCTACGGTTGTGATTTTTGACTGTATGGGAAAAAGAAGGTGGGGCAGACGATGCAAATTCCGGTTCAAAATGCCCGAACGGATGTATTCCGGAACCTGCGTTGCCGGCGCCATATTCCCGTTACAGGTTCCGAACGATCGCTAAAAACGCCTGCAACCGACCCCTTGCTATCGGCACCACCGACCGGTCTTTCAAAATGGCCTGGTGCCCATTTTCTTCATGCAGGTATTCTTTTAAAAAACGGAGGTTGATGATATGCGACTTGTGGGTTCTGAAAAAACGGGAAGGATCGAGGATATCTTCGTAAACCCTGAGGGTTCGGGTGTCGAGGAACTTGTTCCCATCCGAAAAATAGATCCGAGTGCAATTGCCGTCGCCCTCCAAACGAAGAATTTCTTCCGGATCTACAACATGGAGCCCTTTGCTGTGGCTGATGGTGATGCGTTGGTAAGGTTTTTCGCTTTGTAGGCTGACCGACAAATGTTCCAGCGTTTCCAGATAATTGGAAAACTGACCCGGTTGCTGCCGGATCATCCGGTGGTTTTTCAGTAACTTAGAAACGGCCGTCTGCAATTCTTCAATGTCGATGGGCTTTAATACATAATGAATGGCATTGGCATTAAATGCGCGGATGGCATAGTCTTTAAAAGCAGTAACAAAAACCACCATAAATTGCTCTTCCTGTACATCTTCCAATATCTGAAAGCCTTCCGAACCCGAAGGCATACGAATATCAAGAAAAACAACCTGAGGTTTTAGTTCGCGGATCTTTTCCTTCGCTTCGTTTGCCGATCCGGCAGTATCCAATACTTGAATTTCAGGACAATAATCGCCCAACATCATCTGCAGGTTTCCCCGGGCATGCACTTCATCATCAACAATCAGAGCGGTTAACGTATCCATACTACAGCGCAACCTAAATGTATTAAAATTACAGCAACTCAAAATGAGCGGCAACTATTTCACAAAGTCCGTCAAAAGGTTTACGCATGCCCGCCGGTTGGCTGAAATCAGCTGATCACCTCCAGATCGCGGCCTACTTTCACAAAAGCGGCAAGCGCTTTATCCAGGTGTTCTTTGGTATGTGCGGCTGAAACCTGAACACGGATGCGTGCGGCTCCTTCGGGAACGACCGGATAGAAGAAACCGATGGCATACACCCCTTCGGCCAGGAGTTTGTCGGCAAACTTTTGTGACAATGCTGCATCGTACAACATCACAGGAACAATGGGCGAGTTCCCTTTTACAATATCAAACCCTGCAGCTACCATTTTTTCTTTGAAGTAGGAAGTATTCGCTTCCAGCTTATCGCGTAGTGCTGTGGTGGATGAAAGAATTTCGAATACTTTATTTGCTGCTCCTACAATAGAAGGGGCCAAAGAGTTGGAAAACAGATACGGACGGGAACGCTGACGCAACATTTCAATCACTTCTTTTCGTCCGGTGGTATATCCTCCCATAGCTCCTCCAAGCGCTTTGCCCAATGTACCGGTAATGATATCGACCCGGTCCGTCACATTGCAATATTCGGCTGTTCCCCGACCTGTTTTTCCAATGAAACCGGCTGCATGGCATTCGTCTACCATGACCATGGCATCGTATTTTTCGGCCAGATCGCAGATCCGATCCAATTTGGCAATGTCGCCATCCATGGAAAATACCCCATCCGTAACAATGATTCTGTGCCGTTGTGCCTGAGCCGCCTTTAGTTGTTTTTCCAGGTCGTTCATATCGCTGTGTGCATAGCGGTAACGGGCCGCTTTACACAAACGTACCCCATCAATAATGGAAGCGTGGTTCAAAGCATCGGAAATGATCGCATCTTCACTTGAAAGAAGGGGTTCGAAAGCGCCTCCGTTTGCATCAAAAGCAGCGGCATATAAAATGGTATCCTCGGTTCCGTAAAAAGTGGCAATGCGTTCTTCCAACTCTTTATGGATATTTTGTGTTCCGCAAATAAACCGAACCGACGACATCCCAAAGCCATGGGTATCCAAAGCATTTTTAGCTGCGGCAATAACCTCCGGATGAGAAGACAGACCAAGGTAGTTGTTGGCACACATGATGATGACTTCATCGCCAGTACTCACTTTTACTTCAGCGCCCTGAGGGGTGGTAATGATGCGTTCGCGTTTATACAAACCTGCTGATGCAATTTCAGCCAATTCTTTACTCAGGTGGTCCTTGATTTTTCCGTACATGGCAATGGGTTATGAAATTTAAAGTTGAGAACGGAAGTAAAGGTAGAAATATGAAAAGAAAAACGGGAAGGAAAATGGAAAGTAGCAGCCCAAAACCGGATTTACCGGCGGCATATCGCCGGAATGTGCACAACGGCCTAAATCATTGTATTTGTTCAGGTTTGATTATTGGAAATACAATTCTCAACCCTTTTTATTAAAGCCAAGGAGAGCCGTGAAGGTATATCACTTTTGGGTTTTACCGGAATAAGTGCCACCTATGGCTAAATTCTTACCTTTCTGCTATGGAAGCATGGTGGGCTTATCCTCTTTTTTTTGTTGGGGCTTTTGTTTCTACCTGCATTGGTGCACTTGTGGGCGGAGGAAGTTTTGTGATCACTTCCATTCTTTTGCTGTTGGGAGTGCCGCCCAATGTGATGGTTGGATCAAGACGTACAGCAGCAATAGGAGGCAACCTCGGTGCACTTATCCAATATCACAAAGCCGGAAAAGTAGATTATAAACTGGGGTTGATCTTAAGTCCGTTTATGGCCGTTGGGCTGGTGTTGGGCTGGCTCACATTGGAGGTGCTAAAAGAGTATGACCTCAATCGCATTATCGCCATTGTATTGTTGGGGCTACTGGCCATCAAAATATGGAAAGACCGATTTGTAGAAGAAGAGAAAAGCGACCGAAAGCCATGGCACCGCATTGCAGTAGGTGGTTTGGGAGCGCTTATTTCAGGTTGGATAAATAACCTTACAGGGGCAGGCGGTGGAATGCTATTGGTTTTTTCCCTTTTGCTAGGGTTTGGTAGAAATGTGTTAAACACCGCCGGAACAGCCAAATTTATGCTGATGTTAAACAATTTCAGTTCGGCCGCATTGTTCCTTTGGCTGGGATATGTGGATGTGCCAATGACAGGGACCATGCTTGCCGGACATTTTATCGGAGGAATGGTTGGTGCCCGCTTTTTCCTTCAACGGAAAACCCCGTTTTTAAAACATTTTTTCTACGCGATCGTTGTGGTTATGATTGCTGTGATTTTACTGAAAGAGGAACTTACCTGAGCCCATCCGGCAATCCGCCGAACAATGGTTTGAGTTCCAACCAGAACCCTCTTTCAATGATGGAGAGCAGGTTGGATTCGTTTGTGGGAAAATAATACCAGTTGATTACGATATCGTTGTTGAAATGCGGACTGAACCAATTGTTGAGTTTCAGTGAAAAAGAACGTTCGGCACCAAAGCCAAAATGTTGCATTAACCCATTGCGCAGGTTGTTTCTCCGGGCTCCGACATAAAGGTAATCCGAAATGTTGCGTTTATTCCTTTGGGAAAGTGCCACTTTTTGCTTTTTCAGAAGAGATTTAGATTCCTCGTAAATGGTATCGATTTCTTTGATATCCAATTTCTGTAAGGAACGAATAGTATAGATCAGTGCTTGTGTGTGTTTGGGGATGTGGGTATTCGCCCAGTTTCGGGTAAAATCACGCGAAAGCATTTTCCGGGTGGTGATGCGGGCTTCACCCACTGCTTCGGGTTTCAGGTTGCGCAATGCCATTTCGATATCGAGTAACTTGTGGCGTTGTTTATCAATTACCACATCCCAAATGACCTCATCGTTATTTATCCGCTTATTCACTAACTCAAATGTAACGGAAAGTCAGGTTCTATCGGCCTCTGATATTTTCTAAGTTCTACTGATTTCAGCTATTTTAGTCCGGTGCGTACCAAAGTCCCGGATTTTGCATGCGCAGGCATCAAAAAATGAAACGTTTTGAAAGAAGTATCGGTTATTTATACCCCTTTTTGATCGGCAATAACGATCAATTGTTTATGTAACTGATCTCGCTTTGGTACATCGGAACTTCCGCATCAGGCTTACTGAGGTGCTTGAGCATCGTGATGTGTTTTTTCAACGCTTTGTAAAACGTGGTGTTCTCCTGATAGCGGATGCCAAATTCATCGGCTGTTTCTTTCAAAATTTGGGTCAACTCCGGATAATGGATATGGCAAACCTTAGGCAATACATGATGAATGACATGGATGTTGATGCAACCCATCCACCAATTTGAAATCGCGTTTTTACGGGAAAAATCTGCTGTGGTTTCCAACACGTGAATCGCATAATTGTTCTCAATAGAGCCATCTTTGGCAGGAACCGGATAACAGGTTCCATCAAACACGTGGGTAACCTGAAACATCAAAGCAAAGGTTAAACCGGGAAGAAGGTGCAGGTTGATCCATGCCAGTACAACAATCCACCAGGGAGTGCTGAGAAAAATAAGCGGAAAGCCAAGGGTGACCATGTAATAAAAGGCCTTCGAAACAAACAGGATGATATACTCCGAACGAGGGTGCCTGATGTTTTTATTGTTGCCAATACTGGTTTCGGCAAACATCCATTTAAAATCCTTAACCACTACCCAGTGCAACATGGCCAAAGAATAAACGATTGGCGTATAAATGTGTTGAAACCGGTGTATTTTTTTGAACGGCTCGGCAGGTGTAAACCGAAAAAGGCCATGGGTTTCCAGGGTTACATCCACTCCGCGAATGTTCACGAAAGCATGATGGGCGTTGTGCATCATGGAAAACAAATAGCTGTTACCCCCTATAAAATTCATACTGTAACTCAGTATTTTATTTGCTTTGGGGTTGGATGAATAGGCACCATGACAGGCATCGTGTACAATATTAAAAGCAATGAGAATGTTGACCATTCCCAAAAGAAAAAAAGCACCAAAAACAGCCATTGGATAAGCACTCAATACATCCGACATGATCAATGTATACAAGCCCGCCCAAGAAGTAAGAATAACGATCGTTTTTATGATCATTTTTCTGTTGGCAAATCTCGAAATTCCACGCTCTGTAAAATATGCATTGATGCGTTTTGTAAGCGTCTTCATAAATTCATCCTTACCCGATGTACTCTTGAAGCGAATGCGTTGATTGCTGGTTGTTTTTTTCAGCATATTTTCATTCGTTTGTTAAAATCCAATTTGAGTGATTGCGACATAAATTATCGTGCAAAAATAAGCAATAACAATAACATGGAACAACGTCTTCCCGCATAAATTAAGGTAATCACATAAATATCAACGAATTATTCTTATAAAAGCGGTGTATGTTCTCAAGGCAGAAAATAAGGTAAAACCAACGTTGTATCCCTTTTCTTCTTACATATTACACGCATCGTTTGCCAGAGTGAGCAAAAAACGTTTCGAGATGCCTTTTCATCCGGCTAACGGTTTTCACGATCAAAAATACATCCGGAACTTTCATTCTATGGTTCATTACCTCTGATCCCTTCCGGATCGATCAGGCGCGTAGTATTTTTTCGCAGCAGCGAACTCAAAATAGTGACCCCATCCGTTACATCGAGCAGTGAAACAAAGCAAGCGTTCCTCCATGAATACGAACCCGGTTTTACGGGCGAGTTGTTTTGACGTTTGGCACAAGGGTGCCAGGGCCAACCGCAAAAACGGAATTACTTTTTGTACTTCCGCCCGCCGTTTCGTTTTATAAACTTTCTCAACTTCGCACCTTTCGCAAGCATAAGCGGCGTACACCCATCATTGTTTACTGCATTAACATTGCACCCATGATCCAGCAACATTTCGGCCAGTGAAATATGGTTTCTGTGCCGCATTGCAAAATGCAAAGCAGTATAACCATTGGTTGCCTTTGCGTTCGGATCAAGACCTGCACCCAGCAATACCTTAGCCGTTTCGACCGAGCCCGTTTTGCTGGCCATATGCAGCAACGTTTTTCCGTCGGCAGCAACGTACGAAACAGGAGCACCGGCTTTGATCAAACGGTTTAAAACGGAACCGTTCTTATACTTTATAGCTGTAATTACATGTGCTTCTTTGGTTTGATCGGCCCCGTACTTTACCAGCAGATCCAACATTGGTATATTGCCGTTTACAATGGCCGGGTGCATGCCATTCTCAGCCACAGCACCTTTTTGCAAAAGCAGCTCGGCATTTCCGATATCGTTGGCAAACGATGCGGCCTGTAGGTATTTGGCATTGGCATAGTCTACCCCATGTTCGATCAGGGTTCTGGCGGTCGTTCTTTTTTTGTTTTTTAAGGCAGGAACCAACCCGTAATTTGCATCTGCACCGGAATCCAACAACAAGCCCACCACCTTGTCGTTTCCTTTTCCGGCCGCAGCCGCAATAAATGCAGGTTGAGTGCCATCGGCGCCACGCATCATTAAGATTTCTACAACAGGCGTTTGATGGGCATAAATGGCCGGTTCCATTCCGGGGTTGGCATCCGCCCCCCCGTCAAGCAACAACCGAACAATTTCGGTATTGCCCCTTCCGGCTGCAGTTGCCATGTACTCCGGCTGGTTTACCTGTGCACCATAGGCAACCAGCTGCCGAACCACAACCGTGTGGTTGTTTTGAATCGCCGGGCCCATGCCTGCGTTGGGGTTGGCTTCGTACGACAATAGCAGATCCACCATATCGGGCCAGCCATATCCGCTCATTTCGGCCAACACCAGGTTAGGGTCGGCACCGTTGGCTAGTGCAATGGCAGCCAGGTTGTTTTTTTTCTCTCTTGCAGCAATTGCCAACGCCTCGTTGGCATTGCCACCATAATGCGCCAACGTAACATCCAACAACTGCTCGTGGTTTTTTTGAACCGCATACGGTATCACTTTTAACGGCTGGGCTCCTTGTTGCAAGCACATTTGAACAATATGAGCACGGTTTTTTGAGATGGCCATATCGATCGCTTTTTCGGCGTCTGTTCCATTGGCGAGTGCCATTTGTACGATCTCATCATTGTTTTTGAGCATGGCAATGTCGAAAGGTCGGTTGTTTTTACACCGGGCACCCTTTTCGATCAATGTTTTGAAAATGATAACGTTGTTTTGGTTGGCAGCCTCTTCCAACCCATTGCCCGGATCGGCATACCGGTTCAACAATGCGGTAACCATAGCGATATTATTGGCTTTGATCGCCGCGTTTAATGGGTTTCCGTCGTTGGCATCTGCTCCCCGATCAAGCAATATCTGAGCACTGGCAATGTCGTTTTGTTCCACTGCAACCACCAATACCGTTTTTCCGGCATTGTTTTTCAAAGAAAGGTCGGCGCCTTTATCAAGCAAAAGCTGTGTTACGTATGTTTTTCGGGTTCTTACGCCATCAAAAAGGGGAGTTTCTCCTTTGTTGTTTTTAGCATTTATATCGATGCCTTCATCGAAAAGCTTAACCATTTCGGAAGTATTTCCGGCCCGGGCTGCTTTATGCAGGTCAGTATCGCCATTGGGGTCGGCTGTTTTGGGATGATCCGTAGCGGAACGGTTGATCTGTTGTTCTTTTCCGGCCGCAGCAGAATACCAGAGCGTACCGTCGTTTTTCAGCACATAAAGCCTCGAATTTACTTTTCCGGAAGTCGCCATTTTGCCCGTAAATCCAGTTTTTTGTAAGGAAGTACCATGGATGCGATAAAGCATCGGTTCACCAGTAGAGGTGCGGTTCGAAGAAACCAGATATACCTGCCCGTCGCCACCCCGTTTAAGGCCGGACCCTCTGGCATTTGAAACGACTTTTGAAGCTCCTTTGATGTACGACCAGACAGTACCGTCGGGCCGGATATAGTAAATGGTTCCGTTGTTCGCAACAGCAACCGCTTTTGCCTGATGGTTCAAACCTGAAACGCGCAACCATTTACCGGAAGAGAAAAAATAGATCTTCCGGTCGGTTTTGTTGACCATATAATACCGGCCATCGGTACCGCTGGTCGAAACATCGATGGCTTTACCGTTGATGCCTGACCATTGTGTACCGTTCCACTGGAAAATGCTTCCTTGATGGTCGCGAACCAGCAAACGGGTATTGCCGTTGGGGTTGTATTCCACATCCACCAGGCCAATTTTTGGGCTCAGACGCGACCAAACGCCGGTTTGGTATTGAAAAATCCCTTCTCCGGTTGGGGTTTTTCCGGCAACCACCAAAGCAGACGTAGCAGGGTTGAAACAAAGATCGTGAATTACGTAAGGTGCTTGCACCGTTTGAGCCTGTGTACTCAAAGCACAACAAAAGAATAAAGAAAAAAGCCAGGTAGATGTTTTCATAGAGGTTTAGTTGAACTCAAAAATAGGCAAAAATAGGCCGGAAAAAACAGCCTGTACACCCTCAAGCAAACCCTGTGCCACCGGTGGCTTCGGCACAAGTTGATGGGTTAACGATATATTTACAGGCCGTATCCTTCGGAGGAAAAAGATGAAAGGAGTGAAAAGAGATGCAAAAGAAACATTTTTGTTCTTACGGTTTTATGTTTATAACCCCCCATTTTAATGATTGAGGTAGATGCCATTATCATAGGGCAGGGCCTGGCAGGTTCGGCGGTTGCGGCAACCTGGCTGCGTTATCATAAAAAGATCATTGTTATCGATAACCACCGTCCCGACAGTGCATCCGGGGTGGCTACCGGGTTGTGGAACCCTGTGGCATTCCGTTCCACCGGAATGGCATGGAAAGCACCTGTTTTTTTCCCTTTTGCGCAAACGTTTTATCAAAAACTAGAAATCGAACTGGGCGAAACATTCTGGCACAAAACAGGCATTCTGCGGATGTTCATGTCAGAAAAAGAAGCCCGAAAGTGGGAAAAAAGATCAACGAAAGAACCTTTTCGTAAATGGATGAGTGAAATGCGGCCTGATATGACCCACCTATCCGTCAAAGCTCCGAATGGATCCGGCTTTTTGGGCCATGCCGGCTATATGGAAACGTCAAAATACATCGATGCTTTCCGAAAAAAACTGCATGAAATCGGATGTTTGATCCATGCTGATCTCGATTATGAAGCGATAAAAACAGTGGGAGATCAGCAGGTGCAATATCAAAATTATACCGCACCGCATGTTATTTTTTGCGAAGGCCCCCAGGTGAAACATAACCCTTGGTTTAAGAACTTACCCTTTCGGGCGAAAAAAGGGGAGATCCTAACACTGGAAAACCCGGGAGTAGAACTGCCGTGTATTCTCAGCAAAGGTGCTTTTCTTTTGCCGCATGCAGATGGAACCTTGCGCTTAGGTGCGACTTATAATTGGAATGAAGAGGATACCCAACCTACCCAATGGGCAGTGGAACAGTTGTTTGAAAAACTAGCACAATTCTTTCCGCTTGAAGCTAAAGTGGTCCGACATCAGGCCGGTTTGCGGCCTACTACTATGGATAAAAAACCCATCATTGGAGCACATCCGGATCATCCGGCATTGATCGTTTTTAACGGAATGGGTTCGCGGGGCGTAACCCAATCCCCTTGGTTGGCGCAGCATTTGTTCGAATACGTGTACAAGCATCGGGACCTGGATACCGAGGTAGCCGTTGACCGGTACGCAGATCATTTTTAATTAACGGCCAATACCGGCACTTACCCGGTATCAATTGGAATATACGTAACGGGATAAAAAAGATCCCCATTGAGATGGGCAACAAAAACGAAGTGTGTTGGATCCGGGACCGCTTCAATTCCGGCGAAATCACGGATATTCAACGCTATCCGGATGCCACACCCGAGGCCAGCTATGGCGTTGATGCAACACCAGCCAAGTGGGGGTCGGGCTGGTTGCAGAATGCGGAGTTTGTGCTGGAAATGAGGTTTTTATGTTGTGATCCCCCTCTTGGTTTTCAGGCCTCTGCCAATTCCTAACCTCACAAAATTTTGTTCTATCGCGCAATAAAAACTTTGGATTCAAAAAAAATACAATTATGTTTGTTTAAACAAATATTGTCCGAACAAAATTTAATGGCTATGAAAAAAGTATTGGCATTTTCAGGAAGCAACAGCTCCGCATCCATCAACCAGAAGTTGATTCGTTTTGCAGCAGAAAAAGTGCAAAAAGCCGAAGTAACCGTGGTAGATCTGCGCGATTACAACGCCCCTATTTACAGCATGGACCTTGAAACCGAAAGCGGCATTGCCGAACCGGTTAAAAATTTGCTTGAAACCATGAGCGGTTACGATGGGTTTCTCATTTCATCCCCGGAGCACAATGGGTCAACCCCTGCCTTTTTCAAAAACATCATCGACTGGCTTTCTCGTGCTGATCGTCGCTTTTTTAATGGCAAACCAATCATGGTTATGGGAGCTTCGCCCGGCGGAAGCGGTGCGGGAAGTGCCCGGGCGCAGGTTTCGAAAATGTTTGGGCATTTTGGCGGAAAGGTTGTAGCAGAGTTTGGCCTGGCTAATTTTCATAAACACCTGGCTGAAAACGATGAACTTTCCATTACCGATGCAGATACCCGTGCAGCTTTGGATGCCGCATTAAAAAACTTTGAAGCTGCTCTGACGACCGTTGAGGCTTAAGGTTTGAAATGTGTTATGAGAACCGAATGGAAGATCCCTTGCGATTCTCAGACTAAAATTTGTACCTTCCATTTTCCGAAACACCCGACATTATGGCGAAAAAAACGATAAAAGAATATGCTAAAGGGGATCTCACTGTTCTTTGGGAACCAAAAACCTGCATTCATGCCGCACTATGTGTAAAAAACCTGGGCGAAGTTTTCAATCCCAAAGCCAGCCCTTGGGTCAACATGGATGGTGCTTCGCTTGATCGGATCCGGAAACAAGTACATGCATGTCCTTCCGGGGCTTTATCCATCAAAGGCGAAACGGCTTCCGTACCATCGGCAACCCGTGTGCAGGTGAGGCCTGACGGACCCGTACTGATCCATGGAGATCTTATCGTTGAAAACGCGGACGGTAGCCAGGTGAACAAAGGTCCGGTTACGGCTTTGTGCCGGTGTGGTGCTTCTGCAAACAAGCCGTATTGCGACGGCGCTCACGCTAAGACCGGTTTTCAGGCTTAGCCCTTTGGGAGGCAGCTCCATAAGGTACCCGTAACAAGGCCTGACATCTACGGTACTCCGGAGATGGCGTATGAAATAAAACGTTTGGGAGGAAACCGCTCTGCCGGAGTTCCGGCTGCTGGTTATGGCCGGTCATGAAAATGGGATCATTGCCTTTGGCTCTTTGTTGAAAGAACGATTGGAATGATCGTTGAAAAAATGGTGGTAAACACCCCAGCACGTATAAATAAAATGCTGATAATCAAACATAAATAGATGACATCTACTGAGGTTGTAGCACTTGTTGCGATGTTCCGTATTTGTTCATGATCTAAAAACTCCGGTACTCCATGAAAAAGGTGCTTTTGCTCTCATGCTTCTTTATATCCGTTGGTTTTAACCTCACTTCCTGTAACAACGATCCCGAAACACCTGCTGAAAACACCATGGATCTTGAGGGTTATGTACCCTTTGATATGAGCGGATCCGGTCTGAATATCACACTTATGGTACCGGGAAAAGGTAAAACCGGGGTAGAGCCAAGTTCTGCAACTCATGAAAATCAACTGACATACACCGTAAATGCCGGACCTTATTTTTCCCTTGTATTCCAAGATGAGGAACCGGACCTGGAATTGTTTAAAACAGATCTGTCTGGCGATCTCACGTTTTCAAATACCATTATTTCTGAAAAAGAGGGTGTTATCGTTTACAGATCCAAGGCGAAAGACATCGACCGTTTTTATTATCATTTTCGGATGGTGAAAGAGATTGACGGCATGCAATATGTGGTTTACGACAACAAGTTCGGAGAATACACCGAAGAACACATTGAAGAAATGATCAAATCGATCAGTACCATTCAGGTGCAACAGCCTCTGTAAGGTTTTTTGTTGCCATTCGATCATCGGGGGGTGCATTTTTTATCCTTTTTCAGGGCTTTTTTCGCTTGATTTTTTCTTCTAATTGACGCAGTTCTTCTGCATCTAACCGGTCCGCTTCTTTGGCTTCTACGGTTTTTCGTCTTTGATCAAAGGCAGCATAGATTTTACGTGTCCGGGCTTCCATTTGTGTTTGTGTTATGCTTCTGGCATCTTGTAGCACTTTCTTATCCTGAAAGGTGAGGGTTTTTGAGTCGTTCATCGTCCATAACAAAACCCTTCACCATGTAGGATTTTAGGTTTTTATTGACCCAAACCCGGAGCGGTGTGCCACGCTTACTTCTGGTCCTAAAACCGACAGCCAGAACCATGTCCGGCGAGTAAAAGAGGACCTCATATTCTTTGCCATCAGTGGCAGTTGTAAAGGGTTTCTTTACAACTGAAACCTCGTTTAATTCCCCTTCTTTCAGTATGTTGTTTATATGTTGATCGATGTTTTGTTTGGAGGTGGTAAAAGTTCTGCGAGTTCATTTTGATTCATTCAAACAGAGCCACCTTTGGCCATCAGACGCACGGCTGCTTTGCCGTCATCGGTGTTGTAAATGAGGATGTTTTTTTCGTGATCCATTCGTTCGGTACGTTTTTAATTCCGTCATGTGTTTTTTCTTCCAAAGCCAAAGCATCCGCCCTGATTGCTTTTAATGAGCGTAGTGGCTTGTACCCATAGAAATCGGGTAAAGTTTGATTTCATACCTGTGAGGGTCTTGGGCTCATCTATCCGGGCATCCGCTTGCCGTTCAAAAACACTTTGATTTTTTCTTATCATAAGGGGCTTTTAACCGTTCTTGTTCTCTATCGGATCTCAAATTTAAAACGGCGAATCTTGTATTCTTAGCCTTTTTGCCCTTGACTGAAAAAGCCAACCATTGGGAGATAAAAAATATCTTATGGTTGATATTGATTATTTTAGCGCAAATTTTTTGATCATGAAATGGATGGTTTTCGCCCTCTTTTCCTTTGGGCTATTTGCTTGTTCCGAAGAACCGGCTCCCACAGCACTCACCGGAACAAGAATTGCTCCGGAAACCCATACTGCTTTTGAAGATAAAGTAGCCGAACACCGCCTGCATCAGCAACAGCTTTTTCGGGATTCGGTGCATTCTCCACTTCTGGCAAAAGACCGCAAAAACTTCACAGGGATCGATTATTGGTCGCCCAATGCCCGTTACTGTGTACAAGGGGTTTTCACAAAAAGCACCCATCCGGATACTTTTGAAATGGAAACGACTACCGATCGTCGGCCTGTTTATGTGGTGTATGGCTCGGTTGTGTTTGAACTGAACGGGCGGGCCTTGGTTTTGCAGCTTTATCAACGGTTAAAATATGCACAGTCGGCAGACCACAGCAGCTCTTTATTCCTGCCTTTTACAGATGCCACCAATGGCCATGCCAGCTATGGCGGAGGGCGTTACCTCGATGTGCCCGTTCCGGCCAACGATGGCGATGAAATGGAAATCGATTTCAACTTGGCTTACAATCCGTATTGCGCCTATAACCCCCAATATTCCTGTCCGGTTCCTCCTGCCGCCAACCGCCTGGAAGTAGCGATAAAAGCGGGTGCAAAAGCGTGGACATATCGTTGAGGTAAGCTTCGGAGTTAAAAGAAAAGCCAAAAAAAGCAAGCACCGGCATTTTTAACCGTTTGTTTTATTCTTCCAAAGAAGGTATTCACAATCAGGGGATTACAGGTGGCCGCGATTTTCGTGGTTTTTATCTGGATGGAACAAATGGTTGGAAAAAATGTAAAAAGCTACGTTGGTTAGTCATAAAAAACATTTTTTCGTTTTTTTATGCATTAAAACCCATTCAATATGTTCCCCCACTCAACCGTAACTCCGGTAGATTGGAAAATCCGGCCAATCAAGGAAAAGGAAGATCCAAAGGCTGTTTTCTTTTGGTCGTCTGGTAACGGTTGCGTTTAAGGGAAAGACTAAGCAACTCGTTATCCGCAATGCGGATGCGGTCTTCCCTTTTTTGCAGTTCGGGATTATTTATTTGACCGCCATTGGCAAATCGAATGCATTTGTGCCTGCGGAAATACAATCAAATTCGCAATGCTTGCCTCAAAAAAACTCCACCACCGGCCCGGAACGGTTGTAAAACAGTGAAATGCCCGGTTTAATTGGTGAAACGATCATCTACCTCCATAACATGCCCACAGGTAGAACACGTTCTTTTTTCTTTGGAGTTGTAAAACGCTTTAAAGCGGGGCAAGAAATCGTTTTCAATGTTCGTGAGTTTAAAATAAGTTTCGTGCAATTTGCTGTTGCATTGATCGCAATACCATAATAAACCATCTTGCATTTCGGTACCTTCACGAATGCGTTCGATTACCAGTCCGATCGTGTTTTCACCACGCATGGGTGAGTGGGGAACTTTCCCTGGCAACAGAAACATTTCGCCTTCTTTTATGGGCACATCTACCGCTTTTCCATCTTCCTGGATCCGTACGTTCATGTCGCCTTCCAATTGGTAGAATAACTCTTCCGATTCGTTGTAGTGGTAATCTTTTCTGGAGTTGGGGCCTCCCACTACCATTACAAAGTAGTCGCCGCTTTGCGTATAAAGGTTTTTGTTACCTACCGGAGGTTTTAGCAGATCCCGATTTTCATCGATCCACTTCTGAATGTTAAAAGGGCGTTGTATGGCCATCTTTGAAAAATTTAAATGATGCATCTAAAGTAAAAAGAGATTGGAGAAAAATAAAATCTCCGGATGAAAATCAGGATTTAAACCTGTTGGGTCAAAAGCCTATTGTTTTTCAGGCCGCTATTTTTCGCCATTAGAATCATTTGATGATGCTCGTTTATAATGCTCCGCACTGTGGTCTTGTTTGAGTACAATAAGTTTTCAGTTGGAGCCATTGCAAACCCGGGTTCGGTGCTAAAAACGCCATTGCTTGGTCAGATGCAGCTGGTTTGTGTCTGTTGGCCAGCTTCTTTCGGGAAAACAATCATGCAATTAAAGCAGCAAGGCACTTGGACCCAATGTGCAGACCTTCTGTTCCGCGCTGATTTCCGAAGATTTGTATCCATTTTGCACGGATGCGGTTGGATGTTATTCGGTTTGCAGACTGGTTGGCTCCATGCAAAGCAAGGTGCAGACAAATGCCTGTTTCATCCGGAGTAAGTTTCAAGCAACTTTTTGTTCGTATGGAGCACTGCCTGTTTTTTTTCTGCCTGATTGTATCCGGTAAGGGGCAACCACAGGCATTTTAACCGTAAATATCGGAGAACGAGCTTACGGGCTGTTCATTCCATAACATAAACAGGTGTTATACGTATAAACACGCATTTATTAAAAATACGCTTTTTTACCCTTGCATTAAAGATTAATTATTACTTCATTTGTTGCATAACTACAAGCAAATCCATTTATAATGCAAACACAAAATCCCTAAATCCATTTATGCAGAGATAACGGACCAGATCTCCTTTTTGCCGTGTTTATAAAGTTTTCGATTTTACAGCGATGCAATAAGCCGGCAATGTTAAGTGCCTGTGGGTGGCTCTTTAAATAATTTGAATTGTTTTTTCATGCAAAATGCTTGCTTTTTCCTATCTATTGATAGCATAAACGTTGCTTGGCGTTAAAAGGCATTGAAGTAGACGCATTAGCCACCCGGGTATCCAATTGCACCAAAGCACAAATTAAATTATTGATTTACATTTTGTTGATCAACAATTGTTCGGCTGCAACATTATATAGAACATAAAATAATACTCTACAACGGATGAAAAATTTACTACAAACACAAAACCCTCGTGAGGTGATCATCATTGTTAGCACTTTAGCCATTGAAAATCAGTCCTAAACCCAGTTGCTGAATTGAGAAGCATTTTGCCCGGGTGATTCGGTTAAGATCAGAATAACGGTAAATGGAAAACCTCCTTATTCCACATCTTCGGAATGGAAAGCTTCAGGAAGATCGGAATATCCATGCCCCCTGCCGTATATTCACCGATACATTCCGCTTATCCGTTTTTCACCCGGGGAATGCCGCGATAATTGTATTTTAGGGGCCAATTTTATGGTTCCGGATTTAATTTTAACGGTTATGAAAAATGCTTCTTTTCTTCTTCTAATGTTGGCCCTTTCATTTTTTATGGCAGCATGCGGAACGCATTTCGATCCGGCCGGGATAACGGACGGCATGTCGGAAGGTGAGATTACGGCAAAATTTGGTGAGCCGGATATGTGGATGTCTTCCGGCGACGAAAAAACCCTCGTATACGGCGAACATACCATCGTTCTTTTGGATGGTAAAGTAAAGTTGGATGCTAACGTTGACGATGCCTTGAACCTGATTAACGAGCAGGACGGAAAGTAGTTGATTTCAAAAACGGAAACCGCATTGGAAAAGATCTTTCGGGCTTTTTTTATTCCATACCGGAATGCCCGCCTCGTTTTTCCCGTTGCCCGAACAAAACCGGATAAAGTTGACCATTGGCCGTACCCATTGGAAGTTTGGTCGTATGGATATCCACGCCTTCCTGTTTGGGGTGGTTTACCGGGGAGTGGCTTTACCGGTGCTCTTTACCATGTTGAATAAGAAGGGTAATTTCAATGGTGCGGAACGGGTGGTTTGATCAATCGCTTGATTAAACGCTTTGTATCCATCCGTCCGTTTAACTACAAATCACCTTTATTTTATGCGGATCGTTTTTAGGTCTCCAATTCATTCCGGAAGAGGCAGGCATTACGGTTATGTCTTAATGCATGAACTGGGCCCATATACCCGCTACCCCGCCTTTATCAGCTGATCGTCCGGAACAAAGTGCAGTGCTACCGATATGCTTTGGTCTTTCATTCTTTTTGCTTCCGAAGAGTCGATTTTAAACAGGGTGCCCGCAGTAACCAGCCATTCCAGCAGGCCGGCATCCGAGAGGTGCATGGCATACCTCCCCGAGGGTTCGAGCCCCCACCACTCGCTTTGGCCGGAAGAAGGCGGATCTACCAATTCCATTTTTTCCAGTTCTTTATACATTAAAAAAGTGCGATACCGGAAATTAAACGAAGGCCGGGCA
>CALLUQ010000078.1 GCA_938010565.1 uncultured Flavobacteriales bacterium
CCAAACTATCATTAATTTAATCGGTAATACGAAAACAGAAAAAGGCCTTAGCATAGAAGCAAATCTGGATGAAAAGCAATACGTCAAGGGAATAAAAATTTCCGACCAAGAGCTATCCTCACTAAATATCGATAAGCACGACAAACATCCAGACTGGAACTATTCCATTAACACAAATCAATAATAAATGTCCAACTTATTTTTTGACAATTCCTTAGCTACACTAAGCTCCTATTTTTCGCATGGTCCGGAACAAAGATACCGGCAACTTATACGACACAGTACACCTGACTTAACACTAGATAGTTTAGAATATGGGTTGAATTATGAACTTAATATCACAAAAGGGAAAATTGATTTTTTAGAATTAGCAACTAATGGTGAAGATTGGGATGGGAACTATGAAAATTTTGAGTTTTCGAATTCTTGACTAAGAAATGAAACCGTTACTTTTTACTTCACCTTTAGTTCACCTTAGCTCACCTCCAACGCTTCATTTTTAATGCGCAATGAGCGAATGTCGGATGAATAAGATCTTTGATCCGGACAAGCCGGAACATGGACTGACCGATCCATTTCTTTTGGTCATCTTTAGTCATATTACGTTCTTATTGTTGTACACCATGGCAACAGGAAAAAAGGGCGGCCCCGCTTCGGCCCCTCTTTTACGGAGAGTTTTTCCCGGTTGGTAGGGATTCTTTTTCCTGATAAAAAGAACCAAAAATCAAGGCTGGACCTGTTGAGGCGACCCACAGTTCTATTTCGTGGCTTCACGACCCAAGACTACTCCAAAGCCGGATCCCGTTGCCGGTGGCCGGATCGGTTGTTTTAATTTTCTGGCAATTAAAGAGATGCGTTTTTTATCCCCCATAAACATGGAAACCCGACGATTGCCTGCGTCATACAAACGGTATACACAAAGTATCAAAACCCCAGCCGTGTACAGCCACCTTTTGGCAAAACGGCTCCCCGGAACTGTTTAAACCTTTAATGCAGACAAACCGTAAGCATAACAAACAAAAACACCAACACTAATAACCTGATTATATGGAAAAGCACCAATATCAAGTTACGGGAATCATCCTTCACCAAACAACCAACGAAGGAGTACCCAAACTACGCGTAGAAGCATGGGATAAAGACCTGATCAACCACGATTACCTTGGTGCCGATACCACGGATGAACAAGGAAAGTTTAAGATCCGTTTTACGGCCAGCCAGTTTAAAGGGATCTTTGATAAGAGCCCGGATCTGTTTTTTAAAGTTTTTCAAGGCAAAAGATTGATCCGGGATACCCGGAAAAATGTACTTTGTAATGCCGAACAAAACACCGAGGCAACCATTCATGTGCAGGTGAAAGAAGATTACGAAGAGCCCGAATCTGCACATCAGGTAAGCGGTTCCGTATCGTTTGCCGATGGTTTGCCCGCTCAGGCCGAACTGAAAGTGTTTGATGTAGGCTTGTTAAAAGAAGAATTGCTGGCCACAGGAAAAAGCGATGAAAATGGTGCCTATTCCATTGCTTTCCAATCCGCTGCCCAACCCGATCTGCGCATCCGTGCTTACCAGGGAGACCAAGCTTTTGCCATTTCCGCATTGTTTGTGAATGCCGGAATGGAAACTACCATTGACCTGGTTGGAGTAGAAAGCCATGACGGCCCTTCGGAGTTTGAACGGCTGAACCACAACCTCGATGATCTGATCGCCGGAGCGGATGTGTATGATATTGGGATAAAAGAGATCCGTTACCTCTCGGAAAAAACAAATATCAACCCCGATCGAGTGGTCAACCTGGTGGCCGCTAAAAAAATGGAAACCGAACAATTGCCTGCTTCTTTTTTCTATACCCTTTTCCGTTCCAACGTTTCCAAAAACCCGGGAACACTTTACCGGGTAAATGCCAAAACTGCCGTAGATGCTTACAAACATTTTGAAGGCACATTGGTTCCGGATCACAAATTGGATGCAGACGAATTGCGCAATGCCTTTGAAGCCGCATCGGTACAACAAGTACTGGCCACCCCATCTGCTCACGGAGTTTCCAGCATGGGCGATATGCTTTCGCTTTCATTGAGCAATGATGCGGACAAAACAGAAATGGTACGCCTGTACTACCATGGCCATCCGACTGCCTCCATTGAAGACCGCTGGACAGCCATTGAAGAAAAACTCGGAACTGAAAAAACCACGCAGATCCGTATGGATGGGAAATTGGGCTACCTGACGTTCAACAATGCCCCACTCATCCAAAAAATTAAAACCACACTTCCCATTCAGAACGATGTATCCGAACTGGCACTTCACGGAGTATACCACAAAAGTCACCTGGAAAACATCATCGACGATTCGATCGAAATTCCGGCCATTATCAAAGGAGCGGATGCAGCTGAAAAACGCACCAACTACATCAACTGGGTATCGGAGCACCTGCAAAAAAGCTACCCCAATGAAGTAATGCACCACCAGGTGGGGTCCGGAGCCCTAAACATCGAAAACGGTTCTGAGGTACAAGCGGCATTGGCGTATCAGGAAAAAGGGTTTAAAATAGGCACCTACTCCATTACCCAACACCTCGCCGATCTGAAAGAAAGCGGCACAGACCTTTCCGAAGGTGCAGTCGGCGAACTGAAAAAAATGCACCGGATATACAACCTGGCTCCCGACCTGGAAGCCGTGCAAACCTTGTATACTGCCGGAGTCACCTCCTCTTTTCAGATTGCAAAAATGGGACAGACCCGGTTCATGAGATCCTATACCGGTGCCAACGGATCGCAACAACAAGCCATGATGGTTTACAACCAGGCCACCTCCAATGCCGGTGTTGTAACCAATGTTTCAGCCGCTTACGGTGCAGCTCAGGCCAACCTTACTCCGGCTATATTTGCCAATGGAATACTACCGGAGATCCCGGAGTGGGGTTTCACCATTCCGGAGGCTTCGCCAGGCATCAAAGTGTATCCTACGCTCGAAGAATTGTTTGGAAGCCTGGATTATTGCTCGTGCGGCCATTGCCAGTCTTTGCTCAGTCCTGCGGCCTATCTCGTGGATCTACTCCAGTTCATCGATATCAATGATGACAGCATCGAAGGAGAAAACCCGATCACCAAACTCTTCGAACGCCGCCCGGATATTGAGCACAGCCAGCTTACCTGCGAAAATACATTTACCGTATTGCCCTACATCGATCTGGTGAACGAGATCCTCGAATACTACGTAGTGCATGCCGATCAAAACAACCCCGAAGTGCTCATCCACAATTCCATTGCCGGGTTTGAAGGGTTTAACATGGAAGAAGAAACCCGAACGGAAGAATTGCTGGCCAACCCGCAATTTGTAAACAACCTGGCCTATCAAAAACTGAATGGCGAGCTTACGGCAAGTTACAAAGGGGCCTATCCGATGCAACTCCCCTTTAACCGAAACCTTGCCCTGTTGCGCGAATTTTATACCCATTTCGAATGGCCTTTGTACGAGGTAATGGAAAAATACCGCACCACAGAAGATCTGGATACCGATACCACTCCTTATGCCTGGCGCGAGATCCTGATGGAACAATTGGGCCTTTCGCCCAAAGAAGTGGAATTGTTGACCGATAGCGGAGCACACTCCATTCAATCGCGTTATGGTTTGAGCGGAGGCGCCAACCTGAACAACGAACTGGCCAATGCCAAAACCTTTTGCCGCATTACCGACTTAACTTACCGGGAACTCACAGACCTGCTAAAAACCGAAGCCATCAACCCCGGAGCGCGCCACATTCCCAAACTGGAGATCCTCCAAACTTCCTTTAACACGGCAAAAGAGCAGAATGCCGGCATTGCATCGGCTTACGGCTCCACCAGTTTGTTTGAGATCCTGAACGACTTTGCCAACAACGTGGCAGGGGTAGTGGCCGATTTCGATACCCTGTTTCCGGCCGATACCTACGATGCCTCTAAATTTGGAGGCGATCTGAAACAATGGGTCCGGGATACACACGAAACGGTGATGGGCCTGATCATGCTTACCCCCATTGAGGGCGACAATATTTGTGATTTTGGCAACCTCAGCCTGAAATATGCCGACCCCGACAACGGCGACCTGGCCACCATCGAATACTGGAAATTCATACACCTCATCCGGTTGATGAAAAAACTGCAATGGTCCGGCGATCTGCTGTCGAAAGCCTTCATGGCCTTGTTCGATCAGGTAACCTACAGCATCAGCGGCGGAAACCTCAACCACCTCGACAACGGAATGAAAGACTTCCTCCTCCAACTTGCTTTGGTACAACGCATACGGAAAGGCCTTGGCCTCAAAGGAAATAAGAACTATCCGGAAACCTTCGCCCTGCTCACCAACATCGATCATTTTGGCGGTGATTCGCTGTACCGCGAACTCCTGCTGGCTCCAACCATTCTGGAGATCAACGATGTTTATCGGGAAGATGGCTACGGAAGTTACCTGACCGACCCGGCCAATATGTTGTTGGATTTTGCACCAAGCCTGCAGGCCGCATTTAACCTCACCGAAGAGGAATGGACCATCATTGTAACCGACCTGGCCTTCGATGAAACCACCGTCCTCAACCTGTCTCACGTATCTGCCGTATACCGCTACAGTTTCTTTACCAAACACTTAAAGATCAGCCTCAAAGAATTTATTTCCATCAAAGCACTCACCGGCATCGATCCTTTTGTTCCCCTCAACTATCAAAGCGGCACCGATTACCGGACCATCGAAATGTTGCAATTCATCGTATATGTGGAGCAACTCGGAAATTCCGACTTTTCTACCCAGGATCTGAAATACCTCTTTCAGCACAAAGACGAAACCGGCAACAGCCAGCCCACAACCACCGAAAGCTTATCGTTTGCCCGCACGCTTTATTCGGGTTTAACCGAGATCGACGGAAATTATCCGCCGGAAGCAGACCTGACCCCGGAACAAGCCCTTGCATTGGTGATTTCCATCTACGGAAGTGAAGCAGGCAATACCATCTATGCCATTCTGAGCGGCCAAACCCGGTTTTCTGCCGCTTATACCCACGGAGCGGAAGAATTGGAAAGTGCCATTACCGATACCGATCCAAACATCGGTTACGATCACTTCGACAACACACTGCATTATGCCGGAGTAATGACTGCCGGCAACAGGGATGCCTTAAAAGCCATTGTGGGGGTTACGGCTGCGTTTGAAGATGCCGTAGATCAGTTGTACGATGCATCGCAACAAGAATACAGTGCATTTTTTACGGCTCATCCCGAATTCCGGACGTTGTATGAAGACGGAAATGCCTTCGAAAACATCATTAAAAACCAGCTGGAACCGTTGGTAACCGACCTCAAGCAGATCTACCTAAAACAAACCCTTGCCGATGCCCTGGGCATGGAAGTGGAGTTTATGGGTGCCCTTTTGGCAGGGAGCCTTCCGGCTGATGATGCCTACATTTTGCATGCTGCCGGCACTGCAACCGACCCGATGATGGCCGATTATCTGGCGGTGGGTGTAAACGGCCTTTCCGCTTCCTATTACGATGGCGATACCCTTGCCGGTGCCGCCCACAACGAAGGCCACATAGCCACCCTTTCGTTCGATGGCGAAAACCATAGCCTCCCGGAAAATACCACCGACAATGCCCTCAACATCAGTGCCCGCTGGAAAACTTACCTTGAGGCCCCCACCAACGAAAACTACAACCTTTACCTGGAAACCGATGCGGCCACCATTGAACTGTTCATCGACGGAAACGCCGTGGCCATGAGCCCGTCCGGAACTACCTGGAAAAACGACGATCCGATTGCTTTTGCTGCGGGAAAATGGTATGAGATCGAGATCCGTGCCCTGGCCTTAAAAGATACGGCCATCCTTAAATGGCAACGGAGAGAACAGCTGATCGAAGAAGTTCCGACAGCGCAGCTGCATCCGCACACAGCAGTACAAAACTACCTCACCAGCTACATTAAATTGCTCAAAACCGTACGTTTGATCGAAGGCCTGGCATTCGACCAAACCGAAGTGGAATACATGGCCGGTCATGTGGATCATCAAATGGGAGGC
>CALLUQ010000079.1 GCA_938010565.1 uncultured Flavobacteriales bacterium
TATTTGAAGGTATTGGCCATACTTCCTACCGTATCTGTTTCAAGCGTCCGCTTGGAACACTATTTATGACGGCTCAATAGCCAAATGGCTTTTTTCAATCATTTGCTTGGAACAGCATAGCTATCACCTCACAAGCGAGACGCTTGCGAGAGAGTTGGTGGCACTCTGCTCATAAGGTAAAGGTAGCTATTTGAAGGTATTGGCCATACTTCCTACCGTATCTGTTTCAAGCGTCCGCTTGGAACACTATTTATGACCTCACTAGCCAAATGGTATTTTTCAAGCATTTAGATTGGAACAACATAGCTATCACCTCACAAGCGAGACGCTTGCGAGAGAGTTGGGGGTACTCTGCTCATAAGGTAAAGGTAACGATTTGAAGGTATTGGCCATACTTCCTACCGTATCTGTTTCAAGCGTCCGCTTGGAGCACTATTTATGACCTCAATAGCTAAATTGGTTTTTTTCAAGCATTTGCCTGGAACAGCATAGCTCTCACCTCACAAGCGAGACGCTTGCGAGAGAGTTGGGGTATCGCTTACTTGTTTTACGGTGGTAATGCAACGCGCATGTGTTCAAATCCGGACGGTCCGGAGATAATTTTTAACGCCATTCAACGTATTGTATTCCCGGCTTCCCGTTTTTGTTGGGTTACAACACCGAAAAAAACAAATGGGCTCATTTGCCTATTTTTACCTTTACAGGAGGTACGATAAACGAACAAATGCAATACACCTTGTTGCACCTGAAGTTAAGCATCATGGCTTTATTTTCCATACTGGCCTGGCAGCCCTCTGTTCAGGCACAGTCGCTTAGTAACCTTCGCCAAAAAACATTGATCTTGCAACACGATACTACACAGGTGGATACCTTAAGCCTTGTTCCCGGATCGGTGATCTTAACCCGCGCAGATCAGCCCGTACCCGAAAGCAACTACACACTCGATCTGTTCAACGCTTTGTTGATCTGGAAAGGCCCGCTACCATCGCCGCCCCTCCAACTCCGTTACCGCGTTTTTCCTTTTTCATTCACCCGATCACGGCAGCACAAAGACCCTAACCAAACCGAACCCGGCAACAAAGGGCAACAAAACCCGTTTACCTATTCCGCAGCCGATCGGGGAGCAAACGCTATATTTCACTCCGGAGGGATCCAAAAAACCGGATCCATTTCCCGGGGAATTGCTTTTGGGAACAACCAGGATCTATCGGTAAACAGTACGTTGAACCTGGAGTTATCAGGCCAACTCACCGACCAGGTACAGGTACTTGCTTCCATCACCGATGACAACATCCCCATCCAACCTGACGGTAACACCCAACAATTGCAGGATTTTGATCAGGTATTCATTCAACTTTTCGATAAAAACCGGAAACTTACAGCCGGTGATTTTCAATTGCGATCGCCCCGCAGCCATTTTCTGCGCTACCATAAAAAAGCAAAGGGAGTAACGGCCAGCGTTACGGTTCCACAGGGCAACCCTGCCGGCAAACATCCCTCTTTTACAGCTGCCAACCGGCTTTCCTTGCAGGGAAGTGCCGCTGCATCAAGGGGAAAATTTGGCCGGAATACCATACAAGGAGAAGAAGGAAACCAAGGGCCTTACCGCCTTACCGGTGCTGAAAACGAACCTTTCATCATGGTGCTTTCCGGTACGGAGCGGGTATACATCGATGGGCAGCTGCTTACTCGTGGACAGGAAAACGACTACGTCATCAATTACAACACATCCGAACTCACATTTACAGCCAACCGACTCATTACCAAAGACAAGCGGATCACCATCGAATTTCAGTACTCGGATCAGAATTATGTGCGTGCTCTTTTTCAGACCGCCGGCACGTATCAAACTTCGGATTGGGAGATCAACTGGAACATGTACAGCGAACAGGATATGCGCAATCAGCCCATTTTACAAGAACTTTCCGATACCGAAAAACGCTTGTTTTCCTCCATTGGCGATAGCCTTGAGCTGGCTTTGATTCCGGCGATCAACCGGGTAGATGCATTCACCAACGAATTTGTACTCTATGCAATGACCGATTCGCTGGGGTATGATTCGGTGTTTCGCTATTCCACCCACCCCGATTCGGCCATGTATCAACTCTCCTTTACGGAAGTAGGGGACAACAACGGCCATTATGTACCGGAAACATTTACGGCAACCGGACGGGTTTACAAGTGGGTTGCTCCGGACACCCTGCCTGATGGCAGCCTGCTTTTGAAAGGAAACTATCGACACATCCGCGTATTGGTGGCGCCCAAAAAACGTCAGATGGTTTCCTTTTCCTCGACGTATCAAATCCATAAGCAAATGCGTGTTGGACTGGAAGCCGCCGTTTCCAACAACGACATCAATACGTTCTCCTCCCTCAATGCCGACGACAATACGGGTTTTGCACTAAAGGTTTTTACCGAATACCAAAAACCTCTTCAAACCACCCCCAGGCCCTGGACTTTAAATACCAAGGTTGACTTTGAATGGGTGAATCAGCACTTTACTCCGGTTGAACGCTTCCGCTCCGTTGAATTTACCCGCAACTGGAACCTCAACAGCAGTTTTGCCGGCAAGCCGCAATACATTAGCGCTGCATCGCTTGGTGTAAGCAAAGCCAACACGGGCTTTGTACGATACGAGTTCAATGCTTTCCTCGCAGGGGAGGCGTACGAAGGCTGGAAAAATAACCTCTCTGCCCACATCCATTCCGGAGGGTTTTCCGGCGATGTAAAAGGCAGCTACCTGCTTACGAAAGGTTCGGATCGAAGCACTTTCCTCCGCCACCGGAGCCATCTGAAACAAAATTTAAAATTCATCTCCATTGGTTTTAAGGACGAACACGAACAAAATCTGTTTCAATCCGGCTTTGCCGATAGTTTAACCGCCGCCAGTTATCGGTTTTACGATTGGGAAGTATACCTCTCCAATCCCGATACAACCGGGAACCGGTTCACTGTTTTTTACCGTCAACGCCTGGATAAAACCGGGATTACCGGTCGTTTAAGCAACTTGAGTATGGCCAGCGGATACGGGGTGAAAATCGATCTGCATAAAAGCAAAATGCATCAATTCCGCATGCATTCGACGTACCGAAAGCTGGAAGTATCGGACAGCACTTTAACCACCCAAAAACCCGAAAATACGTTGATCAGTCGGTTTGAATACACCATTCGGGCCTGGAGATCGGCCCTCACCGCTTCTACTTTTTATGAGATCGGGACCGGGTTGGAACAACGGCGGGAATTTATTTATGTGGAGGTGCCGGCCGGGCAGGGCGTTTACACCTGGATCGATTACAACAACAACAACGTAAAAGATCTCGATGAATATGAGATCGCTGCTTTTCCGGATCAGGCCATTTATGTACGGGTGTTTACTCCTTCTAACCAATATATCCGTACGTTTACCAATCAATTTACGCAGGTATTGCGGCTTACTCCCTCTAAAATTTGGAGAAACAAAACAGGCCTCCGGAAGTGGGTAGCCCGGTTCAATACCCAAACCACCTATCGTGCCGACAGAAAATCGACCGATGAAAACTTGCACAAGGCTTACAATCCGTTTTTGCAAAACATGGGCGATGCCACTTTGATCAGCCTTAACGGTAGTTTTCGGAACACCATCTGGTTCAACCGCACCCACCCCAAGTGGGGACTGAACTACACCTCCCTTAACCGCAATGGCAAAACCCTGCTTTCCAGTGGATTCGAATCCAGAAATCAAAACACACACGAAGGCCGGGTACGCTGGAACCTGAGCCGCAAATTCACCTTGCAGCAGGAGGGAGAAAGCGGTACCCGATCAACAGCATCAGACTTTTTGAACGGCCGCAATTATGCCATTGAATTCCTTCGTTCGCGCACCCGTTTAAGCTTTCAGCCCAACCCGGGTTTCCGCGCTTCCGTCATCGGGTCTTATACGGAAAAGAACAACAGCACGGAAGGCGGTGGCGAACAGGCATTTTTGCGGGATCTGGGAACAGAATTGCGCTACAATGTGGTAAAAAAAGGGAGTTTCCTCATCCATGCCCACTTCATCAGTATTGCTTACAACGGGCTCACCAACACGGCACTGGCTTTCGAAATGCTGGATGCTTTGCAGCCGGGCATCAACTATACATGGAATGCCAACTGGCAACGCAACATTTCCAAGCACCTGATCCTTCACTTCAATTACACGGGCCGGAAATCAGAAAACAACCCGACCATTCACACCGGGGGTATGTCGGTAAGGGCTTTGTTTTAAGAGTTTTGCTTTAAGACAAGGCAGGCAGGCCTATTTTAATTCGAAATACGCTTTTCCGATGACGTACTTATCGCAGTATACTTCCGTGAGGTATTGGCCCACCGGCAGTTCCCCTTCCACCTCAAAGTAAATGCAAACATTCATCCGCTTACGGTTGTATTTTTCCGTGTGTTTCACCGTATAAAAGCCACTGCCCGAACTCCATTCAAACCTGCTGTTTCGGGCTGCATTGGTGAGTACCGATCCGTCGGGCCGGATGATCCGGACATAGTATGCTTTTTCGCCGGTTTTTGCCAGCCGGCTTTCCCTTACATCAAAACAGGTTTTTACCATGCCGGCATTTTTGGCGCGGTTGGTTTCTTTCTGGCCTCCTCCGCTGCGGATGCGAATGGCGCCCGACCACATGTTTTCGGTCTCCAGCACCGACCCGATGGCGACTTGCTCCGATAGGTTCTCGTTTTTATCTGCCAGGTCCTTGTTTTCATCTTCTGCACTGGCCAGCCTGTTTCTGGTGTTTCCCAATTCGTACCGTAAGTGGGAGTTGGATCTGCCCAGCGAATCAATAGTAGCCACATAACCTTGCATGATGTTGCGCAACGTTCCGGTTTCCTTTTTGAGTTTTTGGATGATGCGTTGAAGCTGTTGTTTATCGCCGGCAGCAGATGCCAATTCCATTTTCAGGGAGTCGATGTGCAATTGTTGGGCAGAAATATCGGCCTTTAACGCTACGTTGTCGGTTTCCAGCAGCTGGAAATTCACGCCAAGGTTCTCTAACTCCAATCGCATGTTGCTCGCTTCCAGATCGATACGAGCATTGTCTTTGGCCAGCGCCTGAACCGAAGATCCCTTTTCCGCCAATTGCCAGATCATGGGAACATACCCCAACAAAAGCAGGAGGAGGATGACGATATAAAGGCGGTCTCTTGAACGGCTCTTCTTTTCTCTTTCTATTTTAGTCGGTTCCATACGTTTTTAGTTCCGTTACGCGGCTATCATCGGTACAAAAATAGCGTAATTTTAAAGGTACAAGAACGATCGGTTGTACAATATATTAACAAACAATCGCACATCATTCGTATATGATCCGAGATCTGCTTCATCTTTTTTTCCCACACGTTTGCTTATCGTGTCAGTTGCCTTTGTTGCAACCCGAATACCTGGTTTGCACAGACTGCCAGTTCCATTTACCCGATACAAAATACCACGATTGGCCGGAAAACCCGGTTGCCAAACTATTTTGGGGCCGCGTACCGCTTGAGCAGGCTACGGCGTCTATGTTTTTCCGGAAAGACAGCCGGGTACAACATTTGCTTCATGCATTAAAGTACAAAGGACAAAAAGAGCTGGGCGAATGGATGGGACACCATTTCGGATTAAAAGTAAAAGCCCTCCGGTCTTTTCAGTCTGTCGATGTGGTGATTCCGGTACCTTTACATCCCAAAAAGCAACAAAAGCGAGGGTACAACCAAAGCTGGTGGATTGCCAAAGGAGTAGCCCGGGCACTTGATCTTCCGGTAGCCGACAGCCACTTGTTCCGCCGTTGGAATACGGCTACGCAAACCCGAAGGTCTCGTTTTGGGCGATGGACAAATGTATCGTCGGCTTTTGTTTTGAAAAACACCCGAAAACTGGAGGGCAAACACCTTTTGTTGGTGGATGATGTAGTAACCACCGGAGCAACTTTGGAAGCGTGTGCTCATGAGTTACTGGAAATCAAAAACACCCGGATCAGCATTGCGGCAATGGCTTGCGCCTGATGGGTATACCAGGTTGTAAAATTCCGCGTTGATCCCTCTGAAAACGTATCTTTGCACACACAAAGTAAATGGCCATGGCAAAAAACCTTTCCCTACCGGGTTCCCAAGATAAAAGCGTACGTTATTCGGCTTTGTTGCCTCAGATCCATGCCATCATTTCAGGCGAAAGCGATCTTGTGGCGAATCTGGCCAACATTTGTTCGGCGCTCAAGTATGGCATGGATCTTTTCTGGGTAGGTTTTTACTTTGTGAAAGGGAACGAATTGGTACTTGGGCCTTTTCAAGGTCCGGTGGCTTGTACCCGGATTCAAAAAGGCAGGGGAGTTTGTGGGGCTGCATGGGAGCAGAACAAAGCCATTGTGGTACCCGATGTGGCTGCCTTTCCGGATCATATTGCTTGTAACGACGCCTCCCGGTCCGAAATTGTTTTACCGGTTTTTAACCCGGAAGGAAAAATCGCAATGCTCCTCGATGCAGACAGTGATCGGATCAACCATTTTGACGAAACCGACCGCCAACATCTTGAAATCCTTTGCAACTGGGTGGGGGCAAAACTGTGAAAAACGGATACACATATCTGTGGTTTTTGGTATGGGTGATCCTCCCGGCTTGTGCTCAGGTGGTAGCTCCCTCCGGTGGGCCCAAGGATACCGAAAGCCCATACACCATCGATTCTTTGTGTATCCCTCCCAATTTCTCTACTTCCTTTACAGGCGATAAGATTGTACTCCGCTTTAATGAATACATCTCCCTGAAAGATGCAAGAAACCAGATCATTGTTTCACCTCCGATGGAAGATGCTCCTGATTTTTCTCTGAAAGGGAAAAAATTGTTCATCCGCCTCAACAGCCCGCTCAAAGCGCACACCACCTACACCATTAACTTTGGCAATGCCGCGGAAGATATTACGGAGCGAAACAAGGCACACAACCTGAAATATGTGTTCAGCACCGGTGCCGATATTGACTCGCTCCGCTATTATGGAAAAGTTAGGAACAGCTGGACCTTGCAACCGGAAGAAAATGTACTGGTAATGCTTTACCGCAACCTCAGCGATAGCGCTCCTATGCTTCAAAAGCCGGATTATTTCTCAAAAACCGATAAAACAGGCGCGTTTGTTATCGATTATGTACGGGAAGGCGATTACAAGGTTTTTGCCTTACGGGATGGCAATTTTAACTACCTGTTTGATTTGCCTGACGAAAAGTTGGCTTATAAAAACGAACCCATTCATCTTCCTCTCGACTCCAACGATCGCTATCGTCCGGATGAGCTGTTGCTTTTTGGTGAAGACAACGAAAATCAGTTTCTGGAGGGATGGAGTTGCAAACCTCCCGCACCTCTCAGGGTGGTGTTCCACAAGCCACCGTTCAATCCAAAGATCAGGGCATTGGCGCCCCAACCGGTTCCCTGGCGCTTTAGCCATGCATCGGAAAAAGGCGATACGGTTAACTACTGGCTTGAGCCCCACTACAAAGACAGCATTTTGCTGGAGGTATCCGACGATACTTTTTTTACCGATACGTTGGTCATTCCGGTAGAATGGCCGGAAAAGAAAAAGGCAATGAAATGTAAGACCAACATCCGCAGCCAGATGGATTGGAACAAAAAGCCCGTTTTTACCTTTTCCGAGCCTGTGCTGGAGGTCGACCCGGAACGGTTGGTTTTGTTGGAAGATTCCATCCCTATCGAGGCCGAATTACGGCCTGGCGGGGCACCTCATAAAATGTACCTTGAGGCAGCGTTAAAGCAAGGGAGTGCTTATGCATTAACCATTATGCCCGATGGTTTAAAGGGCTTGTATCAATACAACACGGATACTTTTCAGGTGCAATGGAAATTCCGCGAGGACAATTATTACGGAAAATTGGAGCTGGAACTGGAGTTGGCCGATCGTACGTATACCGGGCAGGTGCAATTGCTGTTCAACAACAAGATGATCCGCGAAGATGAAGCGACCCACAACAGCAAGATCAGCTACCGTTATCTGGCACCCGGAAAATATGGTTTGCGTCTGATCCTGGATCGCAACGGAGATGGGGAATGGAACACTGGCAATTACCGGAAAAAGATACAACCCGAAGGCATACGGTATTTTGATGAAACCATTGAGATCCGTAGCAAATGGTCGAAAACCATAAAGTGGATACTTGAATAGTGGCCTTATTTCCTTTTCAGCGGTTTCCTCTCCGGAGCAATTCACCCCGATCTACTTGAGGCTTCGATCATCAGCTTTTAATACTATTTTTTGTCCTTTTCGTACCATAGGACAAAGGCATAAAAATAGTGTGCTTTAAATGGAAGTGCCACACTAACGATAGTAAATATCTACGATTTTAGCGGTATCTTCAAAGTCCTCCAAACCATCCGTATTGTACCCTGCTAGAAGAACATTTTCACCATATCTGTTTCAAGCGTCCGCTTGGAACACTATTTTATGACGGCTCAATAGCCAAATGGTATTTTTTCAATCATTTGCTTGGAACGGCATAGCGATCATCTCACAAGCGAGACGCTTGCGAGAGAGTTGGGGAGTCTCACAAGCGAGACGCTTGCGAGAGAGTTGGGGAGTCTCACAAGCGAGACGCTTGCGAGAGAGTTGGGCTTGCGAGAGAGTTCGATGTGCGAAAAGTAATTGCGTGTCCAGCAAAACGGGATGGGACCGTTGAGGAAAAAACCCTCTTCGTGGATGGCAAGTTCACCGGTGGAGAGGTGGATCATTTCTTCTTAAAAGCAGTGATTTTTAATGGAGAAAGAACAATGGACAAAACCGGCTATAGATGTTTTTATTTAACCGAATGAAGCTATGATGAAGGGATCGTGTTTGGGAGGGTTCGCACGTAATAAACACTCAACCAGGTTTCCCCTTCATTTACAAAGCCCTGCCGTTCATAGAATTGCAGAGCTCTTTTATTGGATCGCCTTACCGATAAGCCAAATTGAGTAATGCCTTTTTCAACGAGGATCCGGTCTAGGTTCAGCAGTAAAAAGCGGCCTATTCCTTTGCCTTGAAAGGAAGGACTAACTCCGATCGACATTAAACGGTAGGGAGTACTGCTGTTAAAACGCGGAGGAAAAAGCTTGATCTTGATCTTTTCAGCCAGGTGTTTGGGATGGCGCAACATCAAACCCATCAGCCTGGCTTTGTTTCGTTTCGTAAAACGTTTCACTCCTGCAGCAGTATGGGCTCCGGTAATTACAAAACTTGTTACCTGACCATCGTACAAACCCACGTAAGAATCAGGGCTGTCTTTCAGAACCTCTTCGTAAAACTTCTCAAGCAGGTCTTGCGGAAAAATAGAAGTAAAATGATCGTTCCCAAAAGCAGCATAATGGATCTTTGCGATCTGAGGTAGATCTGCGGGTGTTGCTGGCCTGATTTCGATAGACATAACTAATTTCTACGGCTTATTTTACAGGAGAAAAGCACCTCGTTTGTTCGGCCGGCATTCAGTACCAGGCATTTGCCGAATGTACGGTATTCCATAAAACCCTGCAAGGTATTGCACCCCATGTTTGAATGATGAGAAGCCCGGCATAAAACATGGAATACGCCTCAATGATGATCCCGGTCAGGCCATTGCATCAAAGCATTAGCCCGTTTACCGAACGTTACGGCTGGAACTTTACACAAAACACAGATAAAATGAAGGATGGGCTTTATCCGTATTTTATGGATTGTTTTTTGATCTTCTTCATTGGAATAAAGACCGTTTTTCATACGAACGCAAAACCAATATTTTAAATGAATTTCAGAAAATTATGGCTTTTTGTCGTGTCTTAAAAGCCTAGGAAAAATAAATTGTACAAACGAGGGTCGGAACAGAAAACGGAAGAGAAACACATCAGAAAACTAAATGTATCTTTGCCACATGGATCTGAATTTACAAGGAAAACATGCGTTGGTTTGCGGAAGCACACAAGGCATAGGAAAAGCAGCAGCCATGGAGCTAGCAACGCTTGGAGCAACGGTTACTCTGGTGGCCCGAAACGAAGAAAAACTAAATGTTGTTTGTTCGGAACTTCCTGTTGACAGCGGACAAATACACCGTTATATAAAGGCCGATTTTAATGACCCCGAGGCTTTAAAAACGAAAATCTCCGACCACCTTCAAACTGTTGGAGCCATTCATATCCTTGTAAACAATACGGGTGGACCTCCGGGTGGGCCAGCGTTAAACGCAAGTGTGCCGGAATTTCTGACGGCTTTCAACAACCACCTGATCTGCAACCATCATTTGGTACAGTGTGTGGCAAACGGCATGAAAGCTGAAAAGTATGGTCGCATTATAAACATCATTTCCACCTCGGTAAAGCAACCGCTTAATAACCTTGGCGTTTCCAATACCATACGGGGAGCTGTAGCCAACTGGTCAAAAACCCTTGCCAACGAACTCGGACCGTTTAACATTACCGTAAACAATGTACTTCCCGGTGCTACCCATACCGTTCGTTTAAAATCCATCATCGCTGATAAAGCCATAAAAACCGGCCAATCCGAAAAAGTGATTGCCGATAACATGGCGAATGCCGTACCCATGAAAAGAGTAGCAGAAGCCCACGAGGTGGCCAATGCCATTGCCTTTTTGGCCTCGCCTGCTGCCAGTTATATCAATGGCATTAATTTACCTGTCGACGGAGGGCGTACGGCCTGCCTGTAACTTTTTTGGTTTCCGTACATTTGGAACGGTTAAAACTATATGCATAAAGCTTTTTCCCTGTGGCGAACCTTTTTCTTTCCTTTATCGCTTTGGCTACACAGGCCAAAAACAGGAAGATGGATAAAAGGCAAGCATTTCGGGAATGTACCCTTGGCGTGATGTGCCCCCGGAATTGAACTCAGGTTATAAGCAATTTGAACCCTTTTCCATGTACATTGATGATGCTTACCTTTTCATCCGACCTTAAATGTTTCCGAAGTTTGGCAATGTAAACATCCATGCTTCGGCCATTGAAATAATTGTCGTCTCCCCAGATGTGTCTCAAAGCTTCGTTCCTTTCCAAAACACCATTGATGTTTTGGCACAACAAACGCATGAGTTCATTTTCTTTGGTGGTCAGTTTTTGTTTTCCGCCGGTATTTGTAAACAGCGCCTGTTGTTGATAGTCAAACCGAAACCGGCCCACATTAAATATGCTTTTACCTTCGGGCGAACTTCCGGCTTTTGTGCGGCGTAAGATGGCATCCATGCGCATAAGCAACTCCTCCATGCTGAAAGGTTTGGTCATGTAATCATCCCCTCCTGCCTTAAAACCTTCGAAGGTATCTTCTTTCATGCTCTTTGCCGTGAGGAACAAAATAGGGGTTTTGGTATCTTGCGCTCTGATTTCACGTGCCAGTGTAAAACCGTCTTTTAACGGCATCATAACATCCAGGATCAGAAAATCGAAGTTTCCGTTGGTATATGCCGTAAAACCATCATTTCCGTTAGAAGCCAATTGAGCAGAATACCCTTTGGCATTTAAATACTCTGTGAGCAAGGTTCCCAGGTTGGGATCGTCTTCCACCACCAATACATTAATCTTGTTCGTCATTTTTAAATGGTAAATACACGTTAAAAATACTTCCCTTCCCAGGCTCACTCTCTACCGTAATTTGTCCGCCATGTGCCTCTACAATGTTCTTTACATAACTCAGGCCCAAGCCAAAACCTTTTACATTGTGAATATTTCCGGTGGGTACCCGGTACAATTTATCGAAAATCTTTTTTTGATTCTCCGTGTTGATGCCCACCCCATTGTCTTTTACACGGATCAACATTCCTTTTTTCTTGTTTTGAGCTACAATGCGGATCAGGGGAAATTCCGGAGTGTATTTATTGGCATTGTCGAGCAGGTTGTAAATAACGTTGGTAAGATGCACCTTGTCGCCGTTTAACATTGTATGATCCGAGAGGGTTTCCACCACAATGGATCCGCCTTTTTTATTCACCTGCAACTCAATGTTCTTTACGGCATCCTTGATGACACGGTGCATATCAAAATCTTCGCGTTTTAATTTCATTTCCCCCCTGTCGATCAAAGCACTGCGCAGTACATTCTCCACCAACATTCCCAAACGTTTGTTTTCATCCCGTATCATGCCTACAAACGCACCTACCTTGCGGGTGCTTTTTTCGATGGTTGGATCGCTCAGGGCCTCACATGCCAGAGAAATAGTGGAAATGGGCGTTTTGAATTCGTGGGTCATGTTGTTGATAAAATCGTTTTTGATCTCAGATAATTTTTTCTGACGAAGAATGGTAGAGATGGTCCAGGTAAAGGCGGCAATGATCACCAAAATGAGTACGCCTGAAATGAGCAGCATGGCCCACATCGTTCCCAATATATAACTTCTTTGGTGCGGAAAATAAATTTTGAGGAAATTGGGTTGTTGGATGAAATCGTTGGGAAAAAGGTTTGCCCCATAGCCGGAACTCAACAACTGCTGATTGTATTTTACAGAAGCACTGTTGCGATAGGCGGTAGGTTGGCGGTAATAATCGTAAATCCCAAAAACATAATCTGCTCTGATTCCACGCCGGTTTAACTCCTGTGCCATCAACGAATCGATGGTATTGGGTTCAGCGCGATCTTTGATGTTTTTTAAAAAAGAGCCTTCAAACAAATTGCTCAATAAATTGCGTACCTGATGGGTATACATACTGGTTTTTCCGCTGTCTTCGGAAATGGTAACGGTCATATCCGTCGAGCCGGGAAAATGGGTTTCTATCCACGATTTACTGATCCACTCACCATTCCTGTTCGATGTTTTTTCACGCACTACTTTGATCAGTTGCCGCTTTCCGTCGATCAGTGTATCCAGCATCTCCACCCTTTCTTCGGTTACGCCATTTTCATCGGTGTAGGTATATTGGGACGGACGGACGGATCCGGCATAAACCGAAACCATGGAGTCGATGACATGAAAAAACCGGTTGTTCTTGTCGTGCCGACGCATGGCCTGCATCGTTTCATAACGCTCCAGCTGCTGGCTCAGTGCAATCATAGCTCCGTTCACATCTTGCCGAAATTGGGCTTCACGCAAACTTACTGCATTGTTGATCCAGTAGATTTGAATGGCGATCAACCCAATCATCGACAATGAAGTAGCTGCGATGAAACCATAGATATAGTTTTTTTTCACGCCCTCAAAATAACGCAGAAAACCCCTTAAATAAAGGGCTTAACACTTTTTAACAATCTTTTTGAGGCCATTAACACGGGTGCAGGCCCCGGGGGCTTACATTTGAACAGTACTTTTCGAAAACCAATGTTTAATCAATTTATTTAAAAAGCAATGAAAACACGATTCAAAACCCTTGCCTATGCAACGCTGGCTGGCACTATCGGCTTCGGCACCATTGGGGTTTCAGAGGTTTTAGCTCAGAGCCACGCCGGAGAAGACGACAAAAAAAAGCCCGAAAAAATAGAAAAACGCATAGAAATTACGGAAGATAACGGTAAGCGTAAAATGATGGTAGCCACCACCGAAAACGGCGTTACAACCGTAAGAGAAATAACAGGCGATTCCATCAACATTTATCTGAAGGAAAACGGACACCGGGGGTGTAAAAATCATCCTGGCCAAAAGAACGGAAAACCGTGTCGGGTCGGAAGACACGCTACCGATGATGTTGGTGTACAGAACTTCGAGATCGATATCAGCCACGATCTCATCCGAAAAATGGCCGGTTTTATCCACCTGGATAGTCTGGGAAATATTACGGAAGCGGAGGTTGCCCGGAAACTGGAAGACATCTTCAAGGAAATGAAAATGCCATACGATGCGATGGCGCACGATGTGCAAGTAATCCGGATGAGAGATAGCCTTATCACCGAAAGCGACGACGATACGGAGCACATTTTCATCAAAAAAGGAGGCTCCCACCCGAATATTGAGGTACGGATCAACGATGATGTAACGAAACACGCTACCAACGCAGATCAGATGGTGGCCATAGCGGAAGATGGCAAAACCATCACCATCCATAACGATGATGTGCATACGGAAGTAGATGTTCAGATCAGCGAAAGCGATACCGATAGCAGGCAGAAAACCATTGTAATTAAAAAAGTGAGCACCGGTACCGTGAAGATCGCAGATCTGACAGCAACCGACAAGAAGCAATTTTCTGCCGCCGATCCTAAAAATGACCTGCAATTGAATGCACTAAAACTCTATCCCAACCCCAATAACGGGAAATTTAACCTGGAGTTTGAGATCCCTTCCAACGGAAAAACGCACATTACCATAACCGACTCTGAGGGCAAAACAATATACCGTAAAACGGTTAAAAGAAAAGGAAAACATACTCTTGCTGTAGGCCTTTCGGAAAAAAGCAAAGGCGTGTACCTTTTAAACTTTCTGCAAGGAGAAAGATCTGTGAATAAGAAAATCATAGTGGACTGATCGGCTTTTTGTGTGAACCGTGTTACAACAACCTCCTCAGGGTAACCTTGAAAAGTCTGCCCTTTTGAAGCCCGGTTACTCCTCGGGTTCCGGAAGTTGGCAAGGAGAGCACCCCGAAATTCGTATCTTTGTCGGTTATGGAAATGATCCGCAATTATATCAACGGGGAGTTGGTTCCTCCTGTCGGCGAGCAATACCTCGACAACCACAACCCGGCCACCGGAAAAGTGTACGGGCAGCTCCCGGATTCAGACGAAAGAGACGTAAAGCAAGCAACAGAAGCCGCTCTCCATGCTTTTCCGGCCTGGAGCAAAACGCCCCGGAATGATCGTGCCCGCATCATGATGCGGCTGGCCGATCTCATCGAACAAAACCTGGATGCTCTGGCCATGGCCGAAAGCATCGACAACGGCAAACCGGTTTCGCTGGCCAGGGTTGTTGATATTCCGAGGGCTGCTGCCAACATCCGTTTTTATGCTACGGGTATAATGCACTATGCTTCCGAAGCACACAATATGGAAGATACAGCCATTAATTATACCTTGAGAGATCCCATTGGTGTGGCGGGGTGCATCTCTCCCTGGAATTTGCCTTTGTATTTGTTTACCTGGAAAATAGCGCCGGCACTTGCAGCAGGCTGTACAGTGGTAGCAAAACCTTCCGAAATCACACCTTTAACCGCTTTTAAACTGTCTGAACTGGCCATTGAAGCGGGTTTACCGGCAGGAGTGCTGAACATTGTACACGGCCTCGGCCCCAAAGTAGGAGCTGCCATTACGGAACACCCTGAAATTTCGGCCATTTCCTTTACCGGAGGCACTGCCACCGGCAAAACCATTGCCCGCATCGCAGCACCCATGTTTAAAAAGCTATCGCTGGAGTTGGGTGGCAAAAACCCCAATATCGTTTTCGCCGATTGCGATTTTGATGAAATGTTGACCACCACCATGCGGTCTTCTTTTGCCAACCAGGGGCAAATTTGCCTTTGCGGACCGCGGATATTTGTGGAACGACCTGTTTACGAAAAATTTAAAACTGCTTTTGTTGAAAAAACAAAACAACTCAAAATAGGTCATCCACAGGATAAAAATACCAAAATGGGGGCTGTGGCTTCGGAAAGCCACATGGAAAAAATACTGCATTATATTGCGTTGGCAAAAGAAGAAGGCGGAACAGTGCTGGCAGGAGGCCATCGTGTACACATGGAAGGCGAACTGGCCGGCGGGTGGTTTATTGAGCCCACTATTATCGAGGGCTTATCGTACGATTGCCGCACCAATACGGAAGAAATTTTTGGCCCTGTGGTAACCATTATGCCTTTTGATACGGAAGAAGAAGTATTGAAATATGCGAATGCAACCTCGTACGGCCTGGCCGGTACGGTCTGGACCCGCGATTTGAAACGGGCACATAGGGTTGCACATCAGTTGCATTCCGGTATTGTGTGGATCAACTGTTGGTTGCTTCGTGATTTACGCACCCCATTTGGAGGAGTAAAGGCTTCCGGTGTAGGGCGGGAAGGCGGTTTTCAGGCCATCGATTTTTTTACAGAGCCCAAAAACGTTTGTATACGGATCGCCTGAGTGAAACACCAGGGCGTAAATTGCCCCTTTATGCTCCTTTTCCTTTGCTTATCTCCTCAGATCCGATGCTAAAAATGCGGTGATCCGGTCAGGTGTAACCGTTTGATGTTGGGGGAACCGGTTTCTTTTTTCGGCTTTTCGTTTTGCTTTTCGGCCCGGGGGTGAGGGAGAACTTGCGGTATCACCCCAAGCACCTTCTGCTCATAAGCCGTCAGAGGAAAAGAACATTGCCTTCCCTTCGATAACGTAAATGCTCCGGCAGGGTTTAAAGCCCTGCTTCAATGGCCGGAATATGGGAAATGTTTTGTTGGTTCGGACAAACAGTGGTTTTTTCTGTAACAGGAAGAACAGAAGCCATGGTATAAGCAGGACAATTTCCGCGGCGATGGCAAGAGATAGAAAAGATCAGAATAAATCCCAATACCGGAAGGAGCCAAAAGGATCGGGTGAGCGGCTTGTGCAAAAAAGTGTTGCGGGTAAGTTTAGGTTCCGGTTTCATGTTAGGATTTATTTCAGGTAATAGCATATTCAGGTTGTTTTACTCCTTTTGTAGGTTAGGGGTTACATATAATTGGACAAACAAAACCAATCCTTATTTCAAAACGGTTTGTTTTCTTCTCATGGGTGGGTTCATAAACGCCTCACAGAAGAAAACGTTCGAAAACCAACCTACTCATTTTGCATGGGGGGCTTATGCTTTTTGTACAAACAAACCTACGAAACCGCTAACCGAAGTAACCCCGTACACAAACACGATGCTTGCATTAGCCGGGTCAATTCGCAGGGCGAACATCACCCAACCCATCATGAAACTCAACAGAAGCCACCTTCCGGGGAAACGGCAACAATTATTCCCACCCGATGGGTGAAATTTTAATCCATTCCCTATCAGCCTATATACGAAAGAGATTGAAACTACTTTAAGCTTCCTGCGTTTGAGTTGATTATTAGAAAATGCTTTAAAGAGTTTTAAATTTGTTTGCCGGAAAACAACAACAAACCTGTTCCGATGAGGAACTGATCGGCCTGTATAAAAAGACCAATGAGGCATGGTACGTGGGAGAGGTTTTCCAACGTTACACCACTCTCATCGGCTCATTGGCTTATAAATACCTGAAGAACAACGCCGAAACCGAAGATGCTGTGATGGATGTTTTTGAAATCCTACAGGAAGACCTCAAAACACACGAGATACACAATTTTAAAGCATGGCTATACAGCGTTACCAAAAACCATTGCCTGAAAAAAAAGCGGCTCAATACAAAAGAGCGGAACAGCCGCGATGCACTGGTAACCAGCGCATCATCGGTACCCGGAGTACACGCGGATATGGAACGGGAGCTGACTTTGTTAAAAAATAAACGACTGGATCAGCTCGAAACTGCAATAAACACACTTTCAGACGAACAAAAACGTTGTGTTGAGTTGTTTTTTCTGAAAGAAAAAAGGTATGCCGAGGTAGCCGAAATAAC
>CALLUQ010000080.1 GCA_938010565.1 uncultured Flavobacteriales bacterium
AACTCCAGGCCTCAAAGCTCATCGAGACCTGCGAATACAAGGCCATCCCATACAAAACCCAATAACTCCAGGCCTCAAAGCTCATCAAGACCTGCGAATACAAGACCATCCCATACAAACCCCAATAACTCCAGGCCTCAAAGCTCATCAAGACCTGCGAATACAAGACCATCCCATACAAAACCCAATAACTCCAGGCCTCAAAGCTCATCGAGACCTGCGAATACAAGACCATCCCATACAAAACCCAATAACTCCAGGCCTCAAAGCTCATCAAGACCTGCGAATACAAGACCATCCCATACAAAACCCAATAACTCTAGACCTCAAAGCTCATCGAGGCCTGCAAAGTCAAAACCATCCTACACAAAACCCAATAACTCTAGGTCTCAAAGCTCATCAAGACCCGCTAGTTCAAAACCATCCTACACAAAACCCAATCATTCAAGGCCTCAGAGTTCGCACACTCGTAGCAGTAGTACAAGCCGCAGTTCGGGAGCCCGCTCCGGTTCCCGTTCACAGGGCAATAAAAGCAATGGGAGTCGGCGCCCGAGGTAATATCATCAAACCTTTATCATGAAAAAAAACTGGATATGTCTGGCAACTTTCGGTTTGTCGGTTTTGATGGCAAATGCACAAAATGAAAACGATGCGCTTCGTTATTCCATGACTACTTTTGGCGGAACTTCCCGTTATACGGCTATGGGTGGAGCTTTTGGTGCACTGGGGGGAGATCTGTCGGCCCTCAGTAGCAACCCGGCCGGTATCGGGCTTTATCGCAAAACAGAATTCAACTTCAGTTTGGGTTTCGATCAGGTCCGAACCGGGTCCGATTATTTCGACACCCAAACCAGCACATACGAACCCAACCTCAACCTTCCCGGTATTGGAATAGTGGGTGCTTCCGATGGCAAAGATGGATCTCGCTGGAGAAAAGTCCAATTTGCCATTGCTTACAACCGTTTAAATACCTTCCATAACGATTACACCATTGAGGGCCGGAATACCAAAAATTCGGTTCTGGATGCTTTTACATATCAGGCTTATGGTTTTGATGTGTATGATCTGAATACCCAATATCCTTTTGATGCGGGTCTGGCTTATAATACCTGGCTCATCGATACGATCGGCAATGGAAGTGATGGCTATTGGCATCAGATGTACCAGGGAGACATTCGACAGGTTAAAAACATTCATACCAAAGGTCGGGCAGGAGAAACGGTTGTTTCAGTTGGGGGTAATTTTGATGACCGGATCTATGTTGGTGGTTCACTGGGTTTTCCCGGAGTACGTTATACCGAAGAATCTTTGTATACCGAAACGGCAACAGATACTACGATCGAGGTGGATAAGTTTGAGTTCACCGAAGTTTTGCAAACCCGTGGCAGTGGTTTCAACATCAAGTTCGGATCCATATTCCGGCCCTGGGATTTTATGCGGATCGGTGTGGCTTTACACACCCCTACCTGGTACGCTTTAACCAACACCCGAAACACCTCTATGCATGCTTTCTTCAGAGAAGGGTCGGGCTATCAAAGCGAATATTCCGACAGTTCTCCCGAAGGGAACTTTGATTACCGCATCACCGCACCGGGGCGCGCCATCGGGAGTATCGCCTTCATTATTGGGAGGGTAGGACTGATCAGTGCAGATTATGAATACATCGATTATTCCAACGCTTTTCTGCGGGCAGCATCCGATGCCTCCTTTACGGAAAATGAATACGATTTTGCCGCAGAGAACCGTCAGGTCGAGCTACAATTCCGCGATGCATCGAACCTACGTGTGGGAACAGAATGGCGCTACGGCCCGTTGAGTTTGAGAGGGGGGTATGCTTTGTATGGCAATCCTTACACCAAAGAGGCTGTAATCAACAACGCCATGCGTACCAGTTATACGGGAGGTTTGGGCTTCCGCCGGAAAGGCTATTCCATCGATTTCGCCTATGCCAGAACACAATGGGCAAGCGACTATTACCTTTATGACCCAAGCATTGCATACCACGCAGATATCGACAACGTGGTGAATCGCTTTACGGTTACGCTCAGTTTTCGATATTAACCCCTATTTTTTTACTTTAGGCATCTGTTTCTTAATTGAAGGTAAAGATGCGTACGAAAAAAAAAGTGACATACCTAACTTTTGGCAATCAAGATGCCGGGGTATTTTCGAGCTATGTAACAGATGTTTGCGCTTATATGGGAGATAAATTCGATCCGGATATAAGAGTGATTTCTTTCATCTCCGTTCGAGGTTACTTCAAGGTAAGAAAAAAGCGGAAAGCCCTTTATGCAAATACGGCCATATTGCCCATGTTCCCAAAGCTTAAATACTGGAAATGGAACCTGATCACGCTTTGGTTCCTATGGCCGTTCATTGGTTCTAAGAAGGTTATTGCTCTTAGCCCAATTGCGGCAAACCTCGGTTTAAAGATGCGCCAAAGAGGATGGGTAAACACGTTAATTTACGATGCCGAAGGAGCTACGTCGGCAGAGTGGAGAGAGTATGATGTCGTACAGGACTCATACATGACCCATCAAATTCATACGCTTGAAGAGATGGCGGTAAACAAATCGGACCATCGAAAAACGGTGTCTTCGAAAATGAGAAACTACTGGAAACGGGAGTTTGGTTATACTGCGAATGACGAGATTATAGTTCCATGTACCTTGAACTCCGTATTTATTAAGGATATGGAACGTGCCGAGGGGTTAAAACAGCTACGTTTGGATTGGGGATACACCGAAGAGGATGTGATTTTTGTTTATGCGGGTTCTACTGCCCAATGGCAATCGTTCGATCTGGTGGATGAAACCTTTACGAAGTTGTTGGCTTTGAACCCAACATATAAAGTGCTTTTCTTAGCCAAGGTAAATTTAGAAGACCTCCAGTGTTATACAGGAAATGAAGGAAGATTAAAAAAAGGGTGGCTTGATTTTGAGAAGGTACCACAAGTGCTCAGTATGTGCGATTATGGAATTTTGCTGAGAAGACCCAGCGTTACCAATGAGGTGGCGGCACCAACAAAGTTTGCTGAGTATGTTTCTTGTGGACTTAAAGTGCTAATTTCGCCAGGAATCGGAGATTACTCGGAATTTGCGGTGGACTATGATTGTGGGTTTTTAGTGGAAACGGGAGATGAAACGTTTTTGCAATCTTTAAGCGGCACCACCTATCAAACAAAAAAGCGGTTGAATCATTTAGCAATTCGCAATTTTACCAATGACAACTTTGAAAAAGAGTTGAGTAAATTAACAACGATTTGAAAAAAGCACTAGTAGTTTTTGGAACAAGACCGGAAGCCATTAAAATGGCTCCGTTGGTTAAGAAGCTTCAAGAATCCACCGCGTATTCGGTACGGGTTTGCGTAACTGCGCAACACAGGTCTATGTTAGATCAAGTGTTGGAGATATTCGATATTCTTCCGGATTACGATTTGGATGTAATGAAGCCAAATCAGGATCTATTTGACATAACATCTAACATCCTGCTAAAGTTAAAGCCGGTTCTCGATGATTTTCAACCCGATGAAATTTTCGTGCATGGAGACACTTCCACTACTTTTGCTGCTTCTCTGGCAGGGTTCTATCGAGGAATAGATATTTGCCATATTGAAGCCGGTTTAAGAACAAACAACATTCGTTCTCCTTTTCCCGAAGAAGCAAACAGGAAGCTAACAGCAGTCATCACAAAAAGTCACTTTGTTCCTACAACCAGTGCCAAAGAAAATCTGATAAAAGAAGGCTATAGCGAACAGCAGATCGTTATAACCGGTAACACGGTAATCGATGCACTCAATTTAGTTGAAAACAAGTTAAATAAAGATGAAAAGATCCGAACCGCAGCCAAAGAGAAGCTGTCTCAGGCCGGATTCCATATTTCCCCCGACCGAAAATTAGTTTTAGTAACAGGACATCGGCGGGAAAATTTTGGAAAGGGAGTTGAGCGTATCTGTGATGCCCTTTTGAAAGTGGCTACCACCTACCCCGATGTGGATATCGTATACCCGGTGCATTTAAACCCTAATGTGAAAGATGTTGTAACCGAAAAGCTGGGAGGAGTTTCTAATATCCATCTCATTTCCCCACTCGATTACGTTACATTTATCTATTTAATGATAAATTGTTATCTGGTAGTTACTGATAGTGGAGGGATTCAAGAAGAAGCCCCTAGTTTGGGTAAACCGGTTCTTGTGATGAGAGATGTTACCGAGCGCCCCGAAGCCATTTCGGCCGGTACGGTGAAGTTAGTTGGTACAGATGTGAATAAGATTTTTTCAGGAGTTGCTGATCTATTGGAAGATCGTATGCTTTACGACCAGATCTCGAAAGCTGTAAATCCGTATGGAGATGGAATAGCCTGCGATAGAATTGTAGACAGCCTCTTAGGAGGAAAGTTGGGTCTTGCCCAGTTTGTACCCAAATCTATTCTATTGAGTTAAGTATATCCAAACCCAATCGAGGCTTTCTTAAGTTTGGGCCTCATTCGGTAAGTTGAGTGCTGGTCGGAGATTTTACCTTTTGTATTCCGATGCACTCCATCGGATTTTCAGGGCATATAAAAATCCCGTTTCCTTCTTTCCATAAGTCGAACCGGCAGAAGTATTGCAACCGAAAAATCAGGAGCCCGGGGTTTTTCAAAAGCAAACACTGCCTTTGGTGGTCGAAAAGCCGATGGTTGCGGCAATATTGGCTATGGTCTTTGGTTCGTAGCCAGCACAAGAGTGAACGGGTAAGAAAAGAACGCATGTGTTTGTATGGCTTTGCCATTGCAAATTTCTCGCTTTGAGAGACGTATTATGATTTCATTTTTTCTCTGGAGAAAAAACGGTTGAGTAGTAATGTTTATTGCTGTAGTTTGAAGGGTGCTTATCTCAAAACCAAACGTTCTTGCATGGTTTTACCATTGGCATCCACCTGAATGATGTAAATACCGGCAGCCAGCCCTTTGTGTTTCAAACTCCAGTTGATCCGACCATTTTCCGTCCAGGTAGATTTTGCACTTATCAGACGGCCGGTTTGATCATACATCACCAGACGTACCGGAGTAATGGCCGTTACATTGCCAATCCGGACACCAATGTTGCCATCCAAAACCGAGTTAAGGTATATGCTGATATCTCCCGGTTCGGGCATCTTTACCGCTACGATATCGGAATAGGTAAATTTGTAATCAAAGTCGGTTTGTTTGAGGCGGTAATAGTTTATGCCTGTCAGCGGATGGGGATCGATCTGGTAATAGTTTAAAGGGACATTGCTATTTCCGGCACCGTTAACTTCCAGGATAGGCTTAAAGTTCACCCCGTCTTTGGAGCGTTCTACCGTGAAGTAGTCATTTTCTGTTTCCGAGAGTGTTTTCCAGGTAAAATCCACTATTTTATCGTTCCGCTTTGCATTGAAATAGACCAATTCCACAGGCAATGGGTTGATGTTATTAATGCTTGCCAGGGTAAACGGGCTAAAATCGGACACTGTAGAAGGCGTGCCGCAGCCCGATCCTGTAACCAGAGAGCCCGCTCCTACACCACCGGTAGTTCCGCCATTTCCGTGGTCTTTCCATGTTCCTCCGTCCCACCGCGCTACGCGCAGATCACAAACCACGTTAACCCCACATGAAATGCTGTTCCAACTCAGGCTAACCTCTACGCCGGAAGTACCACTGGTACGATCAAGGATCCAGTATTCACATCGGCTGATGTTGGTTAAGCTGGCATCAAATGAGGCTGTGGAATAAGATGGGTCGGGGTCGGAATACGTATAGTTTGCCGTAAAATTATCGGTAGTTGAACCTGGAGCTGAAATGCCGATCCAACGGTATTCGTTGTTATTTCCAACAGGAAAGGTAAAGGCATCGTCTCCGATTTTACGCACATTGCCATCTACATGGCTGGCGTTGGAAGCACCTGATACCGTGGCATTGTCGCTGATAATGACCCGTTCGCCTGTTGCATTGCTCACCACTCCGTCGGTGAAGGTCGCATGGTTGGTTACCGTAAGGTCATCGTTGAGCTGAACGCCTGTTGAAGTATTGTTGAATACAACATTATAAAAGGTTTCGGTGGTTCCGTTAGAGGCGACCCTTTGCGATGTTCCTCCGTCAAAAGTAACAGTGCCTGCTTGTTCTTCAAACACATCGTTATTGGTCCAGTTGCCAGCCAGGTTTATCGCCCGGCTTGAGGTCGTTACATCAAGTTTTCCATTGGAGATCAGTAAATCACCATCTATGTTGAGGTCGCCTCCAAGATACATGTAGGTCGCATCAACCGCTTGATTTCCTCTCACGAATATATCATCTACATAGCCAATATCATTACGGCCATTGTTCATAATGTAAACGTAGATCACCAATGTACTGCCATTCAATCCCGTTGCAGTGGCAGTTTGGGTTCCGAAATTTCCACTGGCATCTCCGTTTGTAAGCAGGGTTTGGGGGCCACCATCCAAAGAATAGAAACAACGAATATAGTCCAAAGTGTTATCGTATGAGTTTTCAGCCAACCCTATGCTGATGCTTACATTTGAAAAAGAGGAAATATCAATGGATTCGGTTTGCAGGTAGCCTTCATTGTCCATGTCGCGACCGGCAAACCGGTAGTCATCTGAGGCAGCATTATAACGCACCTCCAGATAATCCGTTGAAGATCCGTCATTTAAACCGCAAATAATTCCGGAAGTACAAGCAGTGGTCCAAGCGGTGGCAAGCCCATCTGTCTCAGTGCCCTGAGAAAGATCGTTAAAATCTTCCATCCAGATATCCGTTGATCCGAAGGTTATGGCCGTTTTATCTACGGTAAGGTTCCAGATGTTGTGGTTATGGGTATTGATGTAAAAGCTTTCATCATCACTGCCTGTTTCGGTACAAACAATGGTTCCTCCGGTAACGTTATTGGTCGTTGGGTTGTAATCAATGGCCGGATAGGCGGATGTGTTATCATAAGCACCAAAAACATAGATGGTTCCGCCTGATATGTTTGTCGTTCCGGCCGAAATACTCAATTTACTATCTGCTGTTCCGGCTCCGGGCCCTGTAGCCGCTTTAACGTTAACCTCAGCGGTTCCCGAAACATTCAGGTTTCCTCCGTCCATATCCAGTTCATCCACTATATGAAGCACTCCTGCACTGATATCCAGCGTGCCACCGTCCAGGTTTAGATCGGCGTCGGATTGGCTGGTTATTAAACCAATATTCACCGTTCCTCCCCCTATATCAAAGGTACCTCCATCCATATCAAAACTCGTATCGCTGTCTTCATCCATTGTCAGAGTTCCTCCGGTAATCCGAAGGGTTCCTCCGTTGATATCGATCATATTGTTGCACGTAACCGTTTCACCATCGAGAAGAAATGTTCCGGAGGTCATGTCGAGTTCATTTTCGACGATCAGGTCAATGGCTGAGTTAAGGGTATTGCTTTTGTTGACTACAAGGTTGTAGAAGGTGGTTGGCGAAGTGGTTCCGCCGATGTTTTGATTGGCTGTTCCGTTAAACGTATGGGTATTATTGTTATGATCAAACGTAACATCGTTGGTAAAATCTCCGGCTATTGAGAAATCGGAACCGGAAGTTTTGGTGGATGAGCCGGTGAGGTTGATATGGCCATAGGCCACATTGGTTCCTTTGATGGTTTGTGTAGTACCGTAATATTCTACGGTACTGCTAGGGTCAAGCGAGTACACTTCAAAATCGCTCCAAAGGTTATCGCCCGGAAAAGCGCTTGTTGCTCCGATCCTCAATGTTGCCCCTGCTCCCAAGGTAAAGGTCGCTCCTCCACTTGGCTCAAAGTTATCCATTCCGCCTTGTTCCAGATCAACTGTGACTCCGGCTGCAATGATAACATTCTCTTTATAACAGTTTACTCTCCATGGGGAAGATCCGGTAAGGGTAACGCTGGGTGTGTTGGATACGCCAAAGGTCATGTTTTCTCCCATTATGTAAGAACCAATGGAATTTACTGTTACCAACTGTGCTCCGGTGCCATCCCAAATAAAGTCAGGCTCATCGGTAGGAGTGGTATAACAAAAAGCACCTATCGTTATGTCGCCTTCAAATTGTACAAAACCCGGATTGGAAACATCTGCCTTAAAGTAAACATCGCCAATGCCTGCGGAATTGAAGTCAGAGGTTCCTTTCAAGATAAACCCTCCTCCGGAAGAAGCCGCATGCAACCCACAAAAATCCCAGTTCGATGCATCGATAAATTGGGTGCCTTCAAAAAAAGCAGGGCCTTGGACAGTAAGGATAAAACCTGCTGCATTCAGGTTGGCATAACTTAAACCTACGCCGCTGTTCATGGACATGTTGATGCTATTTACCGTAACGTTAGCACTGAGAAAAACATCTCCTCCGCCTGAAACCGTCATGGCTAAAATAAGATCATCGGTAGCTAACAATGGGCCTGTACCTGTCCAATTCGCAGCAGCATTAAAATCAGTGCCTGTTCCACCGGCTCCAATACCGCTCCATGTTCTGATGGCCGCATTCAGATGATCCGTGAAGACAAAACAGCATATAACCGTAAGGGTGAGTATAAATCGACACATAAGTACCTTGTGTTAATCATGAGCAAAAAAGGAGAAATCGTAGAGAGGAGAGGGGGAGAGAAGGGGAAGAAAAAAGAGTAAGCGATATCCATTCAATTGTCCGATTTCTCTTTTTTTTCCGCCGCTTTTTTGCGTTGGAATTCTTCCATCAATTGATGTTTTTCAGACAAGGAAATGTAGGCCATACCTTTTTTCTTCTTCACATATACCTCAAATTCAATTCGTTCTTTTCTTTTATCTGCTTGCATTGAGGTCGTCTTACCCTCCACCGATGGAGGGTTTGTTTCGGTTTTTTTAACCTTTATGGTTTTCTTGGCAGCAGGTGCAGTTGGTTGGCTATAGCCCGCCATTCCGCAGAGGAAGAAAGCTCCTGCTGTTACGAAGGTATGTAACAGGAATTTCATAAAACAAATGCTAATAAAGTTTAATTCGTCTGACCGGTGGTGTATCAATAATACGGATCAACTTTCATTTGGTTGCTTTATGTCAAAGAAAATTTAAATCGTTTTGGAATTGCCAATAATACCCGGCCATCTACCTGTCACGCAATCACTTTAGTG
>CALLUQ010000081.1 GCA_938010565.1 uncultured Flavobacteriales bacterium
CAGCAATGTGATACTGTGTCGTATAAGTTGCCGATATTTTTGTTCCGGACCATGCAAAAAATAGGAGCCCGGTGTAGCTAAGGGGTTGTTTTTTCTATAGGAATCAAAGAAGTCCGGGATAAAAAGATCAAAACTTGGTGCGGCTAAAGTATGCTTGACTCAACACTAATATTAAGTCAGGTATATTGTGTCGTATAAGTTGCCGATATTTTTGTTCCGGACCATGCAAAAAATAGGAGCCTGGTGTAGCTAAGGGGTTATTTTTTCTATAGAAATCAAAGAAGCCCGGGATAAAAAGATCAAAACTTGGTGTGGCTAAAGTATGCTTGACTTGACATTAGATGCGTTACCAATTAAATCAAGGGGAAAGAAATTGTAAGCATTAAACTTCCAATGGGTTATGTTCGTATTTTTAGTAGCTACCCTATCCCGGGCAAGCCAGCACCCAACCGGTTAATCGGTCTTTTACAAGAGCTTGTTCAAGCAAACATAATGATGGGCTGTCGCAGGCTGTCTTTTGGGTTCTTATTCCCGGATGAAAAGCACAAAAACCAAGGCGGGAGCCTGTTGCAACCCACTCTCTATTCCGTGGCTATACGACCCGAGCAGTGATTGATCGGGTGAGGATTGTGTGAAAGAGTGACCATTTGGCAATGATGCAAATCGCCGAAGCGAAGCAGGCATCAGGGTCATTTTGCTCACTCCGTAAAACAGGGGTACCCCGCACAAACCGTTCAGCTTAGGCCAAAGGATAGAGGATAGCGGTGTAAAAATGTTTACAACGTGCCTCCTTTACATCTCATAAAAGGCAACCCATGGATCGTATGGTCGTCTATAGCCCAACGGGCTAATATCACCTGAGACGTTTGCGCTAACCAATCGCGGTTAATATTACCTAACACTTGTGCCCTCAACCAAACCAATTGGCAAGGGGTATCGCATTTCCGTTGAGACGTTTGCGCTAATCAACACGGGTTAATATATTACCTGATGCACTTGTACTAATCAACCAAACATAGGCAAGGGGTGTCTATTTCCACTACTTTGCTTGCAAAATAATCCATGAAAAAGTTTTGCAGACTGCTTTCTGTTCTGTTATTCGCTTTTGCTTTTATCGGTACCAGATCTGTTGTTGCTTCGCACATTTCAGGCGGCGATATTACCTACCAATACATCGGGCAAGACTCTTTTCTGGTTACACTTAGCCTGTTTCGTGACTGTGACGGAATTGTAATGGACCATTCGGAAATGGTCACTTTTACCAGTACATGTGGCGGATCATTTACAGCTATTCTGCCAAATGTTCCCAACCCCACAACAGGAAATACCTACTCCAACATATCTCAGTTATGTTCTCAGGACAGCTTAAACTCCACATGTTTTAACGGCAGCTTGCCCGGGATGCAGGAATACACGTATGAAGCAATTGTTCTGATAACACCGTCTTGCAACACATGGATCATGAGTTGGAGGGCTTGTTGCCGGAACGAAACCGTAAATGTTCCTTCCAGTTCAAATGATGATGTTTACATTGAAGCGACGCTAAACAGTGCAACCAACAATGGCAACAACTCTCCCGTATTTACAGCCCAGCCCATTCCTTACGTTTGTGTTAATCAACCTGTAAGTTACAACTACGGCATCACCGAATCAGACGGAGACAGCCTGGTGTATTCCATCATTCCCGGAAAGGAGAGCAGCACCCTTGATCTAATTTACGGCGGAGGATATTCCGGAAATATCCCGATCCCCGGAATGACCATCGATCCGCAAACCGGCCAACTCAATTTTATGGCAACCACACTGGGTAATTTCATTGTGGTGGTGCTGGTAAAAGAATACGATACCCACGGAAACTTGCTCGGCACGGTGATGCGCGATATTCAATTCGTGGTTCAATACTGCACCAACGATATAACACCACCGGCAAGTACGATCGGCAACCTTACCGGCAACGGTTCGCAAATTGGGCCCCGGGCTGTTCAGTTGTGCGAAGGTTCCGGCATTTGTTTTGATCTGATATTTACCGATCCCAACCCTACCGACAGCCTTTCATTCCAATCCAACTTATCTGTGGTTTTGCCCGGTGCAACCATGACGGTTACCGGTGTAAACCCGGCTACGGTATCCATCTGTTGGCAAGCCGTTCCAAACAGCCCCTCTTTTAATTCGTTTTCATTGGATGTAAGCGACAACGCTTGTCCGATCTCGGGCATCGGCAGTACTACCATTGAAGTGCATGTAATCCCCAGCACGTATGCAGGCCCTGATCAAACCATTTGTGGTAATCAAGAGGCCTCCGTCAATGCAACCGGCGGAGCCCTTTTTAACTGGAATGTCCTTTCCGGGCCACCCATGGAAATAGGAACCAACTTCTCTTGTAACCCATGCAGCAATCCGGTAGCTACGCCTACCGAAACCACTACCTATTTGGTTGCCAGCGATCTGAACAGTAGCTGTGTAAGCACGGATACCATCACCGTATACGTTGTTCCGGATTTCACCTGGAATTTAACTCAGAACGCTCCGTTTGCATGTTTGTCGGAAAATGTATACCTGGCATGCATCCCGGCACCCGGTGGTAACTACACTTATAACTGGTCTCCTTCTGTCGGTTTAAGCGATCCTACTGTTTATAATCCGGTTTTCACTGCCACAACTCCGGGCATCAACACCTTTCATGTTTCCATAACCAGCCCTCAAGGGTGTGTAAAGAATGATTTTTTATCGATCAATGTAGCTCCCAAATATAGTCCTCAGGTTACTGCTATGTTGAGCGACTCTCTTATTAATTGCGGGGATACCCTCGGACTTTATGCAGTGCTTGAGCCTACCTTGCCCGATGCTTGTGGTCTGGCCCTGGCACCATGCCAAGGTTTGCCCCGGCAACTGACCATAGGCACCGGAACTTTTACCAACAGTCCCACCAGCTATCCTGCTCCCTATGGCAACTTTTACAACGGTGCAAGGCATCAAATGCTTTTTCTGGCCTCCGAATTACAAGCCATGGGAATCAGCGGAGGACAGTTTACTGCGCTTGCATTTGATGTGGCTACGGTAAGCGGATTAACCGAGTATGCCAACTTCGAAGTGAAAATGGGATGTACCGGCCAAACCCAGCTTACCTCGTGGGAAACAGGTACCGTAGCGGTTGCCCCGGCTGCTTTGCACAACGTTATTACCGGTTGGAACGAACACATTTTTTCGGATGGGTTTAATTGGGACGGCATTTCCAATATAATTGTAGAGGTTTGTTTTGATCAACGCGGCATATCAACATGGACCAACAACAGCCAGACCAGATATTCTTCCACACCGTTCAATTCTACTTTACAATTCAACTCCGATGTAGGTGGCGTTTGCTACGGAGGAACACATGTTCAGAGTTCAAACCGTCCGAATATCCGTTTTACCTTTTGTGATGTGGCTACACCTCCGGGAACCTACGGTTTTGATTGGGCTCCTTCAACGGAAATTGATAACCCTCACACGGATACCACATTTGCATTGCCATACAACAATGCCACTTATCAGGTGGTTGTAACCGATCATGCAGATGGCTGTACCGACACAGCTACTGTTGCTGTAAATGTAAACTGCAACGATTGTTTCGCTCCGATCCCTGAAATCCATGAGCCCCTTTGTAGCGGCGATTCCAATGGATGGGTTGTTGCGCATCCGGTTATTGCCAACCAAACGGTTGTGATGCATTGGTACGACAGCAATAACATTTTACTGCAAACCTCTCCTCTTACCCTGGCCGGTGATACTTTATTGAATATTCCGGCCGGAGTCTATACCATTCAAATCACCGATCCCATTTTGAATTGCCATGCGGATACCGTCATTGTGGTAGGTGAACCCACGCCGGTTACCGTAAATGCCGGTACTGATTCGATAATCTGTACAAACGGAACAGCTGTGCTTACAGCTACGGGTAACGGCGGACAGGGTGCGCCTTATATGTATGCCTGGAATCAAGGATTAACAGGAAGCGGGCCGCACACCGTTACACCTGTTTCCAACACTTGCTACAGGGTAACTGCAACCGATGCCAACGGATGCATTTCTTTTGAGGATGAAGTGTGTATCGAACTGTTTCTTCCATTGAACGGGTCCGTTTTCGGCGATGATACAATATGTGCCGGAGAACATACCACCATTTCAGCCTTGGCAACAGGTGGCAGCGGTACCGGATATTTATATACCTGGACAGATGCGGAAGGTAATATGGCAGGCACCGGCTCATCTGTTACCATATTCCCGACTGCAACAACAACGCAATACTGCGTAACCATTACCGATGATTGTGAAACCCCGCCGGTTACCGAATGCCTGGAAATACACCGGCGACCGGCCCCAACGGTAAGCCTTACAGCCGATACCACAGCCGGATGTTCTCCGGTATCCGTTCACTTTACCAACACTACTGCAATACATGAAGTAGGAACCGTGCTTTGGGAGTTTGGCCATGCCGGAGCAACCGGCACCGAAACCATAACGACATCTTATACCTACAACACCCCCGGTTGTTACGACCTTACCCTCACCGTAACTTCTCCGGAAGGCTGCGTTGGCGATACAACGCTCTACGACATGGTTTGTGTTTACAACGATCCGGTTGCACAATTTACCTTTGGTCCTCAATCCGCAACGTTATTATATAACCAAATCAACTTCAATAACTTGTCTATTGGAAATGCCGTTAATCTCTGGGATTTTAACAATGGGGCTGCCTTTTCCGATCTGGAACACCCCAGTTTTACCTTTCCGGGCGATCAGCTAGGTTATTACCCCGTAACCCTTACCGTAACAAACGCATATGGCTGTAGCCATTCCGTTACTCAAACAGTGATCATTGATAAAAGCCAAATGATCTACATTCCCAACTCCTTTACGCCAAACGGTGATGGGATGAATGACATCTTTATTCCTACGGGTGAAGGGTTTGACCTCTCTAACTACGAATTGTTCATTTTCGATGGGTGGGGTAACCATATTTTCTACACTGCAGATACCGGCATTGGTTGGGATGGCAGCAAACTCAACTCCACCCAACAAGCTCAAGCTGGAGTTTACGTATGGTATTTACGTAAAAAACACTTCTACCAAGCAGCAGAGTACGAAAATTTCGGGTATGTAACCTTAATGCGTTAAGTTGGGTTCCATGGCTACGACTTATGCGGCTTTTTAAAAGTTCTCACGTGCGCAAGGTTCCAATTATAGAGGTTTGATTTTCAGAGCATTTACCCTCCTCGATTGGGTTGGTTCGAATGGGGTGCATTTTTACACCAAACGATAGGGTTCTGATAAGACAAAGTATATCATTTACAGAACCAAATGACGAGTGGTTGAAAAGGCAAGTTTCTAGTAAAGAGTATTCAAGAAAAAGTGACTTAACACTAGAAGTCAACAGCAGCAAATGGATTAGACTCAAGCTTGAAAAGGCGGGGCAAGGTGGTTTTACAACCGATACCAAAACTGATATATTAAAGCAGCCCAAAGATATGTTGGAGGAGTGATTATAAGTTAAGCAATAGGGCAAAGGAGGACTTCATCAGAGCTCACCAATATGGAGCAAAGAAGTTTGGTGTTTCTTAAGCCGACAAATATTTCGAGTCCTTTTTCCTTTGAGGCCGTAGACTTTGTCAGCCCCGAATACAGAAGATCTGTTTGCGGAGTGGATAGCATTGAAATATATACCCATGCATCTGGGACAAGTTTACTTGGGGTTTACAAATCCCTTGGATTCATTATATTGTGGAAGTAAACGCAATGTTGGGTATTTGCTGGTTGTGTGGCATACAGGTACAGGCGGATTGCAAAACCTTAAAGCAATGAAATATATAAAACTTATTTTCTTTCTAGTTCTATTGAATTCTTTGGCTTATGGAGAAAAAACTGTTTCTGACATCGCAATGCTGGAAATAGATTATAAAAAGAAAACTTAAGAAACTAAAATAAAAAGTACGACCACACAACATTTTTTTATAAGTGGTGGCAGGTGATATAACAAATGTAAAAGCTAGTAACTCGTTACTGATTGGTGGTTTAGAAGGGAGTTATTACGTAATTTTCCACTACTTATACAATTTATTTGGACGCAATATAATATGAAAGATAAAGAAGTAACGATTTGGAAAGGAATCGAATTCAATGACGAGTGGCCCAATTCAGACACTTCAAAGTTGGATGACCTTGCCCCAAGTTGGTATAAAAAAAGAAAAGAATTTGAAAGCGGAGAAAATGGATATCAGGAATTTATCGACCGTCTTAAAAGGCAACATGCAATTGAGACCGGTATTGTTGAAAAGCTATATGACCTTTCGGAAGGAATAACTCAAACTTTAATAAAGGAAGGGTTTGTTGAGTCATACATTAGCCATAATGACACAAATATTCCACCGAAAAAACTAATGCAATACTTGCATGACCATTTCGAAGCAATGGATTTCATATTCGAGTTAGTGAAATCAGAACGACCACTAACAGTCGGTTTTATAAAAGAATTGCACCAACTTGTTACCCAACACCAAGACTACACCGAAGCCATAAACACATTGGGTGAAATTGTTCAGGTAAAACTTCTCAAGGGAGCGTTTAAAAAGCATGACAACAATCCAAAACGTGAGGATGGATTCGTGTTCATTTATTGTCCTGCTATGCATGTAGAGAGTGAAATGGACAAGTTGATTGAAATCTATAAAGAACAAACAGCGAAAAAGCGAAATCCAATTATTCTTTCAGCATGGGTTCACCATGCATTTACTCAAATTCACCCATTCCAGGATGGCAATGGCAGGATTGCACGATTGTTAGCAAGTCTGATATTAATTAAAAATGGACTACTGCCATTTACAGTAAAAAGAGAAGACAAACCTGCTTACATTGGATCGTTGGGATCTGCCGATGCAAACGAACCTCAATTATTGGTGAGTTTCTTTTCCACGGAACAAAAGAAAAGCATTGAAAACGCGCTTAATTTCAAAACGGAAAGACCCTTCAATAGCCTGTCTGATCTGGCCAACATATTTAATGAAAAAATTGACAAAGCCGCTTCAGAACAAAGACAGCAGCGCGAAGAAGAGCTGACCACAAACAGAAACAACGTTTTCGACTTTGTATATGGTATACTTGGGGACATTAGAGAAGAGCTACAAGATTTAATTCCAGATGATAAGGCAAGAATTGGAATTTCGAGCGTAAAACCGGACCAATCCAAGTATTACTGGTACACACACCAGATTACCGAATATGCCTCTTCTCACAACTACTTTTTTAATCGACAACTACCCCGTGGCTGGTTCGGGATTCACTTTAATCTTCCAACCGAAAGTAATTACAACCTGATCATAACGGTTCACCATTATGGATATGAAGAGGATGTAATTGCCGTAGGTGCATTTATGGAATTCACAGAAAAGATCAATGATGATGAAGATAAAAAGTTAATCCCGATCAATATTTCGCCATTTACCATTTCACTTGAACAACTTGGAGAAAAAACGAAAGACAATTTGAACGCTTATATCCATGACGTTTTAAAAGTTGGACTAACGATAATTATCCATGAAATAAACTAAAATACCGAGCACACACAACACCTATACGCAATGCCCTTCGGAACACTGCGCATGGCCAAAACCATTGGTATTTATGATAAAAAGAGGAATCCAAAAATCGTATTAAAAAGTAGGAACTGATTAATTAAATAATTTATATGAGTTACTCAAAACCACCATTCAAAGACAAATACGAAAATTTCATCAATGGAAAGTTCGTAGCACCAATTGGCGGTCAATATTTTGACAACCCTTCACCTATAGACAATCGTTTGATCGCCAAGTATCCGCGCTCACAAAAAGAAGATGTTGAATTGGCTTTGGATGCAGCCAATGCAGCAAAAGAGGCTTGGGGAAATACATCGGCAGCCGAGCGTGCTGCTTTGTTGAACAAGGTAGCCGATATTATTGAAGCGAATTTAGAGGAATTTGCCTCGGTAGAAACGTGTGACAATGGCAAACCGATCCGTGAGACATTAAACGCTGATATACCGCTGGCCGTAGACCATTGGCGGTATTTTGCAGCTTGCATTCGGGCGGAAGAAGGCACGGCAACGGAGCTTGACCAAAACACCCTGTCTATGAACATCAAAGAACCATTAGGTGTTGTTGCTCAGATCATTCCATGGAATTTTCCCTTGCTGATGCTCTCATGGAAATTGCCCCCTGCTTTAGTTACCGGAAATTGCGTAGTCCTGAAACCGGCAGAACAAACGCCATCTACCGCTACCTTGTTAATGGAAAAAATAGCGGATGTTTTTCCTCCCGGTGTCATCAATATTATTCATGGATTTGGCCCTGAAGCAGGTAAGCCATTAGCTTCCAGTTCACGAGTAGATAAAGTTGCCTTTACAGGAGAAACTACTACGGGACAATTAATTATGCAATATGCCTCTAAAAACCTAAACCCTGTTACGATGGAATTGGGGGGCAAATCACCCAACATTTTCTTTAATTCGGTAATGGATGCCGACGATGCTTACCTGGACAAAGCCATTGAAGGAGCAGTCTTATTTGCATTTAATCAGGGTGAAGTGTGTACCTGCCCATCGAGAATATTGGTGCAGGAGGATATTTATGACGATTTTATGAAACGTGTTGTAGCGCGAACCGAAGCCATAATCCAGCAAGATCCATACGATGTGAACACCATGGTGGGTGCGCAGGCGTCCAATGACCAATATGAAAAAATATTGTCCTACATCAACATAGGAAAAGAAGAGGGAGCCAAGGTTCTATGCGGTGGAGAAGCTGCAAGGTTAGAAGGAGATCTTGCAAACGGATTTTACGTTCGGCCTACCATAATGGAAGGACATAATAAAATGAGGGTGTTCCAGGAAGAAATTTTTGGACCTGTGGTGTGTGTAACCAAATTTAAAGATGAAGCCGAGGCCATAGAAATTGCGAACGATACATTATATGGTTTGGGAGCAGGGGTTTGGACAAGGGATGCCCATCAATTGTATCAAATTCCCAGGGCCATAAAAGCCGGTAGAGTTTGGGTAAATTGTTATCACACTTATCCTGCTCATGCTCCGTTTGGAGGGTATAAAAAATCAGGTTTTGGTAGAGAAACGCATGTAATGATGCTCAACCATTACCGACAAACAAAAAATATGCTCATTTCTTACGACAAGAATAAATTAGGTTTCTTTTAACCAAGTGTACTCAACTTCAAAAAAAGAGCAGGTCGGATCCGTTCGGTCTGCTCTCTCAAAACCATTTAGTTATGACGTATTCCAGAGTAGCCATTTCAGAGAAAGCAATTGAAGTGCTCCATCAACTCAAAGAGAAACATGGTACGCTAATATTTCATCAGAGTGGTGGATGCTGTGATGGATCTGCACCTATGGTATTTGAGGAAGAGGATATGTATTTGGATGAAAGTGATGTATTGCTCGGTCAGTTAGAAGGCGTAAATTACTATATGAACAAAGACCAGTTTGATTATTGGAAACATACACATTTAACCGTTGATGTTACCGAAGGCAGAGGGGCAAGCTTTTCACTTGAGATCCCATTAGGTGTAAGGTTTATAATTCATTCCAGATTATTGACAGAAGAAGAAAATTTAGCCCTGAATAAATAACGAAATGCCAACACTGTATTCCATGAATTATAATCCTGATTCCATTCAGCTTGACAGTACAGATCTTCAACCACCTCATATACTGCATTTTTCTTAAACCGACAGACAAAGTTCACTTGTTTTGCGGCCCAATGGGCGAACTGTAAGTAATGATGGTAAGCACGGTCGAAAACAATCATACTATGAGCAGCAAGATGCAGGTATTGCAAAAAATGCTTATCGTGTAGTTTAGCCTCACTGAGCT
>CALLUQ010000082.1 GCA_938010565.1 uncultured Flavobacteriales bacterium
CGGGAATTTCCATGGTCATGGCAAAGGGATCGGGTTCGCTTTCCACATTCAGAATGCGAACCACTTCTACTTTTTTATCGAAAAAATCGATCGAGAGATAGGCGTCTTTTTGAAAAAAACGTGATTTCCGCATGTTTTTCATCGAAATACGGCTGGCAGTAAGGTTGGCTACACAACCGTTATCAAACTCTATCCGAGCATTGGCAATGTCCGGAGTGTCGCTTACCACGGCAACACCCGAAGCGTGTACCGATTTGATGTTGGATTTTACCACACTCAAAATAATATCGAGGTCGTGGATCATCAGATCCAGCACCACGCTCACATCGGTTCCTCTGGGGTTAAATTGAGCCAGCCGGTGTGTTTCAATAAACATAGGAGAAGAAAGAAAAGGTTTGGCGGCAGTAAAAGCAGGGTTAAACCGTTCTACATGGCCTACCTGCACTTTTACGGCTGCTTCTTCCGCCAGCTGCAACAACGATTTGGCTTCATCCACCGTATTGGTGACCGGTTTTTCAATGAAAACATGCTTTGATTTGCGGATGGTTCGGGCAGCACAATCGTAATGCGATAAGGTAGGGGTTACCACATCAATCACATCACAAACATCGATCAGATCGTCTATGTTTTCAAAACATTCCAAACCATACGTTTCTTTAACTTCCGCAGCTCTTTCCGGATCCGGGTCGTAAAACCCCACCAATTCGTAAGCTTCGATTTCCCGGATAAGTCTGATGTGAATCTTTCCAAGATGACCCGCTCCTAATACTCCGATCTTTAGCATAGCTGTTGCTGATTTTGCTCAAAAGTACTTTATTAAAAGGCTGTTTTGCGAAGTTCAATAAGGATTTATTAACAAGCTTCGGAAGAAAAACAACGTTTCCTCTGTGGCACATATCAACGCCGTACCGGATGGAAAACAGAGCGGCTGCTTTCAGGGAAAATATATGATTTTAAACCACATAGAAATATGGATTGCCTTTCTTAACAACGAACCGTTCAAAACGTTGAAAACATGAAGTGCCTACTAAAGATACTTCTTTGCTAACTTTGGTGTTTTGTGATGATGTGCGATGATGATTGATTCTTACCTTCATAAGGGAATGCGCCGCAAATTGATGCAGGAAGTGCAGAAAAAGGGAGTGGAAGACCCCCAGGTACTCCGCGCGATCGAATCGATCCCCCGCCATTTTTTCCTCGACAATGCTTTCCTGAAATTTGCCTACGAGGACAAAGCTTTTCCAATTGGAGAAGGACAAACCATTTCTCAACCGTATACCGTTGCTATTCAAAGTGAGCTCCTGAACATTCAAAAAGGAGAAAAAATCCTTGAGGTCGGGACAGGTTCCGGTTATCAGACCGCAGTGCTTTGTGAATTAGGAGCCAAAGTTTTTTCCATTGAACGCCAGCGTGCCCTTTATGTAAAAACCAAGTCTCTTTTGCACCGCATGGGGTATCGTGCAAAACTGTTTTATGGCGATGGCTACAAAGGCTTACCCTCTTTTGCTCCCTTTAATAAGGTTATTGTTACCTGCGGGGCTCCTTTTGTTCCCGAAGCGTTGTTAAAACAAATGCAAACAGGAGCCCGCCTGGTGATCCCTGTGGGCAAAGGCGATGTACAGATCATGACTTCCATTGATAAAGAGGGAGAGAACAACTATAAAAGGCTGGAATACGGTCGGTTCCGATTTGTACCCATGCTTGAAGATCGTATTTCCGGTAAGTTTTAGTTTTGTTTCAATTCTTTGTGTTATTTTTGCTGCCATAATGTTAAAAAAACCGGAGTTATTAACAAAAAACTGTTTGAAGTGAAAAGATTGTTCATAACTTTGCGCCAAGGTTATTCATTAGCTTTGCGGTTATGCTTGGGCTTGAATATTCAAGATCGATAGTGAAAAATTTTAATTATTTAGCTTAAAATCAATCCAATAAGACTTTTAAAATTAATACAGACAGTTAAAATTAATACAAACAGTTATGAAAAAAAGGATTCTTTTGGTTGCAGGGGTTTTCGTTTCGACGATTTCATTTGCACAGGATTTGACTTCTAAAAAAGGGGAAAATTACCTTCCCGAAGCAGGCGATTGGGCCATTGGCTTTGATGCGGCTCCATTCCTCGATTACCTGGGGAATTTCTTTAACGACTCGGGAAACCAGTCACCTTCCGCAGATTTCACCAATTCGAACTTCTCGATCATGGGGAAAATGTTTGTGGATGCAAATACCGCTTACCGGGGCCATCTGCGCATCGGTCTTGGTTCCGAATCTACCACAACACTTGTAGATACGGCCAGTAATACATTCAATCCCTCTTATATTGAGAACAATGAAAAAAGTTCTTACAACTCCATTGTTTTGGGTGCAGGATTGGAAAAAAGACGTGGCAACACACGCATTCAGGGCATTTATGGCGGCGAAGCCATGATTATGCTGGGCGGTGGAAAAACCACGCATGAGTACGGTGAGGCACTTAGTGCTACCAATACCGGCAGCCGCACTACGGAAAATAAATCAGGCTCTACTTTCGGCCTTGGTGTAAGAGGATTTATTGGTGCGGAGCTGTTCGTTTTGCCCAAAACTTCCATTGCAGTTGAATACGGATGGGGACTTGCATTCCATGCTACCGGCGAAGGCGAAGAAACCATTGAAGCATGGGGCCAGGCACCCAACGAAACAAGTGCTTCTCTTCAAACGTATACCAAAAAAACCGGTAAGAGTTCGGACTTTGGAATAGATACAGACAACAACGGTGGTCGTTTGGTACTGACCTTCCACTTCTAAACAAAGCACAAATACAAAAATACGGAACGTCCTGGTTTTCACCAGGACGTTTTTTTTGTCTGCCCGGTATATTCTTTCTCTAAAAGATACAGGCCCCGGGAACCGTATTTCCCCAAACTTTAAAAGGGCCGTATTGTTTTTTACAGAAAACTCAGCCTTTATCTACTGAAATAACGGAACCGGAAAACCATACCATGGTTTAAAACAAGATCAGCTGTTTTTAATTCCGCTTAACAAAGCCTTGCCATCGGGCACACCCAACCCGCAGCAAGCATTGTAATTCTCGTTTTTCCGGGCATAATATACCGCCGGTTTATCCTGGTAAGAATTTCCGTTATTGCCATCGGAAACCTGATGAAAAGGAGGCGACGAGCTTTGGATCTGTAAATCGTAAAATAACTGATTTACAAACCCCAGGTTGTAACCCAGGTTTTGGTTAAGAATGGCCATCAGTGCCGCCCACAAAGGAGCGGCAGCACTGGTACCTCCCGTAACGTGAAAAGCATTGTTATAATAAATGTAGTAACCGCTTCCGGGGTCGCCATTGGCTGCTACATCCGGTAAACACCGGCCCTGGCCATGAATAACCGGATCGGCATTTACGGTTGCTGGCAAAGTGGCCTGCTTTTGCCAGGCAGGAGCCGTGTATACAAGGCTTACACCACCCCCCGTAGCCCCTCTTACTTTTGTAGAGTTGTTGTTGTTCCAAACCGCATTTCCATTCAAAACGGGCGAAGCAACATCTCCGGTAATTTCCGAATACGTTCCTCCGCAAGCCAACACCGTAGGCAACGATCCGGGAAACGCCACATTGTTTACTCTGGTACTGGTCCATTCGCCCGAACCTGCCGCACCGGAATCGCCCGAAGCTACGCAAATGGTAATGCCCAACGCAGCAGCAGCATTGGTTAACGTTTTCATGGCATTGGCAAAACTGGTTCCCATAACGGTGTATTCGGGCCATCCGTATGAAATGGAAATTACGTCTGCTTTATAGTTGTAGATCGCATCATACAAACCGGCATACATGCCTTTCGAATGCGCGATCATACAAAACTCGGCTCCGCCGGCTGCGGCGGCTGCCACTTCAATATCCAGCATGGCTTCCCCCGAATCGTTGCCTGCGGTGGGTTGGGTAAATTGATTGTTGTACCGGTATTTGATCGTTGGTTCCGCTACCTTCAGTACCACATTAAAATAAGTGGTGATGTTGGAAGGCGTCATGTTCAGGCTGGTCTCATAAATGGCTATTTTTTGCCCGTTACCATCACCGGAAGGGAAATTGTACAGTTGGGCCATGACAGGGGCGGTTACATTCGTCCAGCTTTTTTCCGTTTCTGTTTCCATTTCCATGGGATGGGGGTTTTCCCGTTTAAATGCAAACTCAGCATCGTTCAGGCCATGCACACCGGCAATGGCATCTGCCACCTCAATCGGCACCGATACGGTTTGCCGGTGCCCCATAAAATGGTGGCCATTGTACTCATATTGTTCCAGCTCTACACGGTGCAGGTCCATAAACCGGTTCAACCGGCCCCGTACATGAATTAAGTTTCCATCCGTACCGTCGTGTTTCACTTCCAGGCCATTGTTCCGGGCCCAGGCACACACTTTTTCGCGGCTTTCTTCCGAAGGGCCATGCTGCTTTAAGAACACTTCCGGAGTAAGGTATTTTCTTTTTGAAGGATGTTGGGCATTGATGGCGGATGCCAATTGATGGATCACCGCATCGCTGCTTTGGTTTTTGAGCTGATAAGCGATGGTATGATCCTGATCCGGTAAAGGAATACCCGTTGTTTTTTTCAATAAATCTGCATGAAGGGTGTGCCCTTCCAGTTCAACATGGGAACCATTTTTTTTCATAGCAATTAAAGGTTGGTAAGCGAATGGTCTTTAAGCTACAAAAAAATGTTGAGAGAAAAGGGGAATGAGGTTTGGTTTTCGACAGGTTTTCCGGGTTTACAAGGAGACGGTT
>CALLUQ010000083.1 GCA_938010565.1 uncultured Flavobacteriales bacterium
TTCAAAAAATACCATTGGGCTTGTGAACCGTCAAATAGTGTTCCAAGCGGACGCTTGAAACAGATACGGTAGGAAGCATGGACCACAACCCAACTCTCTCGCAAGCGTCTCGCTTGTGAGAGGATAGCTAGGCCGTTCCAAGAAAATGATTCAAAAAATACCATTGGGCTTGTGAACCGTCAAATAGTGTTCCAAGCGGACGCTTGAAACAGATACGGTAGGAAGCATGGACCAACCCAACTCTCTCGCAAGCGTCTCGCTTGTGAGAGGATAGTTATACCGTTCCAAGCAAATGATTCAAAAAATACCATTGGGCTTGTGAACCGTCCTCTGCAACATTTCCCTCTAATACTCCCACAGTTCAAGCAAAGCCGTACGGAAACGTTCATCCGGAAGAAAATTGCGCTCCAGCGCCTCTGCAAACGGAACAGGTGTATCCAAACTGGCAACACGAACCACCGGTGCATCGAGCCGATGAAAACACGCCTGACCAATTACAGCTGCCAGTTCGGCACCAATGCCGCCGGTCATACAATCTTCGTGTAATACCAGTGCTTTTCCGGTTTTGTTTACCGATGCAACCAGGGCTTCCTTATCGTAAGGCAACAGGGTACGCAAGTCGATAAGATCGGCCTGAATATCGGGGTTTTCATCCAACACCTGAAGTGCCCAGTGTACCCCAAAACCGTAGGTAATGATCGAAAGATCGTTTCCTTCTCGCAGGCGGGCCGCTTTGCCAATTTCGATGGTATAATAATCTTTCGGAACCTCGCCCGAAAGGCTGCGGTAAAGTTTTTTATGCTCGAAATACATAACCGGATTGGGGTCTTCAATGGCTGCTGCCAGCAATCCTTTTGCATCGTACGGAAAAGCAGGGTATACTATTTTTAAACCCGGGGTATGAAAAAACCAGGCTTCATTGCTTTGCGAGTGAAAAGGCCCTGCTCCCACTCCGGCACCGGTAGGCATACGCACCACAACATCGGCATTTTGTGCCCAGCGATAATGCAATTTGGCTAGGTTGTTCACAATCTGGTTGAAACCACAGGTTACAAAATCGGCAAATTGCATCTCTACCACCGCTTTGTAACCATTGATGCTCAAACCCAGAGCAGTACCCACAATGGCCGATTCGCACAAAGGAGTATTGCGCACCCGCTCTTTGCCAAATTGTTTCACAAACCCCTCTGTTACCTTAAATACTCCTCCGTATTCGGCCACATCTTGCCCCATGATTATGAGGTTGTTGTGCTTTTCCATGGCCTGGTACAAGCCATCGCTTATGGCATCTACAAAGCGTTTTTCTTGCACATCGGGAGTAGGCGGAACAATGACCTGCTGTTCGTACGGGGCATACACATCGTTGTATTCGGAACGGGTATCTGCATCTACGGGGGCTTCGGCATAGGCTTTTTCCAGTGCTTCGTTTATTTCCGTTTTGATGTTTTTGCGCCATTCATCGCGGTTTGCTTCATGCAGAATGCCTTCGGCCAGCAAAAAGTTTTCGAAATTCTTTACCGGGTCTTTTTTCGACCACTCGTCAATGACGCCTTCCGGGTAGTATCCGGTTCCGCTGGCTTCTTCGTGCCCTCGGATCCGATAGGTCATGCATTCCAGCAAAAACGGGCGGGGCCGTTCGCGAATAGAAGCAGCAATCTTACGAATGGTATCCACCACTTCAAGGATGTTGTTCCCATCGATCTGCCAGGTATCCATGCCATAACCTTTGCCTTTGTCGATAAAGTGTTCGCACCGAAATTGTTCTTTGCTGGGAGTAGATAACCCCCAACCGTTGTTCTCCACCAGAAAAATTACCGGCAGGTCCCAAACTGCTGCTACGTTTAAAGCCTCGTGAAAATCTCCTTCCGAAGCGCCCCCGTCTCCGGTAAATGCGAGTGTTGCTGCGTTGTTTTTTTTGAGCCGATGGCCTAGCGCAATGCCATCGGCAATGCCTAACTGGGGTCCTAAATGCGAGATCATACCCAAAATACGGTGCTCCATGGTTCCAAAATGGAAAGAGCGGTCGCGGCCTTTGGTAAAGCCCCCCATTTTTCCCTGGAACTGTTTGAAAAGTTGCTCCAACTCTACCCCTCTGGTGGTAAAAACGCCGAGGTTCCGGTGCATGGGAAGCAGGTATTCATCGGAAGCCAGCCCCATAGCGGCTCCTACCGATATGGCCTCCTGCCCCATGCCTGAAAACCATTTGGTAATTTTACCGCCACGAAGCAAAACCAACATTTTCTCTTCGATCATGCGAGGGCGCAGCAAATTCCGGTAAATTTCCAATAATTCTTTGTCCGAAAAGCCGGAACGGTCGTAGCGGATCAACGCCTCCTCCAAAGTCGTCATAAAATGTGATTTTTCAATGCGACAAAAATAGTTATTTGGGCGGCCTTCCGTTCATTCTGTGCGGGTTTATTAAAAAATAACCCCCCAAAATAACACTTCCAAAATTCATCCGCCCCTCATCCGATGGGCGGTTTGCAACTAACAACCATACATTTACCTTTCTTCGCATTGCTCCCAAAACGAGGAGTCCTTTTCTTATGCGATTTCTTATGCGATCCGGAAAAGAAGGTTTTGTTTTGTAACCTTCTTTTTACCACGAAAGGTACCCTAAGAATTAAGCTACACGCTCCATCCTTCAATTGCACTTAAACCTTAACTTTGGCATTTCCTGTTATGGTGAAAAAAGATTTTGATCATATTATATTATTAGCGAAGAGGTTAGGAATTATTCTTTTGCTCTACACGTTTTGCCGAATCCTTTTTTTTGTTTTTAATCTCGGCCATTTTGAACAGGTGGGGCTCTCCGAGTTTACGGCCGGTATTTTATTCGACTTTTCGGCCATTGTTTACGTTAATCTGCTTTTTATCACGCTTTCTCTGCTGCCTTTTCCCTTTCGGGAACGAAAAGGCTATCAACGTATTTTAAAATGGAGTTTTTATGTGCCCAATCTTGCAGCGTTGGTTTTAAACCTTGTGGATATCGCGTATTTTAAATTTACGCTCAAGCGTTCCACTTCCGATCTTATTTCGCTGGTGGGGTATGGCAACGATGTGCAACAACTGGTTCCGACTTTTATCCGGGATTACTGGTACCTTATCCTGATGGCCATAGGCATGGTTGTCATCATCGAATTTTTGTGGCGGCAAATAAAACCCCGTTTTACAAAGCAACCTTTTCATTTCGGTTACCTTCTCCGGCACACGGTTCTTTTTGGGGTTTCTGCCGGCTTTTTTATTCTTATGAGCCGGGGTGGCTTGCAGGTGAAACCCATCAGTATTATCGATGCCGGAAAGTTTACCGAAACGCAAAACATGCCTTTGGTGCTCAATTCTCCTTTCACCATGATCCTCAGTATGAGTAGCAAAGGATTGGAGCAAAGAAACGATTACAGGGAAGAAGAACTCCTTTCCATTTACAACCCCATACGCCAATACCATCCACCCGCAGCCGGGTCCGATAAAAAAAAGCTCAATGTGGTGGTACTCATTCTGGAAAGTTTTTCGAAAGAATACATCGGGTTTTATGGGAACGAAAAGGGGTATACTCCTTTTCTTGATTCGCTGATGCAGCATAGCCTGGTTTACGACCGGGCCTATGCCAACGGACTTACTTCCATTCAAGGGGTACCTTCGATAACCTCCGGTTTGCTCAGTTTGATGCAACAACCGTATATCTCTTCTCCGTTTTCGGGCAACAACATTACCACACTGGCCTCTGTTTTAAACGACGAAGGTTACCAAACGGCTTTCTATCACGGTGCTACCAACGGTTCCATGCGTTTTGACGGTTTTTGCAAAGCGGCCGGGTTCCGGCATTACATCGGGAGAACCGAATACAACAACAACGCACATTTTGATGGCCAGTGGGGCATCTGGGACGAAGAGTTTCTGCAATACTTTTCCGGTAGCCTGAGCCATACAAAAACACCTTTTTTAGGAATGGCCTTTACCATCAATTCCCACCATCCGTTTGTCATCCCTAAAAAATACGAGGGCCGGTTTAAAACAGGGAACATTCCTATGCTCCGGGCGGTAGGGTATACCGATTATGCATTAAAACGATTTTTTCAAACCGCATCGCAACAGCCTTGGTACAACCGTACCCTGTTTGTGATCACTGCCGATCACACCGGCCCCATTAGCCAACCCGCTGCGCGTACTGCCAAAGAGGTGTATGCCGTTCCGCTTATTTTTTACCGGCCCACCGGCGAGTTGAAGGGGCGCGACAGCATGATTGCCAACCAGATCGATATATTGCCTACCGTACTCGATTATATCGGGTACCGGAAACCTTTTATCGCTTTTGGCGAAAGCTTGTTCTCTTTTCCCGAAAAAGACCGCTATTCGGTGAGTTATAAAAATGGCATTTACCAGCTGATCGGCGATACGCATGTGTTGCAATACAATGGTTCGGAAGCGGTTGCTTTTTTTAGGGTGAAAACCGATCCGCTCCTGAAAAAGAACCTTTTATCGGAAAAAAACGGAGGAAACATGTCCCGCTCCGATCAGCGGGTTAAAGCCAGTATGCTCCGGTATCTGAAAGCCGTTATTCAAACCTATAATCACCGCATGTCGGCCAATAAACTGCGCATTAAATGAGCCGTAAATCGATCCGTTTTATTGTGAACCCTGTTTCAGGTACAGGCCGGCAAAAAAGGATACCGGAACTGGTAAAAAAACAACTGGACGAAATGCGTTTTGATTACAGCATTTGTTATACCGAATCGGCGGGTCATGCTACCGAGCTGGCTGCCGAGGCAGCCCGGGAGGGCGTTGATATTGTTGCCGTTGTGGGCGGAGATGGCTCGGTAAACGAGGTGGGCAAAGGGTTGTTGCATACCAATACCGCCATGGCCATTGTTCCTACCGGTTCCGGAAACGGACTGGCCCTTCACCTGGGCATTCCTACCGATCCGAAAAATGCGATCAGAAGCATCAACCGGCATCGCATCCGCAGCATGGATACCGGCCAGTTGAACGAACATGTTTTTTTGGGAGTGGGGGGTATTGGATTCGATGCATTGGTGGCAGATGAGTTTTCGCGCTTCGATAAAAGGGGAGTCTTTTCTTATTTTAAGATCGTATTGCGGGAGTATTTCCGTTTTAAACCCATTGAAGTGAAGTTGCACCATCGCGGAAAAGTTCTTGAATCGGAGGCATTTCTGGTAACGGCTGCCAACGGTTCGCAGTACGGCAACAGGGCTACGATTGCTCCGACGGCTGTGCTGGACGACGGGCAGTTAAAGTTGTGCTTTTTATCTCGTTTTCCCTGGTTTTCGGCTCCTTTTGTGGCCCTTCGTTTGTTCCGTAGCAACATTGATCGATCGCGTTACATGACCACGATGGAAGGTCCTTTTTTTCAACTCATTCACACCGGAAAAACGGCCCATGTAGATGGCGAACCCGTTTCCATTTCTTCTCCCTTAACCATCCGGGTTATTCCTTCCTCTCTCAACGTGCTTGTTCCTGCCTGACATGATAAGGGTTGGGTATACGATAGCCATCATTGTTGTATCCTGGACGGGCATTTCAGCTTATTCACAGGCCGATCGTGCCTATCATAAAATACACGCACCCGAGTTGCTTCAGGCCGATCTCGATTTACTGGTACGGGCTTTAAAAGAAGCGTATCCCGGTCTTTACCGCAACAACAGTCCGGCGAGCTTTGATGCATATACCGGATGGATCAGAAGCCGGTTTGACCAACCGATGGCCCTGGCGGAGTATTATACGGTTCTGCAAAAGTTAATTGCCGGTTTACACGATGGACACATGACGGTTGAACTCCCCCTCAGTATTCAGCAGCATCAAAAATTACTGCCGCTGAGCCTCCGCCTCGTTTCGCCGGATCGTGTGCTGATCGAAAAAGATTTTAGCCCCTGTTTTACCGGTAAATACCCGGTAGAACTGCTCGAAGTGGAAGGCATGGATATGCCTGCAATTCTGGATCAACATGCGCACCATATTTGTAGCGACGGAGCCATTACTACCAACCGGTTGTGGGCATTACAAAAGCTGGGATTATCGAAAATAATGTACGGAACGTATTCATCCGAAGACAGTGTCCGGATCAAAGTGGCATCTTCCGGAAGGGTGTACGAGGTGAAGGTGCCGCGCATGCCTGCCTCGAAACTGAACAGCGCTTTTGAAGACTGGGAAAAAAAAACACGGATAAAACCGCTGCAGCTCGAATTTCGGAAAGATCAGCAAACGGCCATCCTCTCCATCCATACGTTTTATCCGCCCCTTATTCTGAAGAGTAAAAAATTCTATTCCGCATTTTTGCGGCGTTCTTTTCGGAGGATCAAGCGAAAAAAGATCCGGCAACTCATTGTCGATCTGCGGCAGAATTCGGGCGGGGAAAGCATGTATGCCATAGAGTTGTTCCGTTACATGACCACCACCCCATTTCGTGGTTTTCAGCGCATGGAGCTTACCGACACCGATACTTTTTCTTTTGCGCAACATACCCACCTTCCTCAAAAGTTCAAAGGCCGGCCCGAAAACCATGTGAAAGATCCGAACGGGTACTATCATGTCCGATCTCATCCGGCGCTTGAGGTGCAGACCCCTCATAAAAACAGCTTTACCGGTCCGGTTCATGTACTGATTAGTGGTCGTACCTTTTCTGCTGCAGTTCTTTTTTGCTCGCTTGCCAGAGCAAAGGAAAACATCGTTTTTGCCGGCGAAGAAACAGGCGGAACCTACCGCAATTTCAGCGCAGGTGCCATGCCCGTTCTCACCTTGCCTCATACCGGCATCAGGGTGCGGTTTCCTTTGTTAAATGTAACAGTGGATGTAGCTCCGGCAGATGTTCCGCAACGCGGCATTCAGGCCGAGATCCCACTGCGGTCGGATGCTGATATGAATGCCGTACTGGAGGCCATTAAGAGGAGCAAAAAAACGAAAAGGGATTTTTAAAAACGGGCACCCGGATGATCTTTTTAGGCGCTTAGTGCGCCAAAGTGTCCGGTTCGTCTTATTCAAAAACGGGGTCAAGGCAATGCAACATCAGGAACGGCCTTCTTCATCAAGCCAGTTGGTATAGTGTTTTACAGAGCGAAAAATAAGGGCATATCCTGTAGCAGCTGCCATCACCCAGGTGTAGGTGGCGCTCCATTGAAAAGTACTGTTGGAATACAGGGCGACAAGGTAGTCCCGGATTATATCTACGTAAACAAACCCCGTTACAGTGGCCAAAATACCGGAATATTCCCGGCGAAGAACCGGCTTTAACGAAAAAGGAACGGTACTTTTGGTGTAGTTGGAAAAACGGGGCCAGAAAGGCGGTACTTGCAAAGACCACTTTACATAGGAATCGCCGAATTTTCGTTCGAGAAACCGTTCTTCGGCAAACATAATGCGTTCGTAATAAATCCAGTATGCCAAGCTTACAATAATGATGTAGTACACATTAAAGGTATAGGCTACAATACCGATCCACATAAAATAGTTGCCCAGGTATAAAGGATGGCGTACGATGGAATAGATACCGGTGCTGTTCAGCGATGCCGCAACTTGTTTTTGTGTATTCCGGCCTGAAGTACCTTTGGGAGTGGAGCCAATTGCAATGGCACGGATAACAAAGCCGATGGTTGATAAGGCGATGGCGCCCGCTCTGAATCCCCCAATTAATCCGGTGCCGTAACCGCTAACATCCGTAAAAAAAATGACCGGAAATGCAGCGATGAAAAGGAGAATGGGAATCTGACCACGGTAACGAAAAAGTTTATTTCCGTTCGATTCCATGGAGTGTATCAATGCCATTTTTCCGTTGTTTTGTTTTTAAGGTGGCTTATCTTATATTGCAACGGCCATCCCCAATTTGCAAGGTGCAATATTACAGAAAATTAACATAAGTTACAGAATGTCTGAAAAAGAGAAGTTTGAGCTAGAATTCATCATAAAGTCATCCGCCAAAGTCCTTTTTAATTGTATCAGCACTCCAAGTGGTTTGTCCGAGTGGTTTGCCGATGATGTAAACATTAAAAAGGATGTTTACATTTTTTTCTGGGATGGTTCCGAAGAGGAAGCCCGGCTCCTGAACAAAAAGAGTTCCGAATATATTCGTCTTCAGTGGCTTGAAGATGAGGGTGAAGATTTTTATTTCGAAATGCGCATCAAGATCGACCCGCTTACGCGAGGCGTAGCTTTGATTGTTACTGATTTTGCAGAGGCCGATGAAATGGAAGAACAACAACTTTTCTGGACCAGTCAGATTGGTAAACTAAAATTAATTTTAGGCGGCTGATCAATATAAAGGGACCATGGCCCGTTATCCATCCGAAGTCTTAATTTTGTAATTTTTGGAAATTAGCTGACATTGACGGGTATTCTATCTGTATTATACACATCTCTGTGGGTCATCGTTGTATTGGCCATTTTACGGAGTATTTACCTGCGTTTGCCCCGGTTGTACCAGTATATTGTACGAAACTACCTTGGCCCGTTCGCCATTACGTTCTTCATTTGCCTGTTCATCCTCCTTATGCAGTTCCTTTGGAAATATGTGGACGATCTGATGGGTAAAGGGTTGGAATGGTACCTCATTGCCGAACTGCTCTTTTATGCTTCTGCCAACTTGGTGCCCATGGCACTTCCGCTGGCCATCTTGCTTTCTTCTATTATGACGTTTGGCAACCTCGGCGAACGCAGCGAACTCATTGCTATGAAATCAGCCGGGATGGGTTTGTTCCGCATCATGCTCCCTCTCATTGTGTTCATTGTAATAAACGGCATATCGGCGTTCTTTTTTTCCAATAATCTCTGGCCTGTGGCCAATCTGAAATTCAAAAGCTTGCTTTTCAGCATTACCGAAAAGAAACCCACTTTCAACATCAAACCCGGTGCATTTTACAGCGAGATCCCGGGCTACAGCATCCGGGTAAAAGGAAAAGATCCGGATACCGAGGAACTGAGCGATATTCTCATTTACGATCATACCAATCGGTATGCCGCGAACAGCAAAGTAATTCATGCCAAACGGGGCACCATGCAAAAGTCTGCGGAAAATAAGTTCCTTATTCTTACCCTGGAAGATGGCATCATTTACGAAGAACATTACATTCCCGTAGCCAAACGAAAAAATACCTTTCATCCGCACATTGAAAATGCGTTCAAAAAGCAAATCATCCGGATAGACATGTCGGAACTGGCTTTTGTAAAAGCCAAAGAAGACCTTTTTTCACAGGATTTCGAAATGCTGAACATCCAACAACTGGTAGAGGCCGAAGATTCGATCAAGGTTTGCAAAGAGAAACGCATGGATGATCTGACAGCTTTTATGGCCCGTGCGCTTTACCTGCGGCGCGACAGCAACGAGGTAAATATGGATACGGTAAAAAGCACCAAGGATTACCTGAACGCATTAAATTTTTCGGATCGGAGCCGCATTTTGGAACTGGCTGTCAAGCATGCTCGGAATACAAAAAGGTTTGTGGAAAAAAATGTGGTGGAACATCTTGAAAATCAGGATTATCTTATCAACCGTTATCGCATCGAATGGCACCGGAAGTTTACGCTGTCTTTTGCCTGCATCATCTTATTTTTTATTGGCGCTCCACTGGGGGCCATTATCCGAAAAGGGGGCCTGGGCATGCCGGTTGTGTTTTCCGTGCTGCTGTTTCTGGTGTTTCATATTTTGTCTCTTATTGGGGAAAAAATGGTTAAATCCGAAGTAGTGGAACCCTGGGCAGGCATGTGGTTGGGTTCTGCCATTCTGTTCCCTTTTGGTTTATTGATCACCTATGCTGCTGCCATCGATTCCAAGGTGCTTTCGCGTGAAGGGTGGAAAAAAGTGATCGCAACCGCAGGTTTTCCCTTCGCATGGGTGTTGGGTTGGTTTTCCAAAAACAAAGCCGCATAAAACACGGTTCAAAAACGGCATTGCATGTGGTGTAAATTTGGCTTGTAAGGTCATAAATAGTGTTCCA
>CALLUQ010000084.1 GCA_938010565.1 uncultured Flavobacteriales bacterium
CTGAAAAAAGCCGCGAAGCGGGAAACAACATACGATACTAACCCATATAGGTTCGTTTGGAGGAATAAGCGCCTGGTCAATAACGAATTAAAAGGACGTGCTTACCCTTTCTCCATTTCAATCAAATAGATTTCAGTAGTCTGGTTATCAGTTAAATGAGTGATATTGAGTAAAAAAATCCAAACGAAAAAAGCGGAATGGGAGTACCCGTATTGGAAGGCTACTCAAAATTTAAATGCGTTTGCCCTGGGTCAAACAACCGAAACAGTGGATTGCCAATCCCACTTATTCGGTTATTTTTGTGTGATATTTCCAGGTAAGTAGCATTAATAAAGCAGAAATAAAGCATGGCCCAGGTTGAGATCCTCCTCCCTAAAATGGGAGAAAGTGTAACGGAAGCTACCATCATTGAATGGCTGAAAAACGAAGGTGATCGCATTGAAGAAGATGAGTTTATCGTGAATATTGCCACCGATAAAGTTGACAACGAAGTTCCTTCTCCGGCTGAAGGCGTTCTGGTCAGGAAGTTGTTTGAAAAAGATGATGTAGTAGAAGTGGGCCAGGTAATCGGAATTGTAGAAACAGAAGGGGAAGGTACCACCACTGCTGCTGAGGTTGCGTCCGGCCACGATGCTGCTTCAGGCAACACATCGCCTGCTGCCGGTAATGCCCATGTTTCGCACGGCAATAACGTTCCGGAAACAGTCGTTGCTGTCCGCCTTTCTAAAAATGGGCCGTCCGGTCGTTTTTATTCTCCTCTGGTACGCAACATGGCCCAAACCGAAGGCATTCCTATGGATGAACTGGAAACCATTTCAGGCTCCGGAAAAGAAGGTAGGGTAACGAAAAAAGACATGTTGGATCATATCGCCGGCCGCCTCAGCAAACCCGCTTCTGCTGCACCGGCTCCCGTTCATGCCGCCAAACCAACAGATGCACCTGTTCCTCAGGTAGCTAAAAAACAACACAAAGCCCCGGCCGTAATGGTTGGCCCGCAAGACGAAATTGTGGAGATGGACCGCATGCGCAAGCTGATCGCCGAACACATGGTGAACAGCGTACAAGTTGCCCCGCATGTTACTTCTTTTGTGGAAGCCGATGTAACCAACCTGGTGATGTGGCGCAACAAAGTAAAAGACGAATACCTGAAACGCCACGGCGAAAAACTGACCTTTACTCCTATTTTTATTGAAGCGGTAGTAAAATCGCTGAAAGATTTCCCCGGCGTTAATTCATCCATCGACGGAGACCGGATCATTATCCGCAAAGACATCAATATAGGAATGGCTGCTGCCCTCCCTTCAGGCAACCTGATCGTACCGGTTATTCATCAGGCGGATCAGCTGAACCTGAACGGGTTAACAAAACGGGTAAACGACCTGGCAGGCCGTGCACGGAACAACCGGCTCAAACCCGAAGAAATTAGCGGAGGTACCTATACTGTGAGCAATGTGGGAACGTTTGGAAATGTAATGGGTACTCCTATCATCAACCAACCGCAAGCTGCTATTCTTGCTTTGGGGGCCATTCGCAAAAAACCGGCCGTTGTGGAAACGCCTTACGGAGATACGATCGGAATTCGCCATATGATGTTCCTTTCCCATTCTTACGACCACCGAAACATTGACGGTGCCCTGGGAGGAAGTTTTGTACAAAGAGTAGCAACTTATCTGGAGGCTTTTGATCCGGACCGGGAAATTTGATCCGAATCAAAAATAACCGGGTATCATCCGAACCCAACCGTGTAATGCATGCTTTGCAGTTCCGGGTAACGCATACAGTTGCCGCATCGGGCCGTTGGTTGGTGTAAATGGATCGGAAGATCGGAACGGAATACAGACAACATCCCCAAAGGGGCTTCGGCTCAGTATACAAACCGGCCCTTTAAACCCTGGTTTCCGCATGCGTTTCCGGTTGCATAAAATGCTCTGCGATCACTATCACACAACAGAAAAAAAGAAAAGCAAACGTATAATAGTAGCGAAGGTTAGTAGCAGCTGCAAAAGGCATGCTTACCATCACAAACCAAAGCAGAGGCATCCATATACGCAGACGGATATCTTGTATCTGCAACACGTATTTCCCCCAACCGGAAAACAGTAACAACAACAGCAAAACCCACAAATAAACAGGCCAGTATACAATACTGTGAACCGGACCTTCAAAACCAAAATGTGCCTTTAGATCCGGTTCCAGGTATGTGGCCTGGTAATGTTCCTTTTCATAAAAGAGTTTGGCAAAATTGGGCCAAACAAAACGGGCCATGTATTGCCCGGGAGACCGGCAGATGATCTTCCGTCCCAAAGCTCCTGCTTTATCGCTGGCCATCCATCGGTTTTCGAAGCAAAAACGGTGCGCTGTTATGTATTTTCTGAAATATAGATCCGGCTCCCAAAGTTGTTTGCCATGTATCGATAAATGGGTGTTGAGCAATGCCGTATCAAAATGGTTGTAAACATATTTTTCAAACGGATCTCCGCTTTCGGGTGTCATCGGATCCGGCGTATAGAGTGCGCTGGCATTGTTCCAGATATTGGCGCCGGCAATGCCATTTAAACGGTACGTCCGGAAGGTTTGATGTTGTGGAAAGCGAAAGGGCAAAAGGGCCACCTGAAACATCAGCGCCAGAAGAGGTATCTGCCACCATGCGTACCTGAAGTGTGCTTTTGAAAAAAACCAGTTGAAGGCAACAAATGCAACCGGAAAGAGGGCGGCAAAACGAACGCTGTACAGTCCTCCCGAAAAGAGGCCCAAAAGTACCACCCATTTCCAGTTTCCCGGTTTTTGAAATTGTGTTACCAGCAATACGAGCCAAACCAGCAGCAAGGGAATAAAAAGGGCTTCCGAGAGCATGCTGTTGCAGAAGGTTCCCGACATGGGTTCGGCAGCAAGAATAGCGGTAAACAGATGAAAACTCCGGCGCGAACCCGACATACGCCATGCAAAAAGAGCCCCGGCAAATGCAAACAAAACACATTGCACCATGGCAAAAAACCAAAGGTTGGGCCAAATGTTCTTTAAGATCCGGATGAATAAAGGGTAAGCAGCCGGGTAGTCGGTATGCAGTATACAATGGAGGTAGTTGTAGCTATCGGCCTGGAGGTTGATGCCGCCGGAGAGGTAGAGGCATTTTACCAACAGAATGATTGCAAAAGCCGCCCAAAAGTTCTTCTTTTGATGTGCTGAGGAAAACATTGCAAACAAGCCTTGTAATGATGGGCAATTATGGGGTTAAGATACAAAAACAACGCTGCCTGCAAGTTTCTTCCGGTGATTAAGATGGAATTACTATTTTCGATGCACTATGTCCGCAATTGTTATACTGGCTCTCGTTGGTTTGGCTGCTTACGCGATTTATAAAATTTGGGAAGGGGGTAGCTTAATGCCCAAAAGAAAAGGGCGGAATGCATGCCCCAAATGCGATGGGCATGGCTATTGGGAAGGCTTAAGAGGGAAAGAAACGTGCAACATTTGCCGGGGATCGGGGAAAGTAGACCGCCCCGACCTCTACGAATAACCTTTTCCAACCCGCGGTGTACAAAAAACAACTGCCATCGCACTCGGATGTTGTATCTCGCTGATCACAAATGAACTGCAAGCTAGTATTAAGTCAAGCATACTTTAGCCGCACCAAGTTTTGATCTTTTTATCCCGGACTGCTTTAAAAAATAATCCCTTAGCTACACTAAGCTACTATTTTTCGCATTGTCCGGAACAAAAATACCGGCCACTTATACGACACAGTACACCTGACTT
>CALLUQ010000085.1 GCA_938010565.1 uncultured Flavobacteriales bacterium
GTTGGAGATCCCAAAAACAAACCTTCCGAGCTATTAAGACTCGAACACTTTGAAAAAGATTTTTTCTTTAACGAATTAGCTGAGTTTATCAAGAAGAACCAAATTGAACATAGATTCGAATTTTTTGACCGGAATTTTAGATCATTTCCAATTGAAAAATGCTCAGATGTGAACGCAACGGAATTCATGAATAGTATGCAGGAATTTTGTCCGGACTTATTTATTTCAATTCGGTTTGGAAAAATTTTTAAGAATGAGATCATTGAAATCCCTAAAAAAGGACTGATCAACTTACATTCTGCTATTCTACCTGATTATAGAGGCATTATGGGAACATTACACGCAATTAAAGCACGAAACCATACCATAGGATGTACACTTCACACCATACCTAATAGCGGAATTGATACCGGTGAGATTATAGAAATAGCAAAATGTGATGTTGATTATGATAGATCTCTTTTTTGGAATATTACTCAACTCTATCCATTAGGAACAAAGCTTATTATTCAGACATTAAAAAGAGTTGAACAGAATATGGCCATCAGGTCAAAGAAGCAGGATCTTGAAAAAGGACATTATTTTTCAGTTCCAAATCAAAACGACTTCAACCAAATCAAGCATTTAGGAATGGCTACTATTTCTGAAAAAGATTATGGTCAGGTTCTGACGGATCTTGTTCTGAAAGATTTATCGGAATTAGAAAAACGGAACCTAACAAATTGTATCATTAACAGCGGTTTAAATGCCAAAACAAAATTGTACCCGTAAAACAATGATCCACACCGCTTTCTTATATCCCGGAACAGGTCTTGTTTGTTTTTTTGATGGAGTAAAAGGTACACCAAAACCGATTTGTAGCAAATCGTGCTAATCCAAGGGCATAAAAAGGGTATTTCAAATGCAGTATGAGGGCTTTTCGACGAAAGCCGGCCCTTTTTGCGATCGGGTAAGAGATTATACCGGACAGCTAACCAACAAGCACCGTTATTTCAAAAAGGATTGGTGGCCCAAACGGTAAGTTCGGGAATAAAACCGCGGTTATCCATTTTCAGGGCACCCACAATGGCATCTGCAATTTCTTTGGCAGATAACTTTTTGGCTTCTTCCGCTCTTTCTTCTCTTTCGGGATTGCCAAAAGCGGTGGGCACTTCACTTGGGTTTACCAGCATGACCCGTACATTGTATTTTCTCAGATCGCTCTGCCAGCATTGTGTCATGCCTCGAAGTGCAAATTTAGACGAAGCATACGTAGAGCCGTTTGCAAAACCTTTCACACCAGCTGTGGAAGCAATGTTTACGATATTACCGCTCATCTGCTTTTTGAAGATGGCGGCGGCGGTCTGGCCCATCATGGCAGCACCGAATACATTTACATCGTAAACTTCCCGCATGTTGGCCATGTTGAGCGCATCTATCGGTTCCCAGCCTTTTCCGATACCGGCATTGTTGATCAGGCCATCAAGCCGGTTAAAACGAGCCATGAAGGTATGGTAGGTTTTTTCCACATCTGCTGCTTTGCTCACATCGGCCACAATTCCTGATGCACCTATGGTTTCGGCTACCTGAGTGAGTTTGGTGGCATCGCGTCCGGTAATCGCTACTTTGGCCCTTTCTGCTATCAAAGCAATGGCTATTGCTTTGCCCAATCCGGAACTTCCGCCGGTTACTAAAAAACAACGATCTTTCAAATCCATATCCGAAAAATATAAAAAAGTATGCAGGCATAAAGCTACGATTTCTATCCGGTTTAATTCTTTTTCCTAATTTCAGGCTCTTATAAAGCATACCTAAAGAAGAATTGATCTTGATATTTTCAGAGTTTGGATTTACAGAAGTAGTAGAAGAAGGGCTAAGAGCCATGGGGTTTGAAACCCCAACTCCCATTCAAATGGAAGCCATTCCTCCCTTGATGGAAGGAAAAGACATGATTGGTGTAGCCCAGACCGGAACCGGAAAAACAGCGGCTTACCTTTTGCCTATTATTGATGATATTGAAAAAAAACCGGTAGAAGGTTTAACCACCATTATTCTTTCTCCTACCCGCGAACTGGCACTGCAGATCGACCAACAATTGGAAGGTTTTGCTTATTATACGTATGCCAACAGCTATGCCATATACGGGGGTGGCGATGGCACTTCCTTCGATCAGGAGCGCAAAGCACTTACCAAGGGAACCAATATTATTGTAGCCACACCCGGTCGTTTGATCTCCCATCTCAACTTGGGGTATATCGATTTTACCGATTTCCGTCATTTTGTTCTGGATGAGGCCGACCGCATGCTCGACATGGGTTTTTTTGATGACATTATGCGCATCATCAACAAACTCCCAAAAGAACGTCAAACTTTGTTATTCTCGGCAACCATGCCCGGCAGAATTCGCCAGTTGGCAACAAATATTCTGAACAACCCGGCCCAGGTAAACATTGCCATTTCCAAGCCCAATGAAGGCATTCTTCAAGGGGCTTATATGACGTATGCCCACCAGAAAGTAGCCCTCATTGAAAGATTGCTTACCGATAAAAGAAAGGACTATCAAAGTGTACTCATCTTCAGCTCCACAAAAAAAAATGTAAAAGAAGTAACCCGTGCGCTGCAAAAGCTGAACATTGATGCGTCTTCTATTTCATCCGATCTTTCTCAGGAAGAGCGGGAGCGTGTGATGCTTGACTTTAAAAACCGCAAGATTCAAATTCTTGTAGCCACCGATATTGTTGCCCGTGGAATAGATATTGATGGCATCAGTTTGGTATTGAATTATGATGTACCCAACGATGCAGAAGATTATGTACATCGGATCGGCCGTACTGCCCGTGGCGAAAGTACCGGTGTTGGCCTTACGCTGATCGCCCCTGAGGAAGCGGGTAAGTTTTCCAGAATTGAACAATTGATCGAAACCGTTGTTCCTAAAATACCGCTTCCGCCTGAAATTGGGGAAGGACCCGAATACCGGCCCGGTCGCCGGTTAGCAGGCAAACAGGGCAACCATAAGGCACACAGTAGCGGAAAAACCAAAAGCCACGGAGCAAATAAAAAACGTCGTTTTGACGACAAAGGAAATAAAGGGAAGGCTTCTTCGAGCAAGGGAGGCAATTATAAGGGCAAACGTTCTAATCCCAACAAAAAGCAAGGGTAGACCAGGTGGTGGGGAAACCCGGTGAAACACCTTCCGGCGGCAGCGATGGCCACTGATGGTTTTGTCCTTTTCCGGGTTGGGATGATCGGTAAAAAGTACCTGGCAGGTCTACTACCGGATATGCACCGGCCTTTCATCGGAATAAAACCTAAACTATTTTAAAACAGGCCAATGGTGTTCTGACTTTGATTTTCAGGCGATGAGACACACCACCTCTTTAACAGGATTTGAATACCCGAAAATACAAGATGGAAAAGCTGCCGAAGGGTAGTTTATGAAAAGCTTACAGATCGGTTACATTTACAACTTCGACTTCAAAAACCAGATCGGCTTTTTCGGGAATAACAGGCGGCCGGCCATGGGCGCCGTATGCCATTTGCCACGGAATGATGATCACACCACTACCTCCTTTCAAAAAAGAGCGAATCCCTTTATCCAGACCAGGAATAACTTGTCCGCGGCCTACCACAAAAGGGAGGGTTTTGTTCGAATCTTTCGAGGAATCAAATTTTTTCCCATCCTTTAAAAAGGTTCCCGTATAGTGGATCTCCACTTTCTGACCTTTTGTAATTGCTTTACCTTCTCCTTGTTTATTCACCTGAACAAACACCCCGTCTTTGGTAGGTTTGGCTTTTGGGTATTTGCTTTTTGTGTTGGCTGCCAATTCTTTGAGGGCTTTCTTTTGTTTTTTCTTTTGTTCTTTTTGGGTTTGTTTCCGCACCTTTATGAAGGTTTTTGCACCTTGAAACTTGTTCGCAGCAATACCAACCTTAACAATGGTTACGGTTTCCATCTTATCCCCTTTTTCAATCCTGTCCACCACATCTTGCCCTTGGATAACATGTCCGAAAACGGTGTGTTTTCCATCCAGCCACGGGGTAGCTTTATGCGTAATGAAAAACTGACTTCCATTGGTTCCCGGTCCGGCATTGGCCATGGATAAAATTCCGGGGCCGGTATGTTTAAGGTCCGGATGAATTTCATCCGCAAACTTGTAACCCGGTCCTCCCGAGCCACTTCCGTCCGGATCGCCTCCCTGTATCATAAAATTAGCAATAACCCGATGAAAAATCAGCCCATCGTAATAGGGTTGGCCTTTACCGATGGCTGCATTGGGTATTTTTCCTTCAGCCAGTCCTACAAAATTGCCTGTGGTCATCGGGCATTTTTCATACTCCAAGGCAAGAATAATTTCACCTTTGGTGGTTTTGATGCAGGCATAAAGGCCATCTTCTTTGATATTGTTGGTTTGGGCTGATAGTACCAGCGGGTTGGTCAGAAAAAAAAGAAGAAAAAACGGAAAGTATCTCATGGTTTAACGAATGGGTTACAATTTTCCTTAATTGTTGGATAAAGAAGGCCAAAATACAAACTAACCCTGAGGGGGCCAATTCCATACCGGATAAATCCAGGGCAAACCTGAAAATTGAAAACCATCGGGATGGGGTGCAAATGCGGGGTTGAAAAAAGCGGCCATCCACATTTCAGGGAAATTTTTATGGTTTTTACGGAGACTTTTGGGGAAGTATTGTAGGTCGGAGCAGATGCTGTGCAACAGATATTTTCCCGAATGGTATGTATACAATGAATGATTTACGTTAGGGTTCTATGCATTGCCGTATTGCTGACAGATTGGCTTCTTTTGGTAGGGCGGTTTAAAGCCGATGCGGATCAAAACGAAAGTTGAATAAAGAAAAAACAAGAGTAAACCGGTAATACCGGCGCCAGTCTCACGTAGCGCCGGTATCGGATTGTTCCATTTATGCGACAGCCAACCTTTCCTATGAAGAACCTTTATGCAATTTTGAATATGCTACAGTTCATAGTTGTCTGCCAAATGGAAACAATGTTATATGTGGCCTTATGGTTAGCGATCTAATCTCTTTTTTTACAGAACGATGCCTTGATCGAAAAGTATCATTCTCAAAGCTGCGCGGTACAAAAATCCAATTGCTTTCCGAACCCGTAGGACGCTGTCGGCGACATAAAAGTTACATGCAAATGCATTTTTTTCAACTTCACAATGCCGACCGGCTTTTCGTCTGATTTCTATAGAAAAAACGATCTACAAGTCAGATGTGTTTCACAATCATCCGCCTGGTAAACGTGTAACCTTCGGTATAAAATTTGAGAAAGTAAATGCCTGATTCAAGCCGGCTGGTATCGAACGTATGGGAAGAGGTGCCTTCGGGCAGGCGAAATGGTTGGGTTCCCCGTTTATTTCCGGTGATGTCAAAAACCGAAACATAAACCAACGCAGCACGGTCCGACCGGAGTTCAAGTAAAAGTGCTTTATCAGCCGGATTAGGGTTGATGGATCTGATCTCAAAATCAGGAGAGACCGGAGTGAAAGAGGCGGCTTGCAAGGGTTGGAGTTGAGCAACAACCAGAGCGATAAAAATAAATGTATAGTGTAAAGATTTTGGCATCGGGATCGGTATGGAGGGTTTGCTATCGGGTGTATTTTAATTTCCTGCAAATATCGTACCTAAAACAAACAACTTGTGTTAACAATTGTTAAGAAAAATACCCTGCGGTAAAAAGTTTTGACTCCAAGCTATGGAATGAAGAATATACCAACAAAGCATTCAGTTTTAATTGCTTGATTACCATTCCTCTACCAATTGTATTTTATATGGCTGTAATCCTCCGTTTCCGGATCGGATCGTCGCTTCCGGTTTAGAGCCACACCCATCCGCAATCCCCCTTATCAAGCAAACCAAAAGCAGGAAATCAGCCTCCACACCCTCCCGGATAAAAATATTCAACATTATCGCAGGCCTTTCTCTCTCAGAGCAAAGAAGAGAAACCGGGCATGTTTGGGTTTGACATCCTGAATTCTACCCGGCGGTTCAACTGTCGCCCTTCCGGATTATCGGAACCATCCGGATTGGCATTGGCTGCTGTAGGCTTTGATTCACCGTGCCAGCCGGTGTTTAAACGGTGTGGCTCTATTCCGTTTTTAAGCAGATAGTCATAAGCCGAGTAGGTGCGTTTTTTCGACAGTTTTATGTTATAGGCATCGTTGCCTTTCCAGTCGGTATGGCCTGTAATATCCAAATGTGCTTCCGGATGCTCTTTCATGTAAGCCACAACCTTGTTCAGCACTTCCTTGCTTGTAGCACGGAGGGAATAACGATCGAAATCAAACAAAATGTTTTCAAAATGAATGCTTTTATCGTTGGTTTTTGGGTGTGGGTTGTTCAGCAGCCAAAGTTCGATGTCTTCCATGCTTATGAGGTCTTCTACTTCCGAATATGCCAGATCGGTATGGGCGGTATCTATGCTCCTGATGTAAGAAGAATACAACTGATCTACATCGGTCAGTTCAAGGTTATATCCGAACGGGTGTGCTTGGTTAATATCCTCCACATAAAGATTCGGAGAAGCAGTATGGTTCATTTGCCAATGTCCTGCATCATCGGTAAATTGTACTGCTGTTACTTTCATATCATGGTTGGCCAGATAAACCGGAAAATCAGGAACCGGTTCGCCGTTGATCCGATCGTAGAAAACATCTCCAAGAGCCAGCACGTCGCTGCTGTCGGAATTTAAGGTTGTTTTGTCGATCAAAATTTTGTACCGACCATCCGGGTTCAGACCGGAAAATTTAGCCACTCCGTCTGCTGTAGTACCGGCGGTACGGATGATCTCGTTTTTTTGGTTCAACAGCCAGAGGTTTACTTTTTCGGAAGGGTTGGATAGGGAATGATTTACAGTGGCCACCAGGCTGATAAACTGATCTTCGGGATCGTACACCACTGCATGGCGGATATCTTCGAGATGGTAGAGCGCTTCTGTTTCTTTTTTCACATCGAAGAAAGCATTGCGGAATACGGCTTTTTGCAGAGAAAGGTTTTGAATGGAAGCATCTTTCAGGTATTTGATGTGAATTTCCTGAAACAGTTGATAGTATTCGCATTGTTTTGGGATCACAATATCGGCATTGTGTGGCAGGTAGTTGCCTGCTTCTACTTTGATGTGGTAAGATCTGCCCGGAGGCAGATCCAAAAGGTATTTCCCATCCGCATCAACGTTGTATTCCCCTACGTTCTCGCCCGATTCGTTGTTGGTTACCAGAATACGGCCGGAAATGGGTTGCAGGCTTTCTTCATGTACCAACAAACCCCGGATCTCAACATTGGGAATGGGTTCGCATTCCATAACGACCTGATACAAATCCATGTGCCCTTCGCCATAGGGCCTGGAAGAAGAAAGGTAGGCCATACCCTGGCCTTCTTTTTCTACATAATAAATATCATCGCCGGGAGTGTTAACAGGCATACCCATGTTCACCGGAGTACTCCAATTGCCGTTTTCGTCGCAGGTGGTTTTGAAAATGTCGTACCCTCCTATGGAGTTACGACCGTTGGATGAAAAATAAAAAGTACTGTCGTTTTCGCTCAGAAAAGGAGCATCTTCGTCAAATTCGGTGTTAATGGGTGGCCCTAAATTGCGCACAGGCCCCCAGGAGCCATCTTCCTGTTTTTTGGAGAAGTAGATATCGCGATTATTTTTACCTGTTCCGCCTTCCCGATCGGAAACAACAAAAAGGGTGGTTTCGGAAGGATTGATGAATACACTCGGTTCGTGGCTTTTGGTGTTGATATAGTTATTCATGCGAACCGGAGTACCCCATTTGCCTTGGTAGCGTTGAGATTTCCATATATCGTTGAGGCGATAGGTATAAAGAATGGTTTCATCGTGGTTGTAGGCAAGGGCTGCATTGTGGTGTCTGGTGTTGATTTTATCCGAAGTGTATTTTCTTGAAGCATCAAACTGGGTAGCAGCCGACCATTCGCCGTTTTTCATCATCGAAACCCAGATGTCTTCGTATTTGCGGTTATCGATGTATTTTTTTTTACCCTTGTTTTTGGCATGGCGTGCAGTAAAGATCAAAACCGTCTGCTCTTTATTGATTACAGGTGCATATTCCGACCATTGGGTGTTGACCTTTTTTCCAAGGCTTTTAACCGTAATGTTTTTATGGGTTTCGGCAGCCAGTTTTATCCCGTTTTTACATTGGGCAATGTAAAGGCTTACATCTCGGTTGAGGGAATTTCCCGGTTTATTTTGTTGGATAAAATTGCGGAATGTCTTGTATGCTGCAATGGCTTCCTCAAAACGGCTCATAAACTGGTAAGTGCGTCCCAAAAAAAAGAAAACTTCTCCAATGGTATCGCCAAAAGTAATGATGCCGTTTTTTTTATTGCGAAAAAGGCGGGCCTGTTCAAAATAGTAGACCGACTTCTCTTTATCAATATCCGAATGATAATAAGCCAACCCGGCCTCAAACCAATAGTTGGAACAATCGCTGTTTAGCCGGATGAGTTTATCGTAAGCTTTTTTTGCATCGGAATATTTTCCAAGGGAAAGGTGCTTGCGTGCTTTTCTCAGTGCTTTTTTCTCTTTTCCTGGAATAGCCGAAGCATCCGTAGCTACAAAAACCATCGCGAACAACAAGAGTAGCGTAAAAAAAAAGTTCCGTTGCATAAAGTGTAATATAATCTTGCGACAGATCACATGGTTATTTGTTATTACACGTTAAACAGGTATGTGTTGTTACATGTTCATCGGTTATTTTACCTAAAACGTTACATATTGGAGTCTTTTTATTTTCCTGATGTGCAAGATATCGCCTTTAATAAGCGGGATCGGTGCTTTCAACTTTTATGCTGAGAGAGGGCATCTTCTCCGGAAGCGGTTCGGGTTTTACATCTTCCGGTTTGAATGCATAAACGCACTTCCCTTTATAAACGGATGTTCCGTGAATTTGCCTGCCGTTTTTTCCAATGAGAACGATCTTGAAATCGCTACACAGCTTATCATCGCTCACATTTATCCAAAAAGCATATTCCCGCTCCCCCGGCACCTCCCGATATTCAAAGTTGCCATTGGCTCCTACCTTCCCGGTAAATCGTACGGTACTTTTTTTTGTAAGATGTGCTATGGTTGCTTCTCCTTTATAAGGAAGGCTTTTGTAGTACAATTGCCAGTGGGTCACCTTTGAAAGGTCATTTTCAACGGGAGCGGAATAAGCATTGGCTTGTATGCGGTTTTGTGCGGAAGGATAAATGTTGTTTTCATCCACTGCAAGGCTGTTCAAACGAAGCACCTGATCTACTTCCGTATAACAAGAGTTATCCGGAATGTCCACCTCTTCTTCATGTACTACAACATCATCGAGTACCACCTGCATGGTATACGTAACTCCCGGACTCACAACGGCCACATATCCCCCATCGCGCGAACGGGGTTGGATCAATTCTTCTTTTCCATTGGAATGGTTGGTCATATAAATGATGAGATCTTCCGGAATGGCGGAACCTTTTTGAGGAATAATGTAGCCTTTTACAATGGCCGGGCAAGAGGCAATGGAATCAAACGCTATGCTGTAAATGTCTTGTTCTCCGGCGCCACCGGACCGGGAAGAGGCGTAATAGGCATGTTTTCCATTGGCTGTGGTCACATAAAACAGATCGTCGTTCACCGTATTCACAGGATAGCCGATATTGGTGGGGGTAGTCCAGGTGTGGTTTTCTTTTAGTTGTGTCCTGAAAATATCAAAACCGCCCATCGTGTTGTGTCCTTTGGAGGCAAAATACATGGTTTTACCATCCGGATGAAGGAAAGGCGCATCTTCATCAAAAGGCGTATTGAGTGTTTTGCCGACGTTGAGTGCTTTACTCCATTCGCCGTTGGGAAGTTTGACAACGCGGTAAATATCACGACCGCCAATTCCGCCTTTTCGGTCGCTTACAAAGTACAAGGAATTGCCGTCACCCGACATGGTAATATGGGTTTCCCGGGCCTTTGTATTCACATCAGAGGTCGGGGCTAACAATTCGGGAGTGGTCCATGCATCACCAACAAGCCTACTTTGATAAAGGTCTCCGTTTCCGCCGGTCTCCTTATATATGAAAAGCAACTGACCATCCGGGCTCATGCCAATGGTGGCTTCGTGCCGGTGTGGGGTGGAGAAAGGAAACAATTCGGGTGCTGTCCGGTTGTTTTGCGGATCTTTGTAGGAAACGTAAATATCCTTGTAATGGTATCCGTCGGAATCGTCGCAAAAATTTTGGTTGGACCGGTCTTTACGCAAACGACGTGAAGTAAAGAACAGGGTACTTTCATCTGCGGAGACCACCGGAGAATAATCGGAATATTCGGAATTAATCGCCTCTCCGACATTGGTAACCCGAATGTTGGGAAGGGAGTTGTTCACCTGTTTTTTTGCCGCTTGGTTAATTTTTATCTCACGTAAAGCCCTGTCTTTCATTTTGTGACGAGGAGCCAAATCGATAAATTTTTGGTACGCTTCGATGGCATTGTCCATCTGATAATTGAGATGAAAGGCTTTTCCAAGGTAAAAATAAGCCAGTACCGGAGCCTTGTTTTCTTTCAGATTGGAGGGTTTATACCCTTTTCGCCTGATGTGGGTGGTTGCCTTTTGCAAAGGCCCGACCGCTCTATGTTTGCCTGTAGATGAACGGAGAAGACAAACTCCCAATTTATAGGAGATATTGGCGTTATCGGGGTTTTCATCGTGCAATTTTTGAAAGGTGGCCGAAGCCTTATCGTAAAGCCGATCCTTCATGAGTCGGTGGGCTTCCAGTAGTTCCTTTTTGTAATTCTGACCATAACCCGTACAAGGATTGCATACCAACAATCCTGTAAAGAACAGCATGGTGCAAAGTTTCAAATGAAGCTTCATCGTTTACCGGTCTGATATTTCAGGTAATTTACGCAAATAAATCTTTATCCCTGAGAATACACAGCCATCCGAACGTTTTAAGAAGT
>CALLUQ010000086.1 GCA_938010565.1 uncultured Flavobacteriales bacterium
TCGGGTGTATGGCAAAGCCGGACAGCTTTTAAAGGACGAAACCTATACGTACACTTACGATCCGCAAGGCAACCTTATTGCTAAAGAAAGTCTTACTGAAAAATGGCGTTACCGCTGGGCGCCGAATGGTTTGCTTCAAAAGGTGATCCGCCCGGATCGCAAGGAGGTTTTTTTTACGTATGATGCCCTGGGCCGTCGCTTGACCAAAACCTTTGAAGAGCAGACGACGCATTTTTCGTGGGATGGTAATCTGCTGCTGCACGAGTGGATGGCTCCGAAGGGGGGAATCGCTGACCCGCATCAACGAAAAGGGCGAACAGGAGTTAAAGCCTCCAGAAAGCCTTACCACCTGGGTTTTTGAGGACCGCACTTTTGTGCCGATGGCCAAGTTGGTGGACGGAAGGGCATATTCGATCATTACCGATCATTTGGGAACTCCCTCCGAGGTGTATGATGAACAGGGGAAAAAGGTATGGAGTTGCCAGTTGGATATTTACGGCAAGTTTCGTAAACTCGCGTCTCTCTCGCAAGCGTCTCGCTTGTGAGAGGATAGCTATGCCGTTCCAAGCAAATGATTGAAAAAATACCATTGGGCTAGTGAGGGCATCAATAGTGTTCCAAGCGGACGCTTGAAACAGATACGGTAGGAAACATGGCCAATACCTTCAAATAGTTACCTGTACCTTATGAGCAAAGTAACCGACGCCCTGTAAACTTACCGGAGAGCGTTCTTTTATTCCGTTTCGGTATTATAATCCAGATTCCGGTACGTATATCTCGCAAGATCCCATTGGGCTGAATGGAGACATGCCGAATAGGCATGCGTATGTGCATGATAGCCGCTAGCGTTAAGTCAAGCATACTTTAGCCGCACCACGTTTTGATCTTTTTATCCCGGACTTCTTTGAAAAAGAATCCCTTAGCTACACTAGACTCCTGTTTTTCGCATGGTCCGGAACAAAAGCATCGGCAACTTATACGACACAGTACACCTGACTTAACACTAGCCAAGAAATGAAAATTATGGCTATTTTACCCGAAACTATTTTTCTGTTCTCCCATACAATTCTTCAAAATAGTCTTGTAACGTTTGGTGTCGAAAACGCCATTGCCCTCCGTCTTGTTCGAGAATACGAGCATCAGTAGCATGTTTAAAAAAACGCACCCAACGTAAAGGCATCTTTTTTTCAAAAAAGAGGGAAGCACGGAGTAAAAAATGTTTAAAAAAGTTGGTTTGAAATAAAGAGAGAACAACAGATGTAAGGAAAAAAAAGTGCCCATACCTTTCTTAATGTGAACCCTACAATCCTTATACTTGCCTGAACAAGCACCTTGTAAAAGACCGATCAACCGGTTGGATTCCGGATCGTACAGGTTTGGTTGTTGTGGGTACGTTGGCCATCATCCCCGTTTCTTTGGCACAAAACCAACCCAAAACAAGCCCCCTTCCCCACTCAAAAAGCAATGGAAAAAAGGATCAACAACATCCGATGTTTCGATTTGTCATCCATTCAGATTGATTTTCCATACCTTTAGGGCAAACCTTGATGCATGTACACCAACGATCCCGACCCCTTAACCAATAAATTTCCGAAGGTGGAAATTCCTCCGATGTTTTATTCGGACCTTACAGGCGACCCTTTTTATCGTTGTTCCGTTTGTGATGGCAACCTGATGGAAAACGATGCCCCTTACCTGATTGAAAAAGCATACAAACGTTATGAGAATTTTACGTTTCAAAACACGGTTTTTGAATATGCCATTTGCATGCCTTGTGCCCATGCCATGAACGAAAACATGTCGAAAGAATCGCTGGCGAATGTGGAACTTTATTTCCGGAACAATGCCCGGCTGGATGAACGAACGCAACGGTTTTTTGAACAAGGAACAGATTACAACTGGGAAGACGGAATGGCCGGTTGCCTGATCAAAGGCATTCCCACGGAAAATTGCGAAGAGTACCAGATCTATGCACAATGTTATGGCCACAAAATGCTGGTAACGGTAATGCCATTTGTACTCAGCGGAATTGCCATGGATGAAATTTCGACCCTGCTTTCAGCAGAAACATTGGGAGAGATCGATGATTTTATGGGCAACTTTGGGGTGCCTTCCGAATTGCGCGATCTTTTTTCTAAAAAACCGGTCCTCATTTTCTGATCCATTTGTATCCGGAACCGTTCCTGTGCCACTCCGGAGCCCTCCGGTATCTCATAAAGTAAGCCATTGCAACGGGTACGGCTCAAAAACCTACAAACTCCTTAAAAGAATGCCAAAAACAAAACACTGAAAGTCTGATATATAGATTATAAATGCGCTGCGATTGGCAATCCTGCTGCAAATTTCACCGCTCCCATACGGATTTTATGTACCTTCAGGAATTACGAACGATGCAATTGCTGTTGTGGGCGGTGATGCCTTTTTAGTTCCGAACTAACCGATCACCGTACCCTTTTTAAGGACATCAGACGGTTTTTGTTTTGTGAATGCAGCTCATGAGATGCAGCATTCGGTGGTAGAAGCGGACCTCTAAACCGAGAGTGAAACAAACATGCGTTATTACGCGATTATTGATGTAGAAACAACGGGAGCGCTTCCTACTGGCGAACGGATCACGGAAATTGCTGTGTACCTGCATGACGGTCAACATATTGTGGATCGTTTTGAAAGTTTGGTCAACCCGCATTGTGCGATCCCTCTTTTTATTCAGCGCCTCACTGGGATCTCCGACCAGATGGTGAAAGATGCCCCTGGTTTTGCGGAAATTGCACACGAAATTGAACGCCTTACCCAAAATGCTGTTTTTGTAGCTCACAATGTGGGGTTTGATTTTGGGATGGTGTGTAAGGAATTTGAACGGCTCGGCCTTCCCTTTAACAGGAGCAGGCTGTGTACGGTGCAGCTTTCCCGAAAACTACTTCCCGGGCAACCCAGTTATAGCCTGGGCAAACTGGCCCGTTCGCTCGGAATTCCTTTAAACGGACGCCACCGTGCTGCGGGTGATGCACACGCAACCGTTTTGCTGTTCGAACAGATACTTGCCGCAGATCATACGAACCACATTAAAAATATCCTCAATTATGGCATTTCATTAGAGGCCATCCATCAGGATCTCAATACCGGTATGCTCAATACCATCCCCCATACACCGGGAATCTATTTTTTTTATGATAAAGACGATCAGGTTTTGTTTCACGGAATCAGCAAAAACATGCACAACCAGATCCTCCACCATCTGAACCATCCGCAAAGCAATCAGGCCAAACGCCTGCGCCAACAGATCGTAAACATCGATTTTGAAGAAACCGGGAGTTTGCTCATCGCGCAACTTATGTTGGTCGAAGCACAGTCGGAAACCCTGCCTCCATTCAATACCGGCATGCGGAAACCCACATTTAAGCATGGCATTTCGCTGGCATACGATGAACGTGGTTATGCGGCGTTGTCCGTATCCGATATAAGATCCGGTGTGGCGATCCATGCGTCTTATCCCAACCAACCGGCGGCTGAAAAAGCACTGAAAAAATTGATCAAAGAGTTTAACATTTGCCCGCATTTGTGCCCGCAAAGTTTGCCCGTTAAACATCAGGAGTTGTGCTTGCATCAACTGGCCGGCAAATGCATGGGCGGATGTTCCATGAAAATCAAACCGGACCCGTACAATCGGGTGGTAAAAACAGCTTTGACCGAATTGCGAAAACGCCAGGAAGATTTTCTGGTGATCGATACCGGCCGGCACAAAAAAGAACATTCGTTGGTGCTGGTTGAAAAGGGAGAATATGTTGGTTTTGGATATATAGATGCGAATGACCCCATGAACATCGGTCATCTGAAAACGCATATCTCTTCCCGGCCCGAAACGCGGTTTATTCGTCAGCGCATTCAAAAATACCTTGCCCACCACCCGGTAAAACAAATCGTTTATTTTTCCTGCCACAACGAACCAGGCACATAAGGAAACCCGCCGGAATAACAGATCTGGGCAACCGGTGCATCGTTTGCACCTACCCCTTTCCCGTATAAACCGCAAGCTATTCCCCGGCTTTGGCCGTTATCGGTCTTTTTTCCCGATTTGAGAAACTGGTTTAAACGCAAGGATTGCGCTATCTTTATGCCTTATGGAAATGAGTACCTTGGAAACCAAGATGGAAGCCTTCCGGAGGCTCCTGAAAATAATGGATGAGTTGCGCGAAAAATGCCCCTGGGATCGGAAACAAACCATGGAGAGCTTGCGGCATTTAACCATTGAAGAAACCTACGAACTGGCCGATGCCATTCTGGAAAAAAACACGGATGAGATCAAAAAAGAACTCGGCGACCTCCTGCTCCACATTGTATTTTATGCAAAAATTGGTTCGGAAACCCGTGCTTTTGATATCGCGGATGTCATGCATGCCATCTGCGATAAGCTGGTGCACCGCCACCCCCACATTTATGGCGATGTAGATGTGCAGGACGAAGAAGAAGTAAAAGCCAACTGGGAAAAAATAAAACTGGAAGAGGGAAAAGGCAACCGTTCCGTATTGGATGGCGTACCTGCAGGTTTGCCCAGCCTGGTAAAAGCCATCCGCATTCAAGACAAAGCAAAAGGCGTAGGATTCGATTGGGAAAAGCCCGAACAGGTTTGGGATAAAGTACAGGAAGAATTAAACGAACTCCGGGAAGAAATCGCAAAAAATTCCGATAAAATGGAAGAAGAGTTTGGCGATGTACTGTTTTCGCTGATCAATTATTCCCGCTTCATCGGCGTCAACCCCGAAGATGCGCTGGAGAAAACCAATAAAAAATTTATCCGCCGCTTTCAGTATATTGAAACAGAAACCAAAAAGGCGGGAAAAAAATGGTCGGATATAACCCTTTCGGAAATGGATGCGTACTGGAATAAAGCCAAGTTGCTTTAAACGGATCAAAAACGCCTTTTTACAACGAACAGGAGCCATGTTTAACAAAAAAATTTGGAACAATGCCTTATGGATCGTAAGCAGTAGCTTATTGTCGTCGGTAGTGTGCGGACAATCGATGTATGTTCGGGAAGATCACCGCGAATACCGGAAACAACAAGAGGCGGACAACCCCGGAACCACCGAATGGCACACACATCCAAACCAACCGAAGGAACAACCACCCACCGTTGAGCCGGATCGCGGTATGGAACCTGCCATAAAAGCCACAGACGCATTGCACAACAACCGGTTCGATATTCCGAATAAAAAAGTGGAAGGCCACTGGGAAGAACTGGGGCCTCTCTTTCCGCCAGAAGGCGCCAACAAACGCCAGTTGGGCGTGGGCCGTATCAATTCCGTTTCGTTCGATCCTTCCAATGCATTGCGCATGTTCGTTTGTTCGCCTTCCGGCGGAATGTGGTATTCGGAAGACGGAGGCGAAAACTGGACCAACGGAGGAACCGACGGATTGCCCGTAGCAGGAGCAGCCTGGTTGTTGGCGAATCCCCGCGATCCGGCAAACTGGATACTGGCAACAGGCGATGGCGATGGCCGGTGGACCCCCTCGGCGGGCATTTATATCACCTATGATAAAGGAAAACACTGGCAGCCCATCAACGATGGATTGCCTTTAAAAGCCCCCGCCTGGAACCCCCTTTTGATCTCCAAACTGGCCGGTCACCCAAAAAACTGGCACATCATTTATGCCGCAACCAACAAAGGTTTGTTCGCGTGCAACATCCGACAAACACAACCCAGGTGGAAACCTATCTACAAGGGCCAGTTCAACGATATTGTGTTCAAACCATTCCGGCCCAATGTGATCTGGGCTTCAGGCGAAACCATTATCCGAACAGAAGACGGAGGACGTACCTGGAAAGAAGTACCCGGTGCGGCCATTGCCCAAATTGGCTATCAAACCATAAAAACCAACCTTGAAGTAACACCTGCCGACCCCGGCCTAGTATATGCCGCAGTTACCGGTAGCGATAAAACAAAAGGCACGTACAAGGCCCGGGTTTACGCCTGGCACGACAGCACCCAAACCTGGGAACCAAGAGGAGGCATTGAAGACCGGAGCTACCTGCCGTATGGCCTGATCCCGGGCCGCAACAAAGCGTTTGTGGTTTCGCCCGATGATCCGAACGAATTGTATGCCGCCAATGTGAATCCCGTGTACTATTCCAAAGATGGCGGAAAAACCTGGCTCTCCAAACCGTATGGCATGCACGACGACATCCATCACCTACAGTTTGCTCCCGGAGGCAAAGTCATGTGGGCCACCAACGATGGCGGCATCTACAAAAGCACCAACCGCGGGCAAACCTGGGAAAACAAAACCAAAGGCATAGGGGTAACCAATGTACTCGGACTGTCAATTGCCAACTCCTTGTCCGGAGATGTTATCATCGGAACTTACGATACGGGGTCTGCCCTTTTTGATAAACAAAAACAGCACTGGACGTTTAAATCCGGTGGCGATGGATGTGGCAACATGTTTGACCCCAGGTTTGATTCGGTGTACTATACCTCCACTACCCTCGGAACGGTTTGGCGGCACGAAAGCAATTTCCGGAAAAACGTTGCCAGTGCTCCACGAAACGGATCGGACTGGCAAACATGGGTGGATTACAACCGGGCCAACCCCGATGTGATCTACCAATGCGGAACTTCGATCTGGAGAAGCTCCGACCGGGGAAAAAATGGTACCTGGGAATCGATCTTACAGGTAAAAGACCTATTTCCGGGGTATGAAAAAGCCATCCGACTGTATCCTGCTCCCGGCGATGGAGCGGTATTGTATGCCGTGTTAATAGGAAAAAAGCCCGTTCGGCTTATCCGAACTCAAAATGCAATGGATGAAGCGGATAAAGTTACCTGGGAAGCGCTGAAACATCCTGAAAATTCATGGATTGCCGACCTGGCCATCGATGAAAAAGATCCCGAAAAATTCTGGATGGTTTATAATATGGCCGGCAACGGAGCCAATTCGAAAGTTTGGTTTTACAACGGAAAGTGGAAGCGCATGAACGATGACCTGCCTGATTTTTTAGCCGCAAGCAGCATTGTGTACGAAGAAGGAAGCAAGGGAAAAGTATTTATCGGTACGAATGCAGGGGTATTTTACAGCGATCACCGCTTCAAAAATTGGTTTTTGCTCAAAGGCCTCCCCCATTGCGATGCCCGGTTTTTGCGCATCAACACCCAACGGCAAAAGTTAGTGGCCGGTACTTTTGGAAGAGGAGTATGGGAGTGCGATTTACCTGAAATACCAAAAAAGACCCGTGGTTTACGGGCCTTTTTTCGTTTTTTCAGGAAGAAGTACTGATCTTTTTAATGAGCAGCAAGGTACTCTGCTACACCCGAATGCGAAGCATCAAGGCCTTCCTTACCCTTGCTCCAGTTTGCAGGACAAACCTCGCCATTCTCTTCGAAGAACTGAAGCGCATCTACCATCCGCAGGGCTTCATCAACATTCCGTCCGAGTGGAAAGTTGTTGATTAACTGATGTTGTACAACGCCTTCCTTGTCGATCAGGAAAAGGCCGCGGAAAGCGATCATCGGACCCGTAGCCGCCAACTGTCCGTTTTCATCGTATGTGTACTCGCCGGCCAACGTTCCGAAAGCATCGGCAATGGTTTTATCGGAATCGGCAACAACAGGGTAAGTAATGCCTTTGATACCACCGTTCGCTTTCTCTACCTGTAACCAGCCCCAATGCGATTCGGGCGTATCGGTAGAAGCCCCTACAACGGCACACCCGCGGGCTTCAAATTCTGCCAGCTTTTCCTGAAAAGCATGCAATTCGGTAGGGCAAACAAAGGTGAAGTCTTTTGGGTAAAAGAAGAAAACCACGTGTTGTTTACCGATGAACTGATCAAGCGAAAAATCGGTTGCATAATCGTTGCCGTTAACCACCGCAGTGGCTTTAAATGAAGGTGCTTTTTTTCCTACTAATGACATTCCGTTGGAAGTTTATATGTTAATTAAAAATAATGGTGTTAAAATCCTTACAAAAGTAACAAATCGCTTTTCGTTCCGGTCGGATGTGCATAGAATTTCCCGATCGGATCATAGCGTTTATCTATACGCGGAGAATAAACATACAAGAAATGAGCATCAAGTTGCGACCCAAGCCAATACTCCACCAATAATGACCGTAAGCAATTTTAGTAAATTGAAACGATGGCTGTCGCTGGATTCGAAAAGAATGGTGGTAGAAATGTGGAGGAACATGCCTACCACTGTTGCCAGAATATAAGCAATAATGTCGGTGTTTTGCGCTATATGGCTTTGGGCTATCCAATGGCCGGTAAATGTTCCCAAAGGAGCCATGGCAGCAAATACGGCCAGCCAAAGCAATGCATGCTTTTTTTTCATACCACTGTGCAACAACAGGGTAACCAAAGCCATGGCTACCGGTATTTTGTGCAGTACCACCCCCATT
>CALLUQ010000087.1 GCA_938010565.1 uncultured Flavobacteriales bacterium
ATCCTTTACAGGTGTGCCAAGTATTTCACGAACCATTTGCTATGGCGATTCAACCTTGATCCATGCGAATGGCAATGGTGGTTCGCCTCCTTATACCTATCAATGGATCGGAGGATCGGCATTTAATGGTGCTGGACCACACATGGTAACTCCAACGGCAACCACCTCGTACTGTTTTACCGTAACGGATGCCAACAATTGTCAGACAAGCCCGGCTTGTGCTACCATTACGGTAACTCCTGAATTGCAAGTGGAGCTTTCTCCAAATGCAAACATCTGTGCAGGAGAAACTGCTACGCTCACTGCCAATGCCTCTGGCGGAAATGGCGATCCGTATATATTTATGTGGTTAGATGAGCAAGGCAATATACTTTCGGGAAATACCACAGGCTCACAATCGGTTATCGATGCATCACCAATGATAAGTACCTGGTACTATGTTATTCTGAATGATGGTTGTTCCAATAACGCACTGGATTCTGTTCTGGTGATCCCACATCCGAATCCTGCGCTTTTTATTAATATGGGGAAAGGTGACGGATGTGCACCACACACTACCCCGTTTACCGCAAATTCCGATGTCGGAGAGTTTTACGAATGGGATTTTGGTTGCAATGGTATATTGGATATCGCAGGAACCAATATAACTATTCCGACCTGGACATTCGACACTGCCGGAATTTACAATGTATGTGTTACGACAACCTCTCCTGAGGGATGTAGTACTACCGTAGAAACTACAACCGTAGAAGTATACTCGACTCCGGTGGCTGGCTTTATAGCAGACCCGACACAAACTACGGTATTGAATCCGACGATTAATTTTACGAATGTTTCTACAGGTGCCATTATATATACCTGGGTGTTTGGCGATGGAGATACATTGACGGGTATGAATGGGCCTATTCCCGAAATGACACATGATGGACGTACCATAGGAACTTATACCAACCCATCGCATACTTACATGGATTCCGGCACTTATGTGGTAGAACTCATGTTAACCAATATGCACGGTTGTACCGATGTGTATACCCAAACCATTATGATCAGCAGTGACCACATCTTGTTTGCTCCGAATGCTTTTACACCCGACGGTGACGGGTTAAACGATTATTTCTTTCCCGAGGGAATTGGCATTTCTCAGGGCAATTTTGAGATGACCATCTTCGATAGATGGGGAAAAATTGTTTTTCAATCGCATCACCCTGATATTGGGTGGGATGGTACTGTAAAAGGAGCCGGAAATGTTGTTAAAACAGAAGTGTATGTGTGGATGGTACGCGCCAAAGATTTTGAAGGCAATGAATATATTTATTATGGCCATATAACTGCACTTAGATAGCTGTATTTTGAGCAGGCCCGGCGCTTTCCGTAAGGTACATTTTGTGAGCAGCGTTTCAGGTGGAGTTGTTGTTGTAAGTTCGTACTCCAACAAATGGAAAATGGACTTATGACAAGGGAAGGTAAGAGTGCTACGCTTTTTTTACATACCTCTCAAAATACTCTTTTAGCGTCATGCTGTGTGGAGTAAATGTATCGGATAAAGGTGTAAGCTTTGCAATATAGTCGATCCTAAAAGCTCTAAAATCTTTTCGAAGCCTACAAAATGCTATCAGCAAAAAGTTACCGTTGATGCTATAGATCGCAAATGGCTCTATATTGCGGGTGGTTTGTTTCTTTTCGGAAGAATGGTATTCGATTTTAAGGAGTTGAAAATGAATAATAGCAGATTGGATCTGCATTAAATTGCTGCTCGTTTTCTCCTGTTTGTTATTTCCTCCAAAGTATATTCTGTCGGCCAGTAAATCAGCATTACCCTTTTGTGAATACCTCAAGATCGACTTAATTTTTTCTATGGCTCCGGAAATACTTTCGACTAAAGACTGGTCTTTATTTTTAATGACCAATTGCTCTACGGTTATAAGCGCATTCGCTTCTTCTTCGGTAAACAGAACGGGAGGAAGGTGGTATCCTTCCATGATCGAATAGCCTTTTCCTTCTTCGGTTATAATGGGAATTCCTGATTTTTCGAGTGTACGAATGTCACGGTATATGGTTCGTACACTTACATTATGTCTTTCCGCTAAGTAGTTAGCCGTTACAATTTTTTTGGATTGTAGTTGCGTAATGATGGCTGTTAATCTGGAAAGTCGTGGTTTTTCTTCTCCCATTTTTACAGCCTAAAAATAATAGAGCAAACGCCCGAGGTAGGTGATGGCATTGGCGCGGAAGCCGGAAAAGGAAATGACGGAATATTCCATCATCAATTCAAACCCAAAGTTGCCCAAACCGGCACCGGAGTAAGTGATGCCAAGATCGGTTCCGAACTTGTGCCAGACGGAAGAAGCTTGAGGCCCTTCGCTTGTGGTCACTTTTCCGAACGCATAATGGGCTTCGATGATGGGAGAGAAGTTTTTAGGAACAAAGTAGTAACGCAAATAAGGTCCTGCCTCAATGGCACGACCGAACAAGTCGATCCGGGTGAAACCCACATCGCCGCCAAGGTTGGTTTGTGTACCGATAAAATGCCCGTAGCGAAAGTTAACAGAGCCAACAGCACCACTGCCTCGGCTGCCTATGCTTCCGCGCAAAGAAAACCCCATCAAATGGTTGCCTTGGTCAAACAATTGGGTATCGTTGATCTGAGCCTGGGTATTCAGGCTACATGCTATAGCAACCAAAAAAAGAAGAGATCGGAACATGGCGTTTGCGTTCAACCAAATTTAGCAATTATTTTATCGGCCAGAATGCGCGAGAGTTTGTAATAGGAAGCGTAGGTCCAGCCTGCAACATGGGGGGTAAACAAAACCCGGTTGTGCTGTAATAGTTTTTTAAGATCGGCAGGCATATTTTGTAGCGTAAGGTTTTCGAAACTGCTTTTTTCATATTCCAGTACATCGAGGCAAGCACCGAGTACCCGGCCTGCACCCAACCCTTTGACCAAGCTACCGGTAGAAACGATTTTGCCCCGTGCCGCATTGATAACATAAATCGGTTTTTTAAACCGGGCCAAAAATGCATCGTTGAACAAACCCACGGTTTCTTCCGTTTGCGGGATGTGAAAACTCAACACATCGGCTTCTTTGAAAAGCGTAGCCATATTGGCCTCTTGGGCATACGCATCGCTGTAATTTTTTCGGTATTTATCGTAGGCCAGTGTTTTCACATTAAAACCGCTGAGTTTGCGTGCAAAAGCACGGCCATTGTTGCCGTAACCGATAAGGGCAATGGTTTTGCCTCCAAGTTCATCGCCGCGGTTGTTTTCTCTGTTCCAGATTCCATTCCGAACTTCCCGATCGGCTGTGGTCATTTTGTTGAGCAAGGCCAGTAACATACCAATGGCATGTTCTCCAACGGCATCCCTGTTGGCTTCCGGAGCGTTGAGCAAGGTTATGTTCCGGGCTTTACACCAAGGCACGTCAATGTTTTCCAGGCCGGCACCGGAGCGGGCAATGAATTGCAATTTTTTGGCCCGACTTAATAATGCAGCGTTCACAGGAAGGCGGCTGCGGATCACCAAACCATCATAACCGGCAATGATCTCCGGAATATGCGAAACGGGCGTTTGGGTGTGGTTGTCGCATTGAAAGCCATTGGCTTCAAGAACTTCCTGAAGAATAGGGTGAACGCTGTCGAGAAAAGCAACCTTCATGCGTTAAAAATTAGGCAATGATATGCTATTTTGACCAAAAACCACACGTAGTTATTGCAATTTCTTTTGTGTGAAAATAGTGGGTTTCATGTCAAAAAGATACCCACAAGACTTTGACTAATCAGTCATTATCTTTGTTGATAAAGGTCAAAAAATGCGAATAATTAACCCTTTATTGTAACCCTTTACATCTGGAAAGTTATACTCATCTTGCAGATGAGTTCGGAACTCGTAAAAGTCTTTTAAAGCATTTCCTCCAATCAGACTCATGGACAGTAATACTACTCAGGATGAAAAGTGGACTGCTATTGAGTTTGACGCCATCATCGCCACAATCATCAAAAGAAGAAATATACATATAGAGAATTGTTATCGTTCACAAATCCAATAATTAAGATATTTCAGAGAAAAAGAGAGAGGTTTTAACCCATTCCGAAAACAAGGCTCCCGATAATAAAATAAACCGCCAGGCTTAAAACATCGTTTAAAGTAGTGATGAACGGACCTGTGGCCAAAGCCGGATCGATCTTATACCGATGCAGGGCAAGGGGAATAAACGTTCCGAAAACAGCGGCAAAAATAATAATGATCATCAAACTGGTACTTACGGTGAAACCGAGGGCATAATCGGCATCGAAAAAAAGGGATATGAAGCCAAATATCAGGCCAACAAGAATGGAGCCGTTGAGCAACGAAACCAACAACTCTTTGAGCAAACGACGCCATAAACTATCGAAACCAATGCTGTTGTTGGCAAGCCCTTGTACTACAATTGCAGAAGATTGAACCCCAACGTTTCCACCCATCGCCATGATGAGCGGGATAAAAAAAGCCAACGTAGCTTGTTCGATTAATTCGGCCTCGTACCCGGCAATCACCTTGGCCCCCAGCATGCCGCCGATCATTCCGATGAGCAACCAAGGTAAACGTGCCCGAGATAAAACCCATACGGTATCCGAAGATTCCACCTTTTCGGAAATACCAGACGCCATCTGGTAATCTTTGTCGGCTTCTTCCTTGATCACATCTACCACATCATCGATGGTGATACGGCCGAGAAGTTGCATGGATCCGTCAACCACAGGAAGCACCACAAGGTCGTATTTTTCGAACATGTTGGCTACTTCTTCGGAAGATTGATCTACGTGTGCATAACGTACCTTTTCTTCATATAGATCCTGTACCAGGGTGCGGGTGCCGGAAGAAGCAAAAAGCAATTTTTTTAGCGAAAGGCGCCCTTGCAGTTCGTTGGCCTCGTTGACTACGTAGATGGTGTACACCTGATCCACTTGCTTCGATTGACGCCGCATTTCACGGATACAGGTGGCTACGGTCCAGTTGAGTTGCACCCGAATGAGTTCCTTGCACATCAAACCACCGGCACTGTTTTCGTGATAGGCGAGGAGGTCTTTCAATTCGGCTTGCTCTTCATCGTTGAGCAGCGACATCACTTCGGCTTGTTTAACGGCAGGCAATTCAGACAATACGTCGGCGGCATCATCCGAATCCATCTTTTCGATCACCTCCTCTGCAATTTCACGCGAAGTAAGGGATGAAAGCAGTTTTTCTCTTTTGTCTTCGTCGAGTTCTGCCAGAACATCCGCACCCGATTCGCTTTCAAGCAGGCGATAAACATGATGCGCCTCGGTAAGGCTTAGGTTTTCAAGTATTTCGGCAATATCGGCAGGATGAAGATCGCTGATCTGTTGACGGATATGGCCGTTCCTTTCCGTGGCAATGGCTTTGGTAATTTCTTCAAGAAATGCCTTGGACAATTCGAACTGCATCGGAATCTGCTTTGTGTGGAATGGCTGGGCTTCCAGTCGCAAATTTAACAGAACTTTTGGAATGGATGAGTGGAACAGGGGATGAAACGAGTTATCATTGGATCGCTTTCATCAGAAACCATGGAAGCATCTGCGGATGGAGTTCAAGGGCCAGGTTCTGTTCGGAAAAAGAGGGGTGATCGAACCAAAAGCGTAAATTCAATTTTTGACGCAACCCCCTTGACATCAAACTGCTACAGAAATCAAAAAAGGGATAAACTCGCTTTTTTGAGTTTATCCCTTTCTGTGCGCTCAGATGGACTTGAACCCCCGGCCAACGGATTATGAGTCCGTTGCTCTAACCAACTGAGCTATGAGCGCATGGGGCGCAAAAATATTGGTCTGTAAGGAAATATGCAAGTAAGGAAAGATAATATGCAAGACAAATGCATTTAAATTTTGAATAACCCCTCCGGATATGGTGGTCCTGTCCTGCTTTTTTGTTTCGATCTTATTCCCATTCCATACGTTTTCTCTTTTTGGATAAGGATGAATGCCTTTTTATGGATCCGTGTATTAAAGCCCTCTTGCTCAGTTCGGTTTTAAAAATAAAATGCTATTTTTAAGAAAAAATGACACTTTGCTCACCCGATCCATACTCCCATGATCCACCTTCCCACCGGCGAACTTACCACCCACGAAGAGGACTTTACCCTTAACGGCCCCATCCCGTTCCGCTGGACACGCAATTACTTTTCGCACATCGAACGCGATACGTTAATGGGGAAAATGTGGCACCTGAACTACGACCAGGCTATATATATTGATCGTGAAGCCGATAGCTTCTTCTGGACCAACGACAACGGAAATGAACTGGAGATCCCCTACCTCGAACCCGACGATGAAGCCGTTATCACCTCCGAAAAAATACGCTACCGCCACGATCCCGGAAAAGTGCTTCTTGAAGATTATGAAAATGCCCTGTTTTACCACTATGCCAGCGTATGCAACACAGAAAACTGTTACCGTTTAACTAAAATCACCCGGCACCGCTTTAGCATTCAATTTTTTTATACCCCTTCCGGGAGATTACAACGCATCATCGACTCCGGAAACCGCACCCTGCGTATTGAAAGAGACGATTTGCAGCGCATCGTAGCCGTAAAACAAGTAAGCGACACCCAAACCGACAAAACCCTGGTGCGTTACGCCTACGATGAAGAAGGCCATTTATCTGTGGTTTACGATGCGATGAATCAGGAAACCAACTACCTGTATGCTCACGGTTTGCTCACCCGAAAAACCGACCGCAACGGAAACACCCAACACTGGGAACATGAAAATAAAACAGCATATCCCAAATGCATTGCCCGGTGGTACAACAAAAGAAAACACTACTCCGAAACCCTTTCCTAC
>CALLUQ010000088.1 GCA_938010565.1 uncultured Flavobacteriales bacterium
AAAAGGATTCAGATGGCTGATTTTGGTACTCCCAAAAACATGGGTTTCGATGCCTTTTTCGGCTGCTTTTGTGGCAAGAGGGCTGTTTTTACGTGCAACTAAAGCCACCGGCCGGCCGGCTTCTTTTAACCGCAAGGCAGCCTCAAAATGCCATTTTTCGCCCCCTCCCCAGGTTTCGGTGGTGTTAAAAAGCACCACTTTTTGCCGGGGTGCTTTTGGAAAGCCGGTTTTTCGGTACGTAGCAAAAACGATGAGGTGCCGCAAAGCACCGTTGATGGCACACCGGTACCCCGGGCAGCCATCCAAAAAGCCCAACTTCAGAAAGTAAAGCTGAAAAAATTTGAAAAAAGCCCTGCACATGCACAAGCTGCCCGCGAAGTGGTAGCTTTTACCCGCTTCCAAAGCTTTCCGAACCCGCAACCGGCTGTATTTTTTGATGGTGATCAGATGGTCGGCCAGGGAGGAAAAGGAAAAGTGGAGCAAATCGCCCTTTAAATGACCTGGTATTGTTCCGGGCTCTGTGGTCACACTTTCGTGGATGATACGATCGTTCCAGCGGGCATACTTTTTATGAAATAAGCGTATTTTTTTATCCGGATACCAACCGCCCCAACGCAACCATTTGCGGCCGATAAAGTTTTTTCGGGCCATCAGATAAGCCTGGCTCGAAAACGCTTTTTTTTCCTGCAGAATGCTCCGGATGAGTTCTTCTGAAAGAACTTCGTCGGCATCCAGCGAAAGAATGTAATTGTACCGGGCCTGTGCTATGCCCCAATTTTTCTGATCGGAATACCCTCTGAATTTTCGTTGAAAAAATAAAACCGGATAGTTTTTACAAATGGCCGGAGTGGCATCGTCGGAGAATGAATCGACGACAATGATCTCATCGGCCACCGCCAACAGAGAATCCAAACACCTTTTCATGTTCGGTGCTTCGTTGAAGGTGATGACAACAGCAGATATTTTGGTTTCGGCCTGATGCATGCAACGGCAGCTTTTTTTAAACAGGCTTTATAATTCGCATCATCCGGTGCTTTCCTTCCGGTTAAGAAAAGAGATCACGCAACCACAAAGCGCGTCAAATATCTTCAAAGATCAACCTGAAAACAAATTTCCCGCATTTTCTTCCGGAGCAAATGCATTTAAAACAACCCATGTTGCCCACAAAAGACCCGTTAAGCATGGAACTGCCGGCACTTGAGAAGAAAGTTTTTGTCCTCCGGAAGGGGTTTGTAAGGAGTTGGAAAGAATTATTACCGAAAAAAAACGAGTGTACCAACCGCTTCCAATTTTGTAAGTTCGTGCCCGTAAACCTTTATATCTGCTGTACCACATGTTGCTTCCGGTAACCGATCGTTTGAACCCATCCCAATGGCTGGTCATAGCGGGTGTTTTTGTAGTACTCGTTTTGGCAATTTTTGGCTGGAACGATGTGATCGAACTCAGGGCAGAAGAACCCAGAAGGGCCGTGGTAGCACAAGAAATGCTTCATTCCGGCAACTTTGTGGTTTCCACCATCAACGAAACCCCTTATTACAACAAACCGCCTTTTTACGGATGGGTGTTGAGTGGTTTCATTGCCATTGCCGGAAGTTCCTCCGAGGCGGTGATCCGTTTGCCGGGTGTTTTGTCGTTCCTCTTTACAGGGTTTCTGATTTTCTTTTTCGGGCGTTTTTACATCGGAGAAAAAAAAGCAGTACTTGCGGCATTTTGTTATTATACCTGTTTGCACCTGTTGCTGTACAGCAGTGTTAATGCGGGAGAGATCGACCTTTTTTACGGTTGCATTGTTGCCCTGCAAGCCTTGCTCATCTTTTGGTTTTTCGAACGGAAAAAATGGTTGCTGCTTTTTGTTTGTTCGTATGCTTTAACAGGAATAGGTGTACTCACAAAAGGAGTGCCTTCTCTTCTTTTTCAGGGAGTTACTTTATGCGCCTGGTTTCTGGCAAACCAACGTTTCCGGAAACTTTTTTCCTTGGAGCATGTAGCTGGTATGGTTGTATTTTCCGGCATTGCAGGAGGGTATTTTTACCTGTACGGCCTCGAAGCGGATGTGGCAGGATACCTCACGAACCTGGTAGATCAGTCGTCGCAAAAAAGCCTGAACGAAAGCAATGTACCCGACATGCTGAGATCGCTGGTTACCTTTCCGCTGAAAATGCTGGAACATTTATTGCCCTGGGGAGTATGTCTTTTGCTTTTTTTCCGGAAACGGTTCAGAGAAAGTGTCCGGTCCGATCGTTTGCTGCGGTTCAGTGCGTTTTTTATCATGGTCAATGTGGTGTTTTATTGGCTTTCGCCCGACTTTAAAGCCCGCTACTTATCCATGTTTCTGCCCTTCTTTTTTCTCCTTGCCGTTTCCCCTTTGTCGCAACTGCTGAAAAGCCTTTTATTCCGCAAGATCGTTTTTGTTGTTTTTGGTGGGATTGCTTTGCTTACAAGTCTTTGCCACTTCGTATTGCCTTTCATTCCTTTCCGGGATTGGCATTTTGCAACGGGTGCTGTTGTTTTTATGGGCATGGTGTTCCTGGTGCTGGCTTACTTTCTGATCCGTAAACGGACATCTTATTCCACCATCTGGTTCGTGGTGGCAGTTTTTATATGCGTTCGCCTGTCGCTTAATCTGGTGGTATTTCCTCAGGTACAGGCCGGCCAGTATAAAAAACGGCCTTACCGGGATTTGATGAAACAAGTGGTGCATATAGCAGGGGAAGAACGGATCTATCTTTTTAGTGCTCCGCAAAGGGTGTATCCTGCCATTCGTTTTGCGGGCCATGTTTTTTATCAGGATACGGTGATAATGGCAACTGAAATTGCCTTTCAGTTGCCTTACTATTATTACGAATACACCGGACATACCCTAGTATATGAACCCCAACCCCAACCCGGAAAACTTTACCTGGCTTACAGCAATCACCTAAAAAAATATCCGCATCGGGAAACCCTTTTCCGTTTTAAGGTAGCATTGCCCAATTCGAACATGGAACTGATGCGGCTGCCGGCTGATCGTAATCTTACAGCCGTTTCGGATGGTACCGAAACGGCATGCGGATTACCGCACTGACCGATGAAACAAGTTCGGCAGAAACCAAAAGGCGATAGGGGTATTGGGGGAACATCTTAAAATGATGCCCCATCGCACCGGAGCCCCTCAAAAAGTATGCTCCCGGATATCCGCCACCGATGCTTTATGGCTCAGATCCGGCAAAGCGATCGTGAAAACCCCTGAAATTTCTTGTCCGGCATATTTCGATGGTGTTTGGCCCGGATCCGGGGGCGGACGACCGTGTGTATTTTTTACTATCTTTATGCCAGTCAAGCTGTTCAACAGGGCAATGCATACATTTTTTTGCCTTCCCCATGGATCGCTTTGCCGTTCTTCTCGCTATGTTAACGTTGGTAAAAACTTAAAAAAATAGTTGAGATGAAAAGAAAAATTATAGTCGGATTCATCGGCCTGACCACCCCATTTTTGGCCCACAGCCAATCTTACCATCAATATTTTGACGGTGCAGACACGTTGGTATCGAATTCTATTTTGATCGATATGGACACTTCGGCATCCAACGTGTGGCAGATCGGAACGCCACAGAAAGTGATTTTTAACCGTGCAGCAACGCTTCCGAATGCCATCGTAACAGATACCGTAAACTTCTATCCGACGGATAATACGTCAAGGTTCCGGATCAGGATTTACAACGACTGGGGGGGCTGGGGAATATTTGCCCTGCAATGGATGCAAAAACTGGACATGGATGCCGCCTTTGACGGAGGAGTGGTTGAGTTTTCCATGGACAGCGGCAATACCTGGCAAAATGCCTTTAACAACCCTTATGTTTACAATTTTTATGGTTTTGATCCGGTAAACGAGGGTATGCTGATGAACGGAGATTATGCCTTTACCGGAACAGACAGTACCTGGAAAAACATCTGGCTTTGTTTTGATATGTCGTGGATGAGTGTGTTTCCCGACACCATTCATTTCAGGTTTACGTTCACATCCGATTCCGTTGACAATAACAAAGAAGGTTGGCTCATAGACAATATGATGGCCGGCATAACCTGGATTCATACCGTGAGCGAAACGGAGCAGAAGGAGTACATGAAAGTTACTCCCAACCCCACAACCGGCAAGGTGAATATAACGGCCAAAAAGCGCGATGCATTCCACATTATTGAAAAAATCGAACTCGTTAATGTTGAAGGCAAGGTGGTGCAGCAATGGGGCATCAGTCCTACCCGGTTTTATGTGGATATCAGCCAACATCCGGAGGGTATTTATTTCCTCCGCATCAAAACCAACATTACATCGGAAACATTCAAGGTAGTGCTTGAACGATAGTAACGTATGGACTTTCGTAAAACAGACCTGCCGGTTTTTACGGTTGTGATCGCTACGATCGTGATCTTGGGTTTTAAGGATGCCGATAAACCGGTACTTTATACGTTTTCCGGGTTGGAATTTTTTCCTGAAATGCCTGCCACTGCCAATCCGCCAACAGTGGAAGGAGCGGCGTTGGGCCGGTTTTTATTTTATGACCCCATACTGAGTGCCGATCATAGTGTATCCTGTGCGGGTTGCCACAAACAGGAAGCTGCCTTTTCCGATGCACCCAACCGTTTCAGCAAGGGGATCGGCGGAAAACCGATGGCACGCAATACCATGCCGTTGTTTAATCTTGCGTGGTACCCGTCTTTGTTTTGGGATGGAAAGGCAGCGAGCATTGAAGAGCAGGTTTTTCATCCCGTAAGGGCACACGATGAAATGAACCTGAACTGGACCACCGCAGTTCAGCGCATCAGGCAAAGCGATTTTTACCGGCCAAAATTCCGGGCGGCTTTTGGCAACGTCGAAATGGACAGTGTTTTGATAGCCAGAGCCATTGCACAATTTGAACGTACGCTTATTTCCAACAATTCCAGGTACGATCAGGTACTGAGAGGGGAGGTCTTTTTTACGGCCGACGAATACGAAGGGTTTGTGCTCGTGAACGACCAGACCAAAGGCGACTGTTTGCATTGCCACACCACAGATGCAGATGCTCTGGGCACAACCGCAACGTTCAGCAACAACGGGCTGGAGGCCGTTTTTAAACCGGACGGCTATAAGGACAAAGGAAAAGCAGCAATTACCGGACAATTAAAGGATGTCGGATCTTTTAAAATTCCGTCGTTGAGAAACGTTACCGTAACGGCACCTTATATGCACGACGGACGGTTCCAAACCCTGGAAGAAGTACTCGACTTTTACAGTGAAGGAGTAAACAATAGCTACAACATTGATCCAAAAATGGAGTATGCCCATCAGGGAGGGGTACGGTTGACAAAAGACGAGAAAGAAAAAATAATTGCCTTTCTCGCCACCTTAACCGATACGGCTTTTCTTATCAACCCTGCATATGGTAATCCGTTTGTAAGAAAAAAATAAAAAGGCTGCCGTAAGCAACAAAACAACCATCTGGCGAAGACCGGGTCGGGGCCGGAACCTTTTATCGCGGGCAGGGCCAAAAGCAAAATGGATCCGCTGCACCGGCTTTGCAAAAAAGGTTCATTTCTCTGGTATAATGCCTGTGCTTTTTTAAGTTTATTCTTTTTGATGGCTACCAAAGCTATATCGAATTCCGAAAAGATTTCTTAACCTGATGCCTGCCTCAACGATTAACATGGCCGATAACTCATATAGTATGGATGGTTTATTAAAATTCTGAAAATGATGTGTTTATGGTTGAGTAGGAATTGATAATGCATCAATGTGATCGAAGCCTGCAAGTGGAAACCCATTCAGCCCTAAGCCTATCGAAAATTTATGATAATCTCGGGGTTTAAAATTGAAAAACGCATCCAGTTCCATCTGAAGGTACTCGTAATTCATATATGCCTTTAATTCTACCTTACGACTTCAAAGAGTCAATGAACGAACCATCGACAACCAGAACCAAACT